>CAZXEK010000001.1:0-4153 GCA_964639675.1 uncultured Candidatus Saccharibacteria bacterium
ACCAATAGCACAAGCAATACTTAAAATTGTACGTCCCAATAATATTGCTGGACTCGGCACACCACAACAAGCTGGACTTTATATTAAAACTCATGATTATCCCTTGCATGTTGAAAATTATGCAGGGACAGCGGCGTTAACAGTAAATAGCTCTAGCAACGTCGGCATCGGCACCACCACTCCATGGGCCCAACTCTCTGTAAACCCTAACGGCATCACAGGCCCTGCCTTCGTTATCGGTTCATCTACGGCCACGAACTTCGTGGTGACTAATGGAGGCAACGTTGCCATAGGGACGAATAGTACCAATCTTGGCCCACTGCAACTTGCTTCTGGCGCCTATGTCAGTTCTGGCGGTACTTGGACTAACGCTTCTAGCCGTGAACTTAAGGAGAATTTTACTGCCATGGACGGAGAGATAGTCTTAGATAAGATCAACTCGCTCTTTATAAGCCGATGGAATTATAAGAAGGAGGCAACCACTACCACTCACATCGGCCCAGTAGCAGAGGAGTTCTACGATGCCTTCCAGACTGGTGGCTCGAACGGCACAAGCTCTATCTCTTCTATTGATCCAGCCGGTGTTGCTCTCCTCGGTATCCAAGCCCTGAGCAAGAAGGTGCAGAAGCTGGAGACCGATATATTCTCGGGGATAGCTTCTACGACTGCCAGTACGACAGTTAATATAGCCTCGATGACATCACAAGCTGGTGAGGCTGACACGACTTTCTCCGGGAGGATTTTGGAAGCTGTTAAGATTTGGTTTGCCAGTATTAAAGAGTGGGTAGTGGAGAAGATTACAGCCAAGGAGATCTATACCAAGATATTAAATACAGATGAACTTTACACCGGGAAGCTCTGTGTTGGTCGTGTCTGTGTCACCGAAGAGCAGTTTATAAGAGTCTTCGGGGCTGATCTGATTCAAAATGTCACCGCACCACTGCCAAGTATCTCACCATCCTCGTCTTCTTCCGGAAATATAATAGCTCCAGTAGATCTAGCGACGTCGACACCGATCATAGATTTATCACCAGCCGGAGCTTCTTCTACAGCACTTTCTACACCATCGGCTGGAGAAGTGGCACCACCATCAGCACCACTTCCTGGGCCGGTCACCACCACGACAGCCGTCGGGGAATCAACCATAACCACTCCAGCTACCACTCCATAAGTAGAACTATGCACAGGTTGACTTTACATATTTAAGTAAATTTGTTAAGTTGGTATTATGTATATTACAAGAAATCTCGAAATTATCCTTACAAATCGTCTTTTTGGCAATAAGGTACTGATTCTATACGGTCCACGCCAAGCAGGAAAGACAACCATGTTAAAACACATGCTGGCCTCTTATGGGGACACAGTTCGTTTTATAGACTGTGAACTTCTAGAGAATAGAGATCTTCTAGCACGTCGTAGTTCTGAGGATTTATTTTCACTCGTCAAGCAGTATAAGATCGTTGTTTTTGACGAGGCACAGGTGATCCCAGACATTGGTTCTGTTTTAAAAACTCTCTACGACCATCATCCTGAAGTGCAGTATATTGCTACTGGCTCTTCGTCATTTGATCTTGCCAATATAGTTTCCGAGCCACTTACTGGGCGATCTCTTGAATTCATTCTGTATCCACTGGCCTTAACCGAGATTGCACATAATAGTTTTGACGCGAAGCAGGCGTTGCCTAACATCATGCGTTTTGGCGGTTATCCAGATTTAATAAATGTTGGTGAACAGGAAAAGATTTTTCGTCTAAAGACTTTAGTTTCGCAGTATCTGTATAAAAATGTTTTGGCGGTTGGAGATATTAAGAAACCTGAAGTTATGACTCATCTTCTAAAATTACTTGCTTATCAGATTGGCAATGAAGTATCTTATCGAGAGTTGGCAACGACACTGGGCACAAGTCAGCAGACTGTTGAACGGTACGTGGATCTCTTAGAGAAAAATTATGTAATTGTACGGCTGGGTTCTTTTGCACGCAATTTACGAAATGAGATCACAAGATCCAAGAAGATATATTTTGTTGATAATGGTATTCGCAATGCACTTATTGATTCATTTCAGCCGATTGACGTCATAAATCGTAATGATGTCGGTGTGCTATTTGAGAGCAGTATGATAATGGAACGCTTGAAGCATGAAGCTCATGAAGGGAGAGTGATTAGCGGTAGATATTTCTGGCGTACCTTTTCACAGAAAGAGATTGACTATATTGAAGAACAAGAAGGTAATGTAGTAGCGCGAGAGTTTAAATGGAATCCGATAAAAGCTTCCTCTCCGCCTAAAGCATTTGTCGATGCTTATCCAAAGGCGAATTTTAGCACAGTCTCTAGAGAAACGGCTTTTGAGTTTATTACTGCTAGAAAATGATTAAAGTTTGTCAATCTGTGTATAGCAGAAGCTTGGTATTGAGGGTGGGGTGGTATAATAAACCCATGTCGATAGAGATCTAGCAATGCGGGGAATATGAGTTGGGTGGGAAAACAACCAAGATGAAGAATCGAGAAAATAATTACGCTTTTATAGACAGTCAGAATCTGAATCTTGGGATTCGGGAGCTTGGGTGGAAGCTGGACTTCCGCCGCTTTCGGGTTTATCTGCGTGAAAAGTATCACGTAGAAAAAGCTTTTTTGTTTGTTGGATATGTTGAGGGGAACAACGATCTCTATTCCAATCTACAGCAGGCGGGGTTTATTTGTATTTTTAAACCAACCCTGAAATATAAGGATGGAACAACAAAGGGGAACTGTGATGCTGAACTTGTTTTGCAAACTATGATAGAATATGAGAATTATAATAAGGCGATAATAATTACGGGAGACGGGGATTTCTACTGCCTTGCTAGGCACCTTTCCGAGAAAGGTAAATTGTTGGCAATAATTGTGCCGAATAGGAAGAAGTTTTCCGCGCTACTTAGGTTGAGGATTTGCCGCCCCTTCTTACGATTTATGAATGAATTGGAAAGCAAGTTAGCATATAAAAAGAAAAGACCCCACGAGGACGGAACCTCGTAGGGTTGTCTTTTCCGTTGGTGATTGTTTTAATTATATCTATATCAACTTGTTAGTCAAGCCCAAGCCCATGTAGAAGTTATTATGTAAATACTCAGTGAAAATTATAAATTATAAATTATATAATAAACTCAGCATGAAAAATAACAACTCGAATTGCAAAACAAATCTACTCCTCGTTATTTGCTATTCTTTTACGCTCTTTGCCTTGACTCTTGCACCTCCCGCTCACGCCTCCGTCACGCAAAAGACCGCTTCTACCAATGGCCTCGTCGGCTACTGGACATTTGATGACAAAGATATTTCTGGTACTACGGCGATTGACAGATCTACGTCGAAGAATAATGGCACTCTCACAAATGGTCCCACCCGTGTTGCCGCAGGCAAAAATGCCCAGGCGCTTAACTTTGATGGGGTGGATGATGAAGTCACTGCCCCCGATTCAGCTAACTTGAAAGTTACTGGCAGTATGTCTATAGCCCTTTGGGTTAAATTTAATAGTTTGTCAGGAGAGCAAAACATTATACAAAAACTTACAGGTCAGGGCGCACCAACTGATTCGGGATGGTTTTTTACTAAGTTAAGCAACAATACAGTTGTTTTTGGGATACGTTTTACTGATGGAAGGGATGATATGGCCGGGTTTAACCCTAGTTTTCAGGTGGGTACTTGGACACACCTCGTCCTTCTATGGGACAAGGATGCGGGTGCTTATCGTGGATTTAAGGACGGAGTGCTTATATCCACAGATTCTACTGCTGCCCACACAGCTCAAGATCCTTCTTTGCAGGTATTAAGAATAGGAGCACGCAATCAAAGCAGTCAGACATTTTTCACTAATGCCGTTATCGACGACGTGCGTATCTACAACCGCGCGTTGACGGCAAATGAGGTATCTACGCTCTATAAAAGTAAGACTCCTGTGGTTCAAAACGCCTCTCCCACATCCCTCGGCAAACCCATCAACGCAGGCCTCGTCGGCTACTGGACATTTGATGGTAAAGATATCTCCGGCACTTCGGCCACCGATCGCTCCGGTAATGCCAACACTGGCACGCTTACCAATGGGCCAACACGCGTTATCGGCAAGCTAGGCCAGGGGCTAGGCTTTAATGGATCGAATTCTTATGTATCTGTTGCT
>CAZXEK010000002.1:0-10005 GCA_964639675.1 uncultured Candidatus Saccharibacteria bacterium
GGCACCTTTTAGAAGGAAGGATGGGACATACGTTCGATTTGACGATAACGCAGTGGTCATTATAGATCGCAACAAGAAAGAACCTCTTGGGGCTAGAGTTTTTGGTCCAATTCCTCGTGAGATTGCCGATTTGGGATACCAGAAGATTGTATCTTTAGCACCGGAGATTATATAACGATAAATATAAGGGTGGGGTATAACTATTAGGAAAATAAAAAGATGATAATAAAGAAGGGGGATAATGTAATAGTATTAGCTGGAAAGGATAGGAATAAAAAGTCTAAGGTTTTGAGGGCTTTTCCAAAAACTGGGAAGGTTTTAGTTGAGGCAGTTAATATGGTTAAGAGGCATCAAAAAAAGAAGAAGGAGGGTGGTAAGGGTCAGATTGTGTCAGTAGCGATGCCTGTGGATGCTTCTAATCTTGCTCTATTCTGTTCTAAGTGCAATCGTGGCTCTAGAGTTAGGGCTAAGATTGTTAATGGTAAAAAGCTTCGCATTTGCGTTAGGTGCGATTCTGAGTTTTAGCATAAGTATAAGTTGATGGCATTAACAAAAGAAAAATTAACAAAAGATATTGGAGTTTTTAAGAATCAACTAGGTGTTGATAATGTAATGGCTTTACCTAGGTTGGTCAAGGTTATCGTTAGTGTTGGAACGGGCTCTTTAAAAGATAAAAAAAAGAACGATCTGATTAAAGATAGGCTAATGAAAATAACTGGCCAGAAGCCCTCGATTAGGGCCGCGAAGAAGTCTATAGCTTCATTTAAGGTTCGTGAGGGTGACCCAGTTGGTTTCGTGACTACTTTAAGAGGCGACCGAATGTATGGATTTTTAGACAAATTGGTAAACGTTGCAATTCCTAGAATAAGGGATTTTAGAGGCCTAGAGTTGAAGTCGATTGATAAAATGGGCAACTACACCATAGGTCTTAAGGATCACACTGTTTTTCCAGAAGCCTCGGATGAGGATTTAAAAGATGTATTTGGCATGGCTATAACCATCAACACTACTGCCAGTAATAGTAAGGACGCAGAGGCGTTACTGAGGTATATAGGACTACCAATAAAAAAGTCTTAACATTCGAAAACTAATGTACGAAGTGAGTCTTCGAACATTTTCTTCGAACATTTTGTAATTAGAAATTTCGTGTTATTCTTATTACATGCGTTGGCATGGCTTTTTATTTAAGCTAACTTTTTTTCTTATTTCGTTAGTTTTCGTCTTACCATTTTTTTACAATGTGACTAGTGCGGCTGAGACGAGTCTGACCATAACTCAGGAGGTTATTGATAATAGTTCCAGTGGTGGTGGGGGAGGAGGGTCAGGTGCTGCCTCGGTCGTTGTATCAGTGCCACCAGCGCCAACACCGACACCGGCCATAAAGACGGTTTCTCCTCCACCTACTCCAACACCAACTCCGACACCAGCACCTACACCTGTCCCCACACCAACAGTAGAATCTCCGGCTGGACCTGGAGCAGGAACTCCGGAGGTCGGCACTAGTGGTTCAGGGGTCAGTTCTGGCTCTGAAACGGGTGGCGAAAGTTCTGGTGGTGGAGGGGGCAGTGGGATCATTGCTAGTTTTACCCAAAACATAACTGTTCTGGGAGAAAGCTTAACTAAGGTGGCTCAAGCTGTTGTGGAAAGTAGTAAGGTGGTGGCTAGGGAAGTTGCTAGAGTTTCCAAGATTATTGCTAAAAATACCGAGGAGATAGTCCAGAGCCCTGCTGGTAGAGTCACCGCTAAGTTGGTACAGCCGCTTGGAGCGATCTCTGGCGGTGTCGCTGTGGGGTCTCAGGTTTTACTCTCGACAGTCACCGTCACCTCTTTTTCTGACGTATACCTTATAATTTTAAAGGGTTTTGGTCTACTAGCGGGTTTCTTTAGGAAGAAGCGTAAGCCTTGGGGGACAGCCTATGACTCGGTGACAAAGAGGCCTCTAGATCCGGCATATGTGGTTATAAAGAACCAAGCTGGTGATGAGATCTCAGACGCCATAACTGATCTTGATGGGCGGTTTGGCTTTTTCGTGCCGGCTGGTAAATATACAATGGATGCCTCTAAGACCAACTATGCCTTTCCTTCTAAGAAACTTGTTGGAAAAGAGCGAGATGAAGTGTATGAAGGTCTATATCATGGTGATCCGGTTGAAAATAAAGAGGGTGAGGTGGTGGTTCGAAATATCCCTCTTGACCCTGTAAATTTTGATTGGAACGAGTTTGAGAAAAATAAGCAGAATCTATTCCGACTCTACTCTGAAAAGGAGAAGAAGTTGAGGAAGGCCTTTGACTACATCTACAATTTTGGTTTCTTCGGCTCACTTCTGGCGGCGGTTTTTGATGGTAACTACTTTAATTACACCTTTTTAGTTTTATATCTGGGGGTTATTATTTATCAGAAGTTTTTTATATATAAACGTACGGCCGTTACATTAAAATATGCTAAGAATAATGAGCCGATACCCTACTCTATAATAAAACTATTTTCTCCCGAGACAGGCAATCAAGTTAAGTCTGTTGTCAGTGATCAGCTGGGTAGATTCTATCTTCTTGTTGGTGTGGGCAAATATTATCTAACCGTTGATGCCAAGCAACCGGATGCTTCTTATAAGTCTATATATAAATCTGAGATCATGGATCTTAAGAAGGGCATAGTTCCACTTGATATTATTGTACCTGGTGGATCAGAAGATTATGTTGGTAAGGCCTAGTTTTTTAATGGTAATAATGTTGTGGCTTGTACCAGCTACTCTTTTTGCCGATGTTTTTTTGAGTCCAGCAAAGGTTGAACTATCTTTGAAGGCGGGTAGTGAGGTCACCCAATATCTCAATATCACTAATAGAATTGGTCAGGAAGCGAAGTTTAATCTCAGTGTTGAGGACTTTTCGCAGTCAGCCGATTTTGAAGGCGGGGTGACCTTAGGTAAGTCTGTAGATGGTTTGAATAGTTCTCTTGGAAGGTATATAAGTCTCGATTCTTCCAGTTTTGTTTTGCCCAATGGTGGTCAGGCGCGAGTGCCGGTGAAGATCAATCTGCCTAAAGATGTTGGCCCGGGGGGTTTATATGCTGCAGTTTTGGTCTCAGCTACGCCTTCTAAAAATGAACCAGGTGCTGCCAAGATTATAACGCGACTCGGGTCACTTTTTTTTGTGAAGATTTTGGGTCCCACAAAGGAATCTGGTCTACTCAAGGACTTATATTTTTATCCCAACAAAAATCCTCTAGAAAATAAGGTTGAGATCACTTTTGAAAATGATGGGGATATCTATCTTAATCCTTACGGTATAATTAATATCTATGATTTTTATTCCGGGAGATTGGTTCGTAGTATAGAGATAGATCCGTGGTTTGTTTTACCACGATCATCTCGGGCTAGGATTGTCACACTGGGGCATTTTCGAAGCGGGAAATACACAGCTCATCTATTATTAAATAGGGGATATCAAGATATTGTGGACGAGAACTACTTGAATTTTAAGATCAACTTTTTTTCTACCAAGCCAGAGAGATTGTTTTATCTTTTTGTGGTTCTAATTATTGGGTTTTATTTATATAAATATAAATCTAGATTGCATGTTTAGTAGATACCCCCGAATTTTATATTTAATCTTAGTAAGTTTATTGTTCTCATCTTTTTTATATACAAAAGTTGTTCTGGCGCTAGATAACTATGTAGCTAGCAGTAGTAATTACAGGATAGCTGAAGACGCTCTCTCTTCTGGCGGGCTACTTTCTACTTCGACCAGTTATAGCTTGCAGAGTAGTTTGTCGGGGTTGAGTTCGGAGACAAGTACGAGTAGTTCCTATTCTATAAGGTCTGGACACTTACAGATGGCGACGGCTTACTTAGCCGTATCTGCTCCATCCAATGTCTCTATGAGTCCGGCGATCTATACTTCGGGTGGCGGGGTGGGGAATGGCTCAGCCTCTTGGATGGTTACGACTGACAGTTCTGGTGGGTATAGCTTGTCGATTAAGGCCAGCACTGCGCCCGCTCTTAAATCTGCTACAGATAGTTTTGCCAATTATACAACTCAGGTGGCTGGGGTTCCGGACTACACTTTTGCCGAAGGGGCTGCTACCGATTTTTTTGGTTTTAGTCCCGAGGGGGCTGATATTAGGTCTTTGTATAAGGATGATGGAACGGCATCTTGCAATACTGGTTCTAGCGATACAGCCAATAAATGTTGGGATTCGGTAACTACTAGTAATAAGATTGTAGCCATAAGGTCTTCCCCTAATCACACGACGGGCACTCTTACTACCATTAAATTTCGTGCCGGAGCTGGTAGTTTAATCCATAAGATTGCGGGGAGCTATGGAGCCACGATTACCCTCACTGTCCTCCCGCTATAGATTCCATATGTTCGAAGACTCACTTCGAACATAGGTACCTTCGAACATGGGTACAAAATAAAGATATCCACTGTCTTAGAATATCTTGATTGTGTTAATATTAAAGAATAAAATGAAATGTTTTAGTTTACCCTCTTCATCACTAGGTAAGTTTTTGCTTATATTGGCGTTTTTTTTATTGCCAACATTCTCTTATGCCAACGTCTCGAGTTTTACCAAGCAGATAAATTATCAAGGTAAACTTACTGATTCAACAGGAGCGACTGTCGCCGATGGTAGTTACAATATGCAGTTTAAGTTGTATAACACCTTAACCAGTGGTAGTGCTGTATGGACTAATACATTAATTCAAAATGATCGAGTAGCCGTAGCTGGCGGGTTATTTTCGGTTTTACTTGGGGCGACATCAACAACACTGACCTCTGTCGACTTTAATCAGCCCCTTTACTTATCAATAAACATCGGAGGTACCACTAACACCGTTAGCCCAACCTTTGATGGTGAAATGACTCCTCGGAAGACCCTTGGGACAGTTCCACACGCTTTTGATTCCGATGTTTTAGATGGGCTAGATTCTACGGCATTTGTTAGGACAGATGCCACAAGTACAGTAGCAACTTCATCGTCACAGACACTACTGACATTGAATCAACTTGGGGCCGGGGGCCTTCTAAGTGTCCAGAGTAACAGTGTCTCAATGCTAACTGTCCTTAATTCTGGAAACCTCGGCATCGGCACCACCTCTCCATGGGGCCAACTCTCTATCAACCCGAACGGCATCACAGGCCCTGCCTTCGCTATCGGTTCATCTACTGCCACAAACTTTGTGGTGACTAACGGGGGAAGAGTAGGGATAGCTACAAGTACACCTACAGCACAGTTAGAGGTCAATGGTGATATTAGGTTCGGAACAATGAAGGGCTCTCTAAGTAGCTCAGGTAATGATATCTATATTGATGCAATGACCTCTGGTGCCACTTATTTTCGTAGGAATACATTGACTAGCTCCGCGACTTCAATGACAGTTGACACTTCTGGTAATGTCGGCATCGGCACTACTACTCCGTGGAGGACATTATCGGTGGTTGGTACGATGGCAGTAAATGGTCTTTCGTCAGCAACAGGTGATTCATTGTGTATAAATGCTACAACGAAAGAAATAGTTACGAACACAGGAGCGACAACCTGTGCAGTCTCTTCTCGCAGGTATAAACATGACATCAAACCACTCGGTTCTTGGTTGGATAGCTTGCGAGCTTTCAAGCCAGTATCTTATATAAACAATTCCAACAACCAAGAGAATGTTGGTCTTATTGCTGAAGACGTATCTGCTATTGATTCTCGACTTGTAATATATGATCAAGATGGTAAACCCAATGGTGTAAAGTACGAGAATTTAACGGCTATTCTTTTGAAGGGCATTCAAGAACTTGCTTCTACTACTGACAAAATGGCCCTCGACATTGAGGCACTTCAAGCGGCTGTCGCCTCAACTACCCAGAGCTTGTCTATTGGTGGAAATAACGTTCAGGCGGTGGTTGATTACTTAGCTTCACTTGGCGTTAAGATCGAGCAGGGGATTGCCTACTTTAAGGAAATTGTTGCCGATAAGTTTACGGCGAATATCTTGTATGTTAGGAAAGGTTTGCAGGTTGGTGATGAGACGACGCCGACCGCTATCACTGTCTTTGATAAGCTTGGCAAGGCAGGATGTCTGACCGTTGACGATGTACTTCTGGGTGCGGTTAGGATTAGCCAGGGTAAGTGCGGAGAGGGTGTAGCCACATCTGCTCAGACTTCGATAGTTTCGACCTCTTCCTCAACCCCAGCGTTAGATAGCGTCGCTAATTCTACAAGTCAATCGACGCCTGCTGCCATTCTTCCAACCACACAGAGCACAGAGTTAGCTACATCTACAACATCTGTAGCAACCACAACTTCAGAGATCACAGCGGGATCCATCTCGACAACAACAGAGACATCAATAACTACAATTCCGTGAGCTAAAATCCTTGGAAGCAGATCTTAATTATGTAATGTTAAAAAAATTAGTGCAGAACAGTGAACATATAAATAGGATAAAGCAAGGTATTTATGTAGCCTGTCATCTATTATTTTTACTTATGCCAGTTTCGCCGGTTCACGCGGCAGTGATCAACGCTCCGCAAAATTCGCTTACCGGTGGACTCAACTCCGGACTCGTTTTGATGCAATCCTTCAACGGCCCCGACATCTTTGGCACGACCGCTCTTGATCGCTCCGGACAGGGGAATAACGGCACGCTTACCAATGGGCCAACTGTAACAAAAGGTAAGGTCGGCCAGGCGCTCTTTTTTGATGATAGAAACTCTACTACACTTAATAATTTTGTAAATGTCGGGACAGATTCTTCATTAAACACAACGGGTGATATGACCATCTCTGCGTGGGTACGAAGTAATGATTCGGATGGGTATGTAACCATTATTTCAAAGTATATTGTATGCGCTGACTCTAACGCGATTTACAATATGGATATATTACCTAGTGGTGGAGGACTGCGATTTATTCTAGGTAACGGATCGACTAACTTCAAGGCTACAAAAACTCTCGCACTAGATAACCAATGGCACCATGTTGTTGCGAGAGTGTCCGGGACAACAATGACTGCCTTTGTGGACGCATCCCCCGGTACAAATGTAACATTCACGGGTACTCGGCAGTCAGATTCAACGAAGCCGACAATACTGGGTGATATAGATAACGGAATCGCCAACTGTCAAGGAGGAGAATTAGAAGGCTCACTAGATGATGTTCGCCTTTACAACCGCGCACTCACCGCGGCTGAAGTGAAAAGATTGTATCAGCTTGGCAATCCGGCTCCCGCATCTAAATCCGGTTCCAAAGATGGCCTCGTTGGTTACTATCGCATGGATGAACCATCGTGGAATGGTACAGCGCGCGAGGTGCGCGATGCGAGCGCACTGCGTAATGATGCGACCGCGGTCGGGGGAGCAACGACAGTAAAAGGCAAATTTAGCAAAGCAGGAAATTTTAGCGGAAGTACTGCTTCGGTTACTATTTCGCCTGCGATTACATTGGGAGCGCGCTCAACACTGGTAGGTTGGTACAATCTTACTGGAGCTACAAATAATTTTAATCCCATTTGGGGTCAGAATGGTTTTAATGAAGTTCGATATGGTTCGGGTGCATCATCAGGAAAGTTGGATATCCTTAAATCTGGTGCAGTTATTTTTACATCTACCACAAATGTCGTTGCTAATAGTTGGCATTTTCTGGCCATCGTTGATGATGGCACAGCCCTCCGCGCTTATTATGACGGAGTAGATATGGGAAATAGTGTAGGGAGCTACACATCTCTTTCAGGTATTGCTATTGGCAGAATGACACAAGGAGAAAATGCAAACAATTTTAATGGTCAAATCGATGAAGCCCGTATCTACAACCGCGCGCTCACATCCGCTGAGGTGACTTCGCTTTACCAAAGTCGTGGCGCGGCATTGACCAACGCTCCGCAAAATTCGCTTACCGGTTCGCTTTCCTCCGGTCTGGTCCTCATGCAATCCTTCAACGGCCCCGACATCTTTGGCACGACCGCTCTTGATCGGTCCGGACAGGGGAATAACGGCACGCTTACCAATGGGCCAACTGTAACAAAAGGTAAGGTCGGCCAGGCGCTCAAGTTTGACGGTGTGAATGATTACGTGGATTTAGGAGTAAGTTCGAGTTTAAACATTCAAAATGCACCCTTCTCCATCAGCGCGTGGGCACTTTTCGATAGTTCAATGACTGATACATACAACAGTATTTTTCTTAAGGTGGGCGATAGTAGTAATCGTCCTCAATACCGTTTTGGTAGGAACTTCAATACAACAAGTGGCCATCTTTCTTACTTTAATACGAGCAACGCGTACGTGGATTTAATTACTAGTGCCGGATATTATATATCTGGTTTTCATCATTACGCTGTAAGTATTACGACAAGTGGCGCAAGTTTCTATCGTGACGGGGTTTTGTTTCAGGCAATAGCGAATACACTCAACAACATGATTTCTGGAAGTTTTTCTGCCTACATAGGGAGAAATATCGTAGACAGTTCATTTTGGAAAGGTCCTCTTGATGAGGTCCGCGTCTACAACCGCGCACTCACCGCGGCTGAAGTGTTGCGTCTCTACAATATAGGTAAATAAATATCTCGATATGATCTCCCTCCTTTATATGTTCGAAGTATATGTTCGAAGTGAGTCTTCGAACATATAAAGGAGGGAGGCAGGAAGTGCGCTATAGGCCACAAGTAGCGGTTGTCGCAATATATCTATCGGTCGCGTGGTCCGATATGCTTTTGTTAACTCATAAATCCTCTTCTTGGGTGTAGCAATTTGTTGGACAAGACAAGTGTATACACGAAGACTCACTTTCTATATAATGACTCGAATGGAAAGAGAGAAACCCATAACGGGCGAAATTTATCATATTTATAATCGTGGCGTAGACAAACGTACTATCTTTGAAGATGACCATGATCGCATTCGTTTTGTGCATGACCTCTGGGAATTTAATGACAAAAGATCTGCAAATAATTCCGAACGTAGTCTTTCGTCTAACGGTCTGGCAGGTAATATGTATGAAGTGAGTCTTCGTACATTAAAAAAACAAGAAGGCAGGGACAAGCTCGTTGACATACTCGCCTGGTGCCTCATGCCGAATCATTTTCATTTGATGCTGAGGCAAAGGGTTGAGAATGGAATCCCTAATTTTATGCGTAAATTAGGGACAGGTTATACAAATGCTTTTAATATAAAAACAGAAAGGGTCGGCTCGCTTTTCCAAGGTGTTTATAAGTTTAAGTATGTAGATCGGGAGGAGTATCTTTTGTATCTCCCACATTATATTCATCTTAATCCAGTTTCTCTTTCTTTGGGGGGTAGTCAGATGGAAGCACTTAAGTTTCTGGATTCCTACCGTTGGAGTAGTTTTCAAGATTATTGCGGGAAGAAAAATTTTCCTTCGTTGATTGACCTTAAGTTTATAAATCACACCTTTGGATCACCGGATGATTACCGCCGTGACATTATTCAATGGCTTAAGGAAGGGGATGAGTCATATTTAAATAATATTCTTCTAGATTAAGTTTAATGTCCGAAGACTCACTTCGAACATATATGGGTTATCCACAGTACTCACATAAATAATCGCTATCTTGGTAGGGTCTGTTATAGTATGATAGTATAATAATAAGTTATGGTATTCAGGGGAAGGAAAATTCTTTTTATTTTGCTTATAGTTGTTAGTTCTTTTTCAGTTTCTAATTACAGTTTTGCGGCAGACGATCCTACTTCGGAGAGCGGATTTTTTACTAATATTTACTCTTTTTTTAGTTTGACATTTAGTTCTGTAAAAGATCTTTTGGTTGCAGCGGTAACATCGAATAGTAAGAAGGTGTCAGATCCTCAGCCTGTATCTGCTGCATTAGCACCCAATAATAATCTTACGAAAGAAGATCTGGTCTATCTTAAGAACGAATTAAATCAGGACACAAAAGACTCTGTAGATTCTCTGAGAGATGAATTCAGTAAAGAGATCACCCGTCAGATAAAGGAGCTAAAAGCAACACAGATTATACAGAAGATTCTGCCAGTGCAGGAGAGG
>CAZXEK010000003.1:0-12550 GCA_964639675.1 uncultured Candidatus Saccharibacteria bacterium
TATGAGATACTACAATCACGAAAGAAAGCAGTGGACAAGAAACAGGATGGCTCCTGTAGAATACAGAAATCATCTTTTGGCGAAATCCTAGGGGGCAGGTAGGGGGTTTCAAAAGTGTCTACTAAAAGGGGTACGCATCAAAGTGAGAGTCCTTGAGTTTTCGGTGCTATTTTGTTATTATAATCCAGCAATTTGCGGCCTTAGCTCAGCTGGTTAGAGCGCTCCCCTGTCACGGGAGAGGTCGTGGGTTCAAGTCCCATAGGCCGCGCAAAATAAAAAACGCCTTAGGCGATAAATGTGATATTATAAAATCATGAAGGAACTTAGAGGGACTCATCCACTATATATCGCTTGGATCATATCTATATCTGCAATGCTGGGAAGTTTATACTTCAGTGAGATACTTAAGTTGACACCCTGTGTACTCTGCTGGTATCAACGAATCTCAATGTACCCCCTGGTTATTATCATTCCAATCGGAATAATAAATATAGATAAAAAAGTTTACAGATATGTTCTGCCACTTTCAATTACTGGAATGACAATTGCCCTTTATCACTACCTACTATATGTAAAAATAATCCCTGAAACTCTGGCACCCTGCAGTAATGGTGTCTCCTGCACAACTCGACTTATCGAGTGGTTTGGTTTCATCAATATCCCACTCCTCTCTTTTTTCTCTTTTACCATGATCACTTTATTAATGTTTTATTATAGTAAAACTACAAAAAATGAGTAACGAAAACAAAATTGTTGGCGCTATCTGTTTAGTTTTTTTTATTATTATCGTATTTCTATTTTGGAAAGGTGTTGGCTTAAATGAACCGACCCAAGTAAAAAATCAAACACTTCTGGTTCGCGAAAAAAGCCACATGACCGGTA
This sequence comes from uncultured Candidatus Saccharibacteria bacterium, assembly GCA_964639675.1. GTDB lineage: Bacteria > Patescibacteriota > Minisyncoccia > Phycocordibacterales > UBA12445 > JACQCV01. The sequence goes on from CAZXEK010000003.1 coordinate 883, forward strand.
AAAATAAGGCGAAGGTTACAATAGTAGAATTTGGTGACTACCAATGCCCGGCCTGTGCCAACCTTCATACAGAAATGAAGAAAATTGTCGAGCTGTACAAAAATAACCCAGACTTCAACTTCGTCTTCAGAAATTTTCCACTTTCTCAACATAAAAATGCTGTGCCTGCAGCCGAAGCAGCCGAAGCGGCTGGTGCTCAAAATAGATATTTCGAGATGGAAGCAATCCTTTATGAAAACCAAACAAGGTGGAGCGAGAATAGTGACCCAATCCCAGAATTCTTAAAGTACGCAGCAGACCTTAAGCTAGATATTGCTCAATTTACCCAAGACTTAACAAGCCACAAGTTTGTCGCCACCATACAAGCCGACGCTCTTGATGGACAAACTCTTTCGGTTGACCACACTCCAACCCTATATATTAATGGGATAGAACAAAGAGACTTGAGCTTCGAGGGTATAAAAAACAGGATCGATCAACTGCTTAAGATTTAACCACAATAAAAACAACTGGTTTTTTGACTTTCTTAATTAGAAATGTAGAGTATGATTAGAAAGGAAGGTGGAAATTATGGGGCAGATCTTTAATAGAATAAGGTTAATTGCCAAATCTTACTGGAATTCGACCAAAAAAACAATTCGAGAATCAAGTCTGCTCAAAGAAGACGAGAACCCAGAGGAGATAAACCTCGACGAGGAGTTGCGGAAACTCAAAGATGAAATCAGGTGGAGGAGGCCACTAGTCGATTCTGAATTAGCCAAACTTATGCCAAGCTATAAGGTTCTTGGACTTAAGCTCGGTGATAGTCTCGAACTTGTAGTGGTAAAACTAAAAGAGCTAATGATTAAGAATCATCCAGACAGATTTCCCGACCCTAAAGACAAGAAACACGCGGATGAGACTATGGGAGAGATAACCAAGGCATATAACAAGATTAGGGATTATTGGAATAATAAAGGGAAGTCTTAATGATCAAACAAAACACGCCACAGGGCGTGTTTTTTATCCTCACTGGCGCTCTTTACTGGCGCTCTTTTTTCATGTTGCGGAGGCCCGAATTGCACGGGCGTCCCAAGGTTATGAGCCTCGTGAGGTACTGCTCCTCCACTCCGCGATTAAGTAAGCAAAGTATATAACATAGTGTTAACCAAGGCAAGACTATCCTTCTACTACCCTGGCGGTAACATCTCCCTTAAAATTTAAGCTCGAAATATATGAGATCATAATGACCCCAAAACAGATTATTAGCAAAAACTGAAATGTAAACTTAAAAAAATCTTTATCTAAAAACTTCATTGTATTGCGTACTTCTATTCTACCACACCATGGGTTATAATATAAATGGATTTGTGATCTTCACAACCTAACCCTAAAAAAGGAGAGCTTGGGTGATGCAAGATACCCCATTATGGGTTCTAGAATTTAAAAAGAAAGTAAGGGAACTAAAAAAAATTGCCGGTGATAAGGATTGGTATGAATTCTCCCAGCCAGTACTTACACGACTTAAAAAGACGGGTCGTGGAAATTGTGTGGCCTGGGCCAAACTAATGAAAGAGATTGCCCTAGCTTCTGATCTCATCGTCATCATTTATGTAATCATTGAGGATCAATACGAACGAGAAAGCGGAGAATTCCCACATAAAATCTGCATTCTAATCGATAAAGATAATGTCGTCTGGTATCAGAGTAACCGTTCTATTTTTAGATTTAAAAAAATACGATCCGTACTTACAGACCAGACTATAAAAACTGCCGTTAGGGAGATATCAAGAAAAAATGGGAAAGATATAGGCTACAAAAGAGGTGTTAGGGTTCGTATGATGTGGCGAGCGAGGAGCATGGTTTAATCCGGTGCTCCTCTTTTAATTTATCACCTAAAAGGCATCCTCTAGCTTATTGAGAATCTTTTTATGTGAATAATCCAGAACATCTCTCACGAACTTATCACAAACACTAACCCTATATCTAAAATCTTCTGTCTCAAAAACCCCATAAGAAAGTTCCCTGCCAATCTCAGCCTCCATAGATTTAATAATTTTATCTATAGCGCCCTTTCTTAATTCATCACCGACTATTAAAAGATCAGCCCGACTATCTTCGTCGTTTATAAAAATCCCGGCAGTAATAATAACCTTAATTCTACCTGTCCCTCGTAGCTTCCTAATTATCTCCTCTTTTTTGAAAAGCTCGGCGTTAAACAAAAGTTGCTTAAGAGGACCCAGAAAAGGAAACGGCTTATTTAAAGACCAGACACTAATGGTTATTTTCCTCCCCCTACTGCCTGCAATACGTAATGTTTTTTGCTTAACTAAACCTACCTCTCTAAGTGTGTCCAGCTCTCTCTTGCCAGATAATTGAGAAATTTTACTCCTTTCCAGAATCTCCCTAAGTGTGAGCTGAATTTCTGAGTTAAGTATAAAAAGCCTCATAACCTTAACACGGTCAGAACTGCCAAATAATTTAGATAAAATTTCCATCTTTTGTCTTTTGTTTAGATTTTATCAGATGAGATAATCACCAACAAGGATTTTCTCATTACAAGCTTACCTTTGACTTTTAACAAAAAAAACGTCCTGATTTTGGCCAGAACGTTTTTTTTATAGTTACACTCTCACCCTACAATTATCCCTTATACTTACTTCAGTGTAACCTTACCACCGGCATCTTCGATTGACTTCTTTAATGCTTCGGCAGGGGCCTTATCCATGGCCTCCTTGATCATAGTAGGTGCTTTATCAACTATATCCTTAGCCTCCTTCAAACCCAAGCCCAACACTTCCTTAACAACCTTTATGACCTGAATTTTTTGTTCACCGAAAGAGGTTAATTCAACATTAAATGAAGACTTCTCCTCGGCAACGGTGGCAGAGGTAGGGCCGACAGCCGCGATCGATGCCTGTGCAGTAACACCGAACTTCTCCTCCAACAAATGAACCAACTCTGAAAGTTCAATAACACTCATGGTCTCTATCTTAGAAACCAGATCCTTAAATTTTTCCGGAATCACAACATCTTTATTTTCCATATTTTTTGAATTAAGTGGATAAAATTAAGTTTTTAGACGAGCGGCTTATTCTTTGAAGACCCTTTCGGAGCCGAGCCAGCATGGTTCCCGATGTATATCGGGATGGCAAGGCGAGAAGAGCAAGAAATTTTCGCTAGAAAATTTCAATGCGTAGTCTGAAAAGGATATGCCCGAGTATAAAAACTTTAAAGATCGAACTACCCCCTATTCTTCGCAATCTGATCAAGAGACATGACGAACCCGCGAATTGGCGCGTTCATGATGTTTAGCAACTGACTCAACAAAACCTCTCGTGAAGGTATCTTGGAAAGAGCAATCATCTCGCTAGCGCTCATATATTTATGAGATAGAATCCCCCCAACTATAGAAAGTTTATCTTTAAGCTTAGCCTGAAATTCTGCGATGGTTTTGGCCGGCAAAATCAAATCCTTACCATAAGCTATAGAGATCTGTCCTTCTAACACTGGCAACTCTCCGATAATCTTGTTCTCAGTTAAAGCTCTCTTTAAAAGAGTCTTCTTTGAAACAACGTAGCCAATCCCTTTATCTCTAAGGTCTTTCCTCATATCGTTGGAGTCAGCAACTGTCAACTTGCCAAACTTAATAAAGACGATCGAATCTGAAGAACCAATCTTCTCTACGAGAGACTTTGATATTACGAACTTCTCTTCTTTTTTTAACGGCATATATAATAAAATGGCCCCGCTTTGAAGCAGGGCAATGGTTTATTAAACCTTAATCGACCCTCAATAGGACTTACTCGGCCTGTGCACCAACTGGTGTATTTAGGCTTTGCCTATTTTCTTCGGTACAGATTAGTATAATGAAAAAACCCCCGGTGTCAATTGAACCGAGGGCACTAAACTACTTAACTGTTTTATTCATCAACTCATGTGCCAAGGGACGATAATTTCTAAAGTTAGAAATCACTCTGGTAATATTCTTCCTAGCTTTATCACCAAACAGTTCGTAGACATGAAGACCGACCTTAGAAACCAGCGCCAATCTAGCATGAAAGGCATCCTTATACTTGAAGCAAGCGTCAAGAATTACTAGTTCATTCTGAAACAACATGAAAGCCGTGTGCCAATTGCCGATATGCAGAACATTAGGAAATCCCTTGCCTAGACCTTCATCTCTGTGAGCCGCTAAGAATTTCTGTGCCTTCCCAGACAAACTGCCGAGACCACCGCCACCATGAATCAACCTATTAAAAACTCCATCGAATTCGACGGACCCATCTTCGGTAATTGAACCATCCACTGCACCAAGAAAGACGAGCTGTTCCTGCATTCTCATGGCCATATTTCTGACTGGAGAATATCCAAAAGCTGTCCGACTCCAGGCATCGTGATTACCATCAATAATAAATGCCTGCACAAGATGGCTCCCATCCTTAACAACCGAGCATTTATAATAAAGTCTGCCCTTCTCATCAAACTCCTGCGCAAACCGAGACAGGGGTCTCTCTTCTGTCGCAACAATCCTGCCGCTCGGTTTGGGGTAGACAGAGATACAATGATCAGCCGCCTGATCAACGCCTACATATTTCACGTCCTTATCATGCCCACGATAACCACAGCTCCCTGCCCCATCAGTAACATCACCGGCATGATAGAAAGCTCGGACGCCATCTCTAGTGGCCTCCTCAAAAGCAACTTTCAAAACTTCTGGCATCTCTTGAATGCTATTCAGGTGAGTACAAGCAAGTGAAGCGCCCTTGGTCAAAGAAGAAAACAGATCTTCGTACTTGATAGATGTCGGCCTGAATCGATCCTTAGGTTCATGGGTAATCCTATAGCGTTTCTCATCTCTCTGGTACTGGATATTAGCGCCAGCGACATAAAGCCGCTTTATGAGTTCCTTAACCTCAAGTTTACTCTTCGAAACACCATGAAGAGCGAGACGCCTAGAAAGTTCACCTCCAGAGATAGCACCTTCAGCCAAAAGCCACCCCATAACCAAACGACCACCATTGGTAATATTCGAAAGATCGACATCATCAATACCCTTAGCCCAGTCATTACAGATCGCATAGTCATCAAGATTGATATGGTGAATGTTAACATCCTTAGCCATATTAATTTTTCGCTCTTCTATACCGTCCTCAAAAGAAAGTTCCACGATTGTACAACCAAGCCTAGGAGTAATGCCCTTTCTGGCCTGACGTCGCATCTGAGTATGAAGAGATGGTACAGTTATGGCCAATGTCGGACCCTTACCATAAGCCGGAATTTCCATGCGCTCATGATTGCCACCAAAAACCGCAATATCCGGAGCAGGATTCATCTGAAGGGTGATCTTCTCAACACCGTAAGAAAGAACCTTGGGACTATTGTCATCCCAAATCGACATGACACGAATCTTGACGCCACGCACATCAAAGGTACGCTCAAGCTCTCCAGCCGCAGCCAAATCTTCTCTGGCTGAACAGATTGCCTTAATAACGTCATAACCTTCGCCACCACGCATAGAAAGCTCTCGTCGACCACCAACTATATAGGTTTTAAACTTGGTAGAATTAGGAAAATTATCTACAACATAACTAACCAGCTCATCAGGATTGCTAATCAAAACATCAGGTCTAATAGTGGGAATTGGCTTACCAACAACCAGCCCACCAACCACCACAACAAAATTGACATTCTCTCGCTCGAAAACTTCCTTATAAAGCCAATGGAGCATCGAGATCTGCGCCTGATAAGTTCCCATTCGAACTTCAGAGATGAAAGCGATCTTGACCTTTCTCGAGACTTCAGTAATCTTAATCGAATCCGTATGCAGGTTCTCATCTGTCTTAATAAAAACTGTGCGTTCTCCGCTATAATCATCCTTAAATCTAATATCGTAGCCCCTAACGGTCAATTTGTCGGCGATAGCCACAACGGCAGTTTTCGACATACTAAGATGGTTAGAAAGCCAAGTAAGAGTCTTCGCACTCTTCTTTAAAAGCTTAAGGAGAGACCTCTCATTCTCAGAAAGACTCGAGCCTTCATGACCCTCTGAATTCGAATCTTTACCAATCTTAACAGGTATGGGCTTCTTCTTTATCTTCTTCTTCGTCACCATCTCGGACCTCCTTTAGTTTTACTCCAGATATCATCACAGTTAAATTTAAATTTTAAAGGTACAAAAACTAACTAGCTTCATTCTAATCTTTAACAAAGATTAATCGCAAGTCTAAAAGAGATAGAACACCTAGGGCTCGGCTAGTCAATAACGCATGGTAATGTGTACCTAAGTGTGTGCCTAAAACAGACTAGAAAAATCCCAACTCCTCAAAGGCTTTTTTGTAGGACTCGACAGCCACCTTGGCCTCCCGCTTAGTTAAGACAAAACCGACCTCATGAGCAATCCTATTTCTAATTTTGTGCGCCTGCCAAGCATCCTGTAAAGATCTGAGCCGACCCTCTGCTTCAGCCTTCTTTAACATCTCCCCGACACCCTCCCCACTAAAACCTGCCTCCCTTAAAAGATTCTCCAGAATTTTATCTGCATCTATTAGAGCCAACTTCCACTGTGACTCATTCTCGCTACCAATATGGTCCAAAATATCTTGCCACTCTTCTGACTTCAAAGTCTTTGGATCAGCGGCTAGAGTGAACTGCGCCATAAACTCCTCTTTCTCCTTATCTCTTATCTTCTTAGTTTTATAGACGGAATAAAAAAATAGATAAAGAAAAAGTAGACCTAAAATAAGGCAGACAATTTTAAAAAATAGCCACGATAAAATTTGTGGGCCAAAGGCCAAAGAATCATAGATCCACTGCGTCAAAAGATAGATCTGAAAAAACCAGTACTCTAAATTAAGATATTTAACTGACATTGCTGATATCCTTACCTATTTTAAATAAAATATCTTCTCGAAAATGGTCAGCCATTATTTGAAAACCTAATGGTAAAGAGACTCCATCTCTTTTTACAAAGCCAGAAGGTATAGATATGGCAGGAATACCAACAATATTGGCAGTGACAGTAAATATATCTTCGAGATACATCGAAAGTGGATCTTTAGACTTCTCACCAATTTTAAATGCTGGTGATAGAGTGGTGGGAGTAACTATGGCTGAAATCCCAGAGGAGCGAAAAAGATTAGAGAAATCCTTTTTTATAAGAGCCCTGACATCCAAGGCTTTTTTATAATAAGCATCATAGTAACCCGCAGAAAGTACATAAGCTCCAAGTAATATCCTACGCCTAGACTCCCTACCGAAACCTGCACCTCTGGATTTAAGGTAATCCTCTTGCAAATTAACACCATCAAGATGGAGTCCGTAACGCACGCCATCAAAGCGTGATAGATTAGTAGAGACCTCGGCAGGCATAATAACATAATAGACGGCCAGAGAATGTTTTATATTAGGCAAATCGACCGAAACAACCTCATAGTTGAGCGACTTAAGTTTTTCAACTGTACTATTAAAATTCTCTAAAACGTCGGCCTCAATCCCCTCCCCAATAAAATCTCGAGGAACACCCACCCGCATTCTCTGAGGGAACTCCATATCTACTTTGGAAGAATCCACGCTAGTAGAATCCATTGGATCCCTGCCCTTAATAGCATTAAAAATAATCTCCGCGTCTTCGACTGTCTTTGTTAATGGTCCAATCTGATCCAAAGAGCTTCCCATCGCTATTAAACCATATCTCGAGACAGAACCGTAAGTTGTCTTCAGGCCGACCACACCACAAAACGACGCGGGCTGCCTAACTGACCCTCCAGTATCAGAACCAAGAGCTGCCATGGCCATATCAGACCTGAGAGCTGCGGCAGATCCGCCAGAAGATCCGCCAGAAACCCTGGTTTTATCTATGGGATTAGGCGTAACTCCAAAAGCCGAATTCTCTGTTGAACTCCCCATAGCAAACTCGTCCATGTTTGTCCTCCCTAAAAATACGGCACCCTCTTTTTTTAATTTTTGGATAACGGTAGCATCGTATGAAGCTCTGTAATTTTCCAAAATCTTAGAACCTGCTGAAGCAACTCGTCCCTCAATTAAAATATTATCTTTAATCGCTATCGGTATACCATCTAGGAGCGAAACCATCTCGCCTGCTTTAATCCTCCTGTCAGTATCTTCGGCCTGCTCTTTACAACTTTCAAAAACTTCTAGATAAGCATTAAGGTCTTTATTGCATCTAGATATATTAGAAAGATAAAGATCCACCAGCTCGACAGCAGAAAGCTGTTTTTGAACCAGAAGTTTATGAACCTTTGTAATAGTTAAGTCTTTTAGGTCTTCTATTGTCATCTTGTACTTATATTTTTCGCCAATAGTTATTTCACACCCTTTTCTCCAATAACCTGCTTAACCAGAATATAACCCCTCTCTTTCCTCGGTGCCCCGGCTAAAATTTTATCGGTATAGAAGCCTCCCGGGTGAGCATTATCATCTTCCCTAAAGATATTCACATTCTCACCTAGAACAATACCTGTGGAGAGGCTATCTACACTTGATAGATCTGAAACGTAATCCAAAATTGACTCTAGATCGGACACCAGAGCCTGTTCCTCTTCCTTATCTATCTCAATTCTGGTAAGTTGCGCTAATTTTTTTACCGTTGCCCCGTCAATCATTTTTCCAGTCTATCATAATCTTATGAGAGAAAACAGGCTACGCCAGTCAATTAGCTATTGTGAGTCAATTATTTTAAGAAATTCGAGCTCATTTAATATTTTCACTCCCAATTTCTTGGCCTTATCATATTTGGAACCAGAAGATTCGCCCGAAACTAGATAGCTGGTCTTAGTCGAGATAGATTCAGTAACTTGCCCGCCCAATTTTCTAACCAGCCCCTTAGCCTCTTCCCTGCCCATTTTAGAAATAGTCCCCGTAAAAACAAAAGTTTTTCCGATAACATTCCCACTATGAATCCTTGGGAGCTCAGCTCCCAAGGATTCATTAAACACCTTCACGCAACCCAATAAACTATTAAGAAGTTTCCTGTTATTATTATTCCGAAACCATAGAGATATTGAAGCTGCTACAACCTGACCAATACCATTTAATTTCATTAAATCCTCTACTGTAGCCTCTGATAAATCTCTCATATTTTTGAAATTCTTAGCAAGGTCATAAGCCATCTCTTCACCAACTTGTGGAATGCCTAGAGATATAATAAACCGTGGCATTCCGATAATGCGCCGATCATCAATTGCCCTAATCAAATTCTCAGCTGACTTCAAACCAAAACGTGGCAACTGTTCCAGATCAGACCGCTTTAAGTTAAAAAAATCAACTGGGCTCGCCACCAAACCGTTATCGGCCAAGAGATCTACGACCTTAGGTCCAAGATGGTTTATATCAAAGGCAGATTTTGAGGTGAAATAGTAGAGCCGTCTCCTCTGTTTGGCCAAGCAGTTCTTGTTGGTACATTTATGAGCCGCTTCGCCATCCACTCGCACCACCTCACTTCCACACACTGGACACTTGTCTGGAAAAATAAACCTTTCTTCTTTACCCGTTCGCATCTCTTTAATAACCGCCACAACGTTTGGAATAATATCCCCAGCTTTTTCTAAAATCACAGTATCACCTACTCTCAAATCCAGCCGTTTGATCTCATCCTCGTTATGTAAGGTCGCTCTAGAAACTGTCGACCCGGCCAAAAGAACCGGTTCAAGATGTGCCACCGGGGTCAAAACCCCAGTCCTACCAACTTGTATCGATATATCTAGAAGTTTTGTCGTCGCTTGCTTGGCCTGAAACTTGAAAGCAATTGTAAATCTCGGAGCTTTGCCAGTATAACCCAAAAGGTCTTGATACTTTCGACTATCAACCTTAAGAACCACCCCATCAATCCAGTAATCTTCCCCCTCCGACCTCTTCTGCCAATATTTCCAATATTCAACCGCCTCACTAATATTCCTACACTGCTTGTAATTTTTATTAACCATAAAACCAAGCTCTTCCAATTTTAGAAGCTCCTCCTTTTGAGAATCTGGCAAAGAGAAATCCGCCCTAGCGATGTCGTATATAAAGGCCTTAAGATTTCTCCCCGCTACAACCTTAGGCTCAAGTTGTCGGATCGTGCCAGCTGCGACATTTCTTGGGTTAGCAAAGAGTGGCAAAGACAGTTCCGCCCTTTCTCTGTTCAACTTTTCAAAGTCAGCCTTTCCCATCCAGATCTCTCCCTCAACAATAACATCCACTGCTTTCTCCAACTTAAGCGGAATAGATTCTATCGTTCGAACATTCTGGGTTACATCTTCGCCGACCGTCCCGTCACCACGAGTCGCAGCAGTTTTTAAAAGCCCCTTCTCGTAAGTTAAAACAATTTTAAAACCATCTATTTTAAGCTCGGCAGTGTAGCTAATATCTCCCCTCGGATCAACCAAGGCCTCTCCTAAAATCTTCTTAACCCGCAGATCAAAGGCCAAAACATCCTCTTCAGTAAAGGCGTCATTAAAAGACCACTGGGGAATAACGTGGCTAATCTTATCAAATTTATCTAAGGCTTTACCTGCCACTCTCATGGTCGGTGAATCAGAGGTCAAGAATTGTGGATATTTCGCTTCTAAGCTCGCCAATTCATACTTCAAGGAATCCAAGGCTGCATCAGAGATCTCCTGCTTATCCAGAACATGATAAAGATACCGATGGTGATTAATAACCTCTCGGAGCTTCTCTATCCTCTCTTTGGCTATCTTTATTAGTTGGCGCATGTTTTTTGGTCCGAAGAATCACAAGTAATAGACGTAAACTCAAGTGTTCGCTGTAATACATTCGGCAAGCTCAAGTCACACCTATTATAGCCATTCGATGTAATCTTAGTTGTCGTCACTGGATTCAATGGAACGCTACTATCCACCGTCTTCTCAACGACTACGAAAGCACATGAAAGACGATTCCTACCAGATGAATCCTTACCATTTGCTAGAGAAAAGGTGAAGCAGCTTTTTGTACCGCCACTTATTATGTTCTTTTCTGGTGGTCCCTTGGCTAGGTCACAATCATTAGCAGTAACACCAATAATACCCTCGCCGGGGTTAGGTGCCTTATCATGTTCAATAACGATTCCGTTGCAATAGATAGTCCTTGATTCAGATGGAGATGGTGGAGATAATATGTCAAACTTCTTAAAACCGTCCCAGTGTTGTGCACACTCCATACCACTATCAGCAGCAAAAAAGGCTACCTGAGAATCTCGATTCAAAGAGGCCAAACCAATCTGCCGTACCATAAGTCGCGAGACACCAAGACCAGTCGCCAGTAATATACTCGAAATAAGAAGCGTGAAAAGCAGAACGAAACCGAGATTTTTACTTTTTTTTGTCCTTATACTCATACTTACACCTTGCACTTAACTATATCTTAAACATATTTTCGCTAACTGTAACTGTCCTTCCGCCACTCTTACTAACCCAAGAGACTTCAACAACCACATTTATTTCACCTATTCCGATATCACTCCTAGTTCGACCTATCTTGGACGTTTTGTCAGTTATGGTTATTCTTCTTGAAAAAATTGAATCTTCTGGAGTAAGTCTTCCACCATCAAGAATTGTGGTCGTAAAAATATACCCGTAAAGTTTCTCTGCACCTAAACTGTCGCCGAGATTAACTACTTTAATCTTTTCAAAACAACTGATCTTGTCAACTCCAGCAAGAGAAGAACATTCATTAGGATCACCAATCTTCT
>CAZXEK010000004.1:0-6803 GCA_964639675.1 uncultured Candidatus Saccharibacteria bacterium
AATTTTTACCAAAAGACAAGGGATACTTTGTCACCTGTAAGAAACCAACGACCTCCTCATCTCTTTCTATCAAGTATCGCCAGAAAGACTTACCGAGACCTATTTGCCACTCTCCATAAAAAGAATTCTGGGTTAATGGGATATCTTTACCATTACATAGGGCTTCATAATCTTTCCTACCTATTTCTTTAAATTTTGCTTCTCTAAAGTTTTTCATTTCTACTTTTAGATTTATTTTATATACTCCGGGGTATTCTCAGCCATCCAGATTAATAGGTTCCTTATGGCAAGATTCGCGCCGACAGTATTCTCCCGACTTCCCTTCTCCATCACTAAGGCAAAGGCAAATCTTGGATTTTCATAAGGAAAATATCCTATACCCCATGAATTAACAAGCTTCTTGCTTATGCCAAGTTCAGCCGTACCAGTCTTAGCAGCCACTGTTACCTCGGGAATATTTAAAGCTCTAGCAGTACCGTCAGGATCTGTCACCCCCATCCTCATCCCCTCCTTTACCACTTTAAATATCTCCTTAGAGATCTCGAGTTCACCATATTCTGTATTTTTACTTAGAAAAATTGTTGGCCTAATAAGTTTACCGTCAGTAGCGAAGAGAGAAGCTACTCTCGCCATCTGAAGAGGAGTTACCAGAAATCCATACTGGCCGATAGAACTAATGTAAGTATCTCCGATACGCCACTTGTCACCCTTAAAATTTTTCGCTTTCCACTCTGGTGTCGGTATATTACCGTCACCCTCATTATCTAATTCTACATTAGTAGTGGTACCGAGACCAAACATTCTAGAATACTCACCCAACTTAGATATTCCCAATCCTTTCTGATCCTTATAGCCACCACCTAGAGCATAAAAGTAGACATCCGAAGATACTGCCAGGGCCCGTCGCATGTCAACATAGCCGTGAGCCTTCCAATCCTTAAACACAGACTGCTTGTCGGGAAAAAACGGATTAGGAATAGAGATATATCCCTTACTATAAATCTGCTTTTCAGGTGAAATAATCCCTTCGTTCAAAGCTGCTAGAGCAAATATGGGCTTCAAGATAGATCCAGGAGCATAGAGACCAGCGACGGCTCGATTTAGAAATGGCTTATTTCTATCATTTAGATACTGGTTAATAAGCAACTCGTCGTCACCCTTAGACAAAACCCCCGGTTCATACTCTGGGTAACTTGTCATTGTTAAAATCTCACCAGTCTTAACATCCATAATTACACCGGCACCAGCCTTAAATTTATACAGTATTGCTAAATTTTTTACATACTGATAAAACTGTTTTGTTACTCTTGAGTCGATAGACAAAAAAAGATTTTTTCCCGGATATCCAGGTTCATAAATATATTCTGATTGTACTTCCCCGTGAACATTAACCTCAACTATCTCTTTCCCATCAATGCCCCTTAAAATGTCATTGTAGTTTTTTTCAACACCAGTCTTCCCTACTAAATCAACAGCTGTCGTTGTTGGAGACATATTAACCTCTTCCTTATTTGGATATCCAACATATCCTATAAGGTGTGCTAAGCCGCTTTCCAAAATATAAGACCGTTCAATATTTTGAGTCCAAGCAAGTGGTATTTTGTTTCTATCATAAATAATACCTCGCGGAACAACCACCTTAACCTTTTTCAAACTATTAGATTCACTTCTTAATGCAAAATATTTTCCGGAAACTGCCTGTAAAAAGAAAGCTCGACCAATAAAAATACAGATGATGATGATAAAAAAAGATACCAATAAAGCAAAAGTTCTTTTGGGGATCGGCTTTTCTATTAGACCCTCAAATTGATCTACATCAAAGGCTGGTAAATTGCTTGAATCTAAAAGTGTCTGATCCGGATCAATATCAACTAAAAGATTTTTATTTTTTCTCCTAAACATAAAATCTTAGATATCTTTTGAAGCTATTTAAAATTATATATAAAAAAATAAATGAGAGAAAAAACGTAAGCCTATTCACTGGCGACCCCCCGGATGGAATCCCATAGAGTACATCATAGAGTAAGCCAAGAAAAATTAGCTCGTAGTATTTATCAAACAAAAAAAACAGGTAAAGAGAAAGGGATGCCCCAAGCCACCATGGCGAAATTATAACAAAAATAAAAAGTATAACGTTACAAAAAACTCTACTCCAAATATTCATTGGCGGATGATTTTATTATGTGAACAAACCTCATTTTCTTAAGATTAACTGGGTATCTAATAAGCACCCTTTGTGAGGCGGTGCTCAAATCGACCTTGACATAACCCACAACCCCTAAAACGTATAATTCGATTCCAGGAATTAATATCTGCATCCCTTTTTTGATTGATATCCTGCTGGGTAATTCTATAGAAAAATTACCGCCACCGTAACCGTTCGCTACCGCATGCCAAACTTCGGTAGACGGTATTAAAACATTAGTCTGTATTCCACTGGCTGAATAGAGTCTAACCTTAGATGATTGCCCGAAAATCTGACTAATCTCGCCAAGTAAAATATTGGGTCCATATATAACACGATCTCCAACCGAAACTCCATCAATTTTCGAAACATCAACAATTAAACTTTCGTAGGGCGGAACATTGGGCCCAGACAAAATATTGGCTAAAATCAAAGTTGATTTTGCCGGAACTTCTCTGCCCATTTGAACCATCAGCTCTTGATTTTGTTCTTTTAGGGAATAGGAAGCGTCAAGTTCCATCTTAATATTATCTAATTCGTAGCTAATCTTCTGATTCTCCTCCAGAAGTGCCTTCTTTGATCTAAAAAACAATCTGCCCTGACCCAAACTATCTTCTGCCCAATTCTCTAATCTCCACAATGGCAAAGCTACAAAAGAAAGAATATCAAAACCCTTATTTAAAATAAAATTTGAGAAAAAATAAAAAATAATTGCCACAAATAGAATGACGAGAAGAAATCGAGTGTTTTTTAAGCCCCTTAAATTATCTTGGCGGTAGCTCATCTTCGTTGTCTATCAAAACCTCTTTATATTTATCCATATCTTCCAAAACAATACCCGTCCCTCTAACTACTGCGGTCAAGGGATCTTCTGCAACATAGACCGGGATACCGATCTCTCCCTCAAGAACCGCCTGAAGACCATGAATCATAGAGCCACCACCCACCATAACAACACCTCGATGCATAATATCAGAGACAATCTCTGGTGGAGTTGACTCCAAAACCTCTTTTACAGAATTAACTAAAATAGTTAGCGAGCCAGATAGGGCCTCTCTAATATCTTTATCTGTAATTACTACCTCTCTTGGAAGTCCAGTCACAAGGTCGCGCCCCCTTATAGATGCCTCCATTGATAAATCCTGTTCGCATGCAGAACCGATGGCAATTTTTACATCCTCAGCTGTTTTCTCACCTAAAAGAATTTTAAACTCATCTCGAACATAAGAGATTATATCTTCATTAAATTTATCGCCCGCCACCTTCAGATTTTTCGCCTTAACTATCCCCCCAAGAGAGATCACCGCGATATCTGTAGTTCCTCCACCTATGTCTATTATCATATTACCGACGGGATCTTTAACTGGTAGATGGATACCAATGGCCGCAGACATCGGCTCCTCGATAATTAAAACATCCCTAGCCCCAGCATTCATACCAGCATCTCTGACCGCTCGCCTCTCGACATTAGTAATACCAGACGGAACACCAATTAAAAGTCTGGATCTGATAATCTTCCTGCCACCAGCAATCTCAGCCTTCTTTATAAAATAAGAAAGCATCTCCTCTGTAACCTCAAAGTCAGAAATAACGCCATCCACCAACGGCCTCACGGCCACGATATGAGCTGGGGTTCTACCAATCATCTGTTTCGCCTCTTTACCAACAGCCACAATTCTTCCGGTTTTCTGATTTAGTGCCACAACCGAGGGCTCATTGATTATAATTCCCTGACCACGCAGAAAAACCAAAGTATTGGCAGTGCCGAGATCGATACCAATATCGTTAAAAAGCATCCCGTAGAGTCGTTTAATCATCCTGTTAATTCTAAAAGCCCTTTAAGTGAAGTCACTTTTACCTCACCAGATTTCCGATTCTTTATCTCATACAGACCACTCTCTACTGTCTTCTTGCTAACAACAACTCTCCATGGAATACCAATGAGGTCAGAGTCTCCAAACTTTTCTCCCGCCCTAAGATCTCGATCATCATAAAGAACATTATTTTGGCCGAGTTTTTCATAAACTTCTTTGGCAAAACCTCTCACCCCATCATTATCCTTGCCACTAAGAATCTCCACGAGATGAAATCTAAAGGGTGCTACTGATTCTGGCCAAACAATCCCACTATCATCAGCAAAACTTTCAGCTACCACCCCCATTAAACGAGTCGTCCCAAGACCATAGCAGCCGACAACTGGATATCTGTTTTCACCATTCCTATCCTTATAAGTAAACTCAAAGGCTTTCGGATATCGGTCGCCTAGATCGAAAACATTCCCTACTTCGGAAGCGACTGCCTCGTTCAATGCCGAAACGTCACACCTTGGACAGATATCGGCCTTTTTTGTTTTAGCAATATTTAGATTTATACAATAATCACAATTTTCACAGTACAAAATATTATCTTCACCTGCCTCAGTAAGAACCATAAATTCGTACGAAATCTTTTGGCTAAAATTACCTCCTGACGCCTCTGTTACTTTCGCTACAAGACCTACGCGTTCATACACACGAAAGTATGCCATTTTTACTATTTCATAAAATCTCTCGAAGTCATCCTGCGACTCATGAAAGCTATACATATCTTTCATTCCGAATTCTCTACCACGCATGATGCCCGACTTCGCTCGAAGTTCATCTCGATACTTTTGTCCTATCTGATATATTGCAACTGGTAAATCTTTGTACGATTGCACATATTCCTTAGCAATCGGATTAACAATCTCCTCCTCGCTTTGTCCCATCGCATAATCTTTATCGGTTCGGCTTTTTATTTTAAAAAGCACGTCTACTGTATCCCAAGCTCCTGTTTGCTTCCATGGCTCAGACGGATGTAGTGTTGACATCCTTGTCTCTTGTCCACCAATTTTATCCATCTCCTCGCGAATAATCTGTTCAATCTTTTTTAAAACAATTAGTCCAAGTGGCAGATAAGAGTAGACACCGGACATCTCTTTGTGAATATAGCCTGCACGAATTAGCAAGCTGGCATTCTTAGATACTTCATCCTTCGGTACCTCCTTTCTTGTTTTAGTAAAAAGCTTAGATTGCAACATCGTCACATATTACTCCAAAATTTTTAATAAAGCAAAAAAATTAGATAACTATCTTCTGTGCCCTTTTTAAATCTTCCAGATCCGCTATTGGATGCCAGAAAGAGGCTTGAATAATCTCAATCTTCTGACTAGATGCCAGCGAACCAATCATTGGTGCCAAAAGCTCTTCACCGCTTACACCGATAGAAACCGGTTCTTTGAAAATAGTATGATTCAATTTATAGACGCCAATGTTAGCCAGATCTCCACAAAAAACTTCCGGCTTCTCAACTATGTCCAAGAGAAAACCACCCTCATCTAAAATACATATTCCGAAACGCTCCGGCTGTCTAGTCTTATTAGCAAGCAAGCAGAGGCTAGAAGAAGATGCTACTTTCGCTAGATCCTTAGCACAATAAACATCGTCACCAGACACAACCAAAAAATCATCGCCCGCTAAAATATTTTCGGCCTGTGAAAGTGCATGAAAGGTACCCCTAGGCTCTAGTTGAATAACATATTTAATTCTGCGACCAGAAAAACTAGCCCCAAAATAGTGTCGTATTTTGTCCCCGAGCCATCCAACTACCAATACAATCTCATTAATCTGGTCTGGTAAAATAGACAAGGTGTATTCAAGTAGCGGTACACCGCGAAAATTCACCATGGGCTTAGGGACTGTTTCTGTCAGAGGCTGCAATCTAGTACCCCGACCGGCTGCCAATATTACTGCTTTCATAAAAAATATAACAAAACTTAAGGTTTAATTGTAACAAAAAACCCCGCTCCGCCAATTGGCAGATGCGGGAGTTTGCTCTCTTAATACAACAAGATTGCGGTGGCTTGAACAATTTTATACGGATCAACCTTGGAGGGTAACAAAGCTGGCGCCTTACGTGAGCCATGACAGTACAGGAAACCCTTAGAGTGTGCGAACCAATCGTTCTCTCCGGCCTCTGTGACAATCTGACGAATAACTGGATGATCTGCCCTAAAAATTGACCCATCCCTTAGAAAAGTCTTCCTTCCTGTCCTAACTCCGATATTCAGGCCATCAACATAAATGATAACCAAAGCGCCACGTTCCAAAAGAATATGGCTGGTTCTCCTCTCCTTCTTTCCTCTAATCAAGGCGACCTTACCATTAGCAAAAATTTCCGCCTTATCTGCTTCAGCAATAGCCCGCACATTAGCACGACCCATTAAAAGAAATCCGTCAAAGATTTCCGACATTCGATTGAAAACAGTCGGACTATCATTGGGATGAGCGTATTCCAGGGCTCGGGATACTGCCCCAATGCTAGTTACTGCGAAAACTCTTCTGGCCTCTGAACTAGAACCCTTGATCAGATAGTTAACTACCGAGCCATGAGCATCTTGTATGTCGACAAAACGAACTAGATCCTTTATGGCTAGAGCATCTTCCCTGCTTGCATATTTGGAAATAATATAGTCAGCCGAGGAGTGAACAGTGCCATCAGCATCCTTAACACCCTTGATACCGTGACCACCGGCCGATATATCTACGGCCATATCACCAGGTTCCAAACCGTTACCATCCCAATTAGCACTTACATAGAC
>CAZXEK010000005.1:0-20124 GCA_964639675.1 uncultured Candidatus Saccharibacteria bacterium
TTACTTTGGATAAACATAGGAGGGTTGATGATCGACCATATGGCGGTGGGCCAGGGATGGTGATGTATGCAGAGCCTATTCTCAAGGCAGTAGAACAGATAAAAAAGGCTTTAAAATCGGAGGTCGGACCTCCGCCAATTAAGGTTATTTTATTTTCAGCGCGGGGAAAGCAGTTTACGAATGTTATGGCGAAGTCTTTGGCTAAAAAGTATAAGCATCTTATTTTAATCGCTGGACGTTACGAGGGGATAGATGCTCGTGTTACAAAAATATTAAAAGCAGAGGAGCTTTCTATTGGCCCGTACATTTTGACAGGCGGGGAACTGCCGGCCATGGTTTTAGTTGATTCGATCTCACGGCAAATAAAAGGTGTTTTGGGCGAGCATGAATCGCTGGAAGAGAAGCGGGTTGCATCCAAGGAGGTCTACACGAGGCCGGAGACCTTAGAATTTAAAGGTAAGAAATATAGAGTGCCGAAGATATTTTTATCAGGCCACCACAAAAAGATTGAGGAGTATAAAATTAGACAGGGAAAGAATCAACTGCATAGATAAATTTATAAAAACAAGGCTAGTAATATCCTTTGGGAGCTGAGCTCCCAAAATATCAAAAATGGGGAAATCGGAAGTCGAGGATACAAGCATTTGACAAATAAATTGCGGTTCTATATACTATTGGCTATTCCTTGCAAGATTGAGTTATTGATGTATTGAGGATAACAGAGAGTAAGCTTTTTAATAGATAGTTTAGCTAATCTTGCATATTTATCTAAACAAACTTCGAGGCGAAACGCCCGTTGATTAAGAACCCGCAATGTTGTTGGGTTTGTTTTTGTGTAATTATTAATTTTTCATTTTTTAATTTTTTACAATGGACCTTATAAAGAAGAAATTTTTCTCTAGATATAAGAAACCCCAGATTGCACTTCCTGATCTGGTCGAAATGCAGAGAAACTCGTATAAGTGGGTTATTGATACTGGGTTAGCCGAACTCTTTAAGGAGTTTTCCCCGATAAAAGATTATACTGGTAAAAAGTTTGAACTAGAGTTTTTGGGTTTTCAGTTCGATAAACCAAAATTTAACGAACATCACGCCAAGGCAAATAAACTTTCTTTAGATGCCCCGCTTAGAATAAAGGTCAAACTTATCAATAAGACAATTAACTACGAGAAGGAACAGGAGGTGTTCTTGGCCGATCTACCTATTATGACAGACCACGGCACTTTCATTATTAATGGGGTTGAGAGAGTTATTGTCCCGCAGCTCGCTCGTAGCTTCGGAGTTTTTTTCACTGCTAACGAGATTAAGGGTAGGAAATATTTTGGTGCAAAAATAATGCCAGTAAGAGGTGCCTGGATTGAGATCGAGTCTGAAGCCGACGGCAATATATATGTCAGAGTTGATAGGAAGAGGAAATTTTTAGTATCTTCACTGCTTAGAATTTTTAGTGGATTAACTGACAAGGCGATTTTGGAAAAGGCAGCTCCAATTGACGCTTTCTTTGAAAAAGGGGTTCCATTTATCAAAAATTCTTTTCATAAGGATCCTGCCAAGGGTATAGATGAATCATATATGGAAGTCTATAAGCGGCTTCGAGATAGTGATATTGTCACCATCAATAGCGCTAAAGAGTTTATCAATGATCTATTTGGTCCAGAGCGTTACGATATGTCACTTGTTGGAAGATTTAGATTCAATAAGAGATTTGATAGGCCAATAGAAAAGAAGGATTTGGACGCTAGGACTATCTCTCTTGATGATATCTTAACAATCTTAAATCATATTAATTATCTAAACAATACACCTTCGGCAGCTGAGGATGATATTGATCACCTCGGACTTAGAAGGGTTCGAGCTATTGGTGAAATGCTCCAGCTAAAGATGAGGGTTGGTATGGCGCAGATGAAAAGAAACATCCAAGATAGAATGTCCACTGTCGACGAAGATACCACTCTGCCAATTCAACTGATTAGTCCAAGACCGTTGCAGGCTAGAATTAAAGAGTTTTTTAATACCAATCAACTCTCTCAATTCATGGGGCAAGAAAACATTTTGTCTGAGCTTGAACACTTAAGAAGACTCTCTGCTTTTGGTCCGGGTGGTTTGACAAGAGAGAGGGCTGGATTTGAGGTTCGTGATGTCCACACTTCGCACTATGGCAGAGTCTGTCCCATTCAAACTCCGGAAGGTCCAAACATCGGTTTGATCTTAACTCTTTCATCCTATGCCAAGGTTAATGATCTAGGAATAATCGAGACCCCTTATATGAAAGTTAAGAATGGCAGAATTACTGAGGAGGTCTCATATATGAATGCTCTTGAGGAGGAGGTTTATGACATCGCTCATGCAGCTGTTAAATATGATGATAGCGGGAGGCTTACAGAAGAAAATATTGAAGCTAGAGTTGATACTGCACCTGGATTGGTTAAAAAAGAGGACGTTGATTATATAGATGTCGCGACCAATCAGGCATTTTCTATAGCCACATCGATGATTCCATTCCTGGAGCATAATGACGCAAACAGAGCATTGATGGGTTCAAACATGCAGAAACAGGCGACCCCCTGTATCGTTCCCGAAGCGCCGCTTGTCGCCACCGGTATAGAGTCTGAAGCTGCTACAACTACAGGGCGTTTAATTTTGGCCAAGAAAGATGGTGTCGTAACTTCGGTTGATGCCAAAACTATTACTATCAAATCAGACAAGACCTCAGATGAATATACCCTTGTAACATTCTCTCGGACTAATAATTTTACAGTTTTCCATCAAAGACCTGTAGTGGAGATTGGTCAGAAGGTGAAAAAGGGGGATCTTTTAGCCGATACATCTTCAAGTGACCAGGGACAAATTGCACTTGGCCAGAACATTTTCGTGGCTTTTATGAGTTGGAATGGGGCCAACTATGAAGATGCTATTATCATTTCTGAAAGGCTGGTCAGAAATAGTAAATTCTCCTCAATTCACATAGAAGAGTTTGCTGTAAACGTTCGAGATACTAAGCTTGGCCCCGAAATAACCACGCATGATATACCAAATGTTGGTGAGGCAAGACTTAGAAATCTAGATGAAGATGGTATTATCAAGATTGGCGCAGAGGTTCATCCTAACGACATTTTAGTTGGTAAAATTACTCCGAAAGGGGAAACGGAGTTGACTCCAGAGGAGAGGTTACTACGTTCAATTTTTGGAGAGAAGTCTAGGGATGTTAAAGATTCCTCACTTAGAATGGAACATGGTAAGCGCGGTAGGGTTGTCGGTGTTAAGGTTTTTTCTCGTGAGAGAGGTGATAAACTTGAATCCGGTATAATCAAAAAAATCTACATAGAGATCGCTCAGTTAAGAAATATCTCAGTTGGAGATAAGTTGGCTGGGAGGCACGGGAACAAAGGTATTATCTCCAGAATTTTACCGATAGAAGATATGCCATATACAGAGGATGGTATACCAATTGATATGATTTTGACTCCACTTGGTGTCCCGAGTCGTATGAATTTAGGGCAAATTTTTGAGATGCACTTAGGACTTGCCGCCAATACCTTGGGTTACCAAGCTATTGCGCCACCTTTCCAGGGGGTGACAGAAGAGGAGATTAAAACTGAATTAGTCACCGCTGGTTTTCCTGAGACTGGCAAAGTAAAACTTTACGATGGGCACACTGGGGAATCTTACGAACAGCATATTGCTATTGGGTATATGTATATATTGAAGCTCCATCATATGGTTGAAGATAAAATTCATATGCGATCAGTTGGACCATACTCATTAATTACGCAACAGCCTCTCGGTGGTCGTGCTCAGGGTGGTGGTCAAAGATTTGGAGAGATGGAGGTCTGGGCACTGGAGGGGTATGGCGCAGCCTATGTTCTTAGGGAAATGTTAACCATAAAATCGGATGACATTCTTGGTCGAGCGGCGGCCTTCGATTCAATTGTCAAGGGAGAGAAGATTAGGCAGCCTAATATACCGGCGTCCTTTAATGTCTTACTAAACGAGCTCAAAGGCTTAGCTCTTGATGTTGAGCTTAAATATATTAAAAAAGATAATTAATTAATGACCATGAAAACAACAGAAATAGTTCCGGATTTTAATGTCATTGAGTTAAAGTTGGCTTCCCCCGAAGTTATTAAGGAGTGGTCATTTGGTGAAGTCACTAGGCCAGAAACCATTAACTATAGAACACAGCGAAGTGAACGGGGTGGTCTTTTTGACGAAAGAATTTTTGGTCCTGAGAAAGATTATGAGTGTTATTGTGGCAAGTATCGCAGAATTAGATATAAAGATATTGTTTGCGAAAAGTGTGGAGTTGAGGTCACAAGATCAATTGTAAGGAGAGAGAGGATGGGTCATATCGAGTTGGCTTCTCCAGTTGCTCATATCTGGTTTCTGCGCGGTATCCCCTCGAGGATTGGCATTATGGCCGAACTATCTATCGCTGATTTAGAAAAGGTTATATATTTTGCTGGCTATATCATAATTAAGGTTAGTGAGGATCAGAGGCAGAATATTTTACGCGAGCTAGATAAAGAGTTTAAAACTAAAATTAAAAGTGTTACATCAGATGAGGCAGTTACGAGCATCAAAGAATCGTTTAATGAAGTAAAAAAGGAAATTAATTCTATTCGGATTGGGGCAGTTTTGGATGAGGCCACACATCACAAATTTTCTTTTAAGTACGGGTCAATCTTTGAATCAGACATTGGGGCTGAAGCTGTTTATAAAATGTTTAAAGTTCTTGATCTCGAGACCTTGTTAGGAGAGTTAAAACAAAAGCTTGAGACGGCAAGCACAGTAGAAAAGGTTAAGCTACAGAAAAAGTTTAATTTAGTAAGCTATATGAAAAAGGCCTTTTTGCGACCAGAGTGGATGTTTTTAAAGGTTATTCCTATAATACCACCAGCCCTTAGACCAATGGTTGCACTTGAGGGAGGAAGGCATGCGACCTCTGATGTTAATGATCTTTATCGTCGAGTTATAAACCGAAACAATAGATTAAAAAAATTGCTTGAGATAAATGCTCCAGAAGTTATAACCAGAAATGAAAAAAGAATCTTGCAAGAGGCCATTGACGCTTTAATCGACAACTCAATTCGACATACAACTGGATCACCCGGAGCTATGAGTCAGTCTCAGAGGAGACCCTTAAAGTCTTTAGCCGATATCTTGAAGGGCAAACAAGGACGCTTTAGGCAAAATCTTTTGGGCAAAAGAGTCGACTATTCCGGGCGAAGTGTCATCGTCGTAGGGCCAGAGCTTTTCTTACATCAGTGTGGATTGCCGAAGCATATGGCGCTAGAACTCTTCAGGCCTTTCGTCATAGCTAAAATTTTGCAAAGGGAGTTAGCTTTTAACATTAGAGGTGCTGGTAGATTGATTGAAGATGGTGTACCTGAGGTGTGGGGGATTCTTGAAGAGGTTATCAAAGATAAGTACGTACTTTTAAATCGGGCACCAACCTTACATAGATTAGGCATTCAAGCTTTTCAGCCAATACTTATTGAGGGTAATGCTATTCAAGTTCACCCATTGGTTTGTTCAGCTTTTAACGCTGACTTCGATGGTGACCAGATGGCGGTACACGTTCCTCTATCTGATGAAGCCCAAAGAGAGGCTCGAGAGATAATGGTTTCTAGTAAAAACTTACTTAAACCAGGAAGTGGTGATCCGATTGTTATCCCAAAGCTCGATATGATCTTGGGATGTTATTGGATGACTAAGATGATGCCAGGAGATCTGGGTGAGGGTAGAATTTTCCCAACTCCGAATTCAGCTATCACGGCCTATGAATTTGGCTATTTAGGATTTCGCGCCAAGGTTAAAATTCTAGCCTCTGATACTCCAAAGTATGGAGAAAGTCGCGACAAGGTTTTTGAGACGACAGTCGGGCGAATTCTTTTTAACAGCATTTTACCTCCAGATCTTGTCTTTATGAATCATGAAATAACAGGCAAGGAGGTGGCTAAGTTAATAGAAGACCTGATTGAGAAATATGGACCAGATGCGGTGCCACCAATTCTAGACAAGATAAAGAGTTTCGGTTATAAATATGTCACTCGATCTGGTATTACCTGGAGTATGGGTGATATAAAAGTTCCAGAAGAAAAGCCAACTATTATAGCCGCAGCTCATGTAGCAGTGGCTAAAATAGAAAAAAGTTTTGAAGATGGTTTCATATCTAAAGATGAAAGGTACAGAATGATTATAACCGCATGGAGAGCTGCCTGGAATGAAATTCAAAAATTAATACCTGGGACCCTGGACCCAAGAGGTGGTATATATGATATGGTTACGTCCCGTGCCAGAGGTTCAATTGGTAACATAAGTCAGATGTCTGGGATGAAGGGTCTAATTATTAATACTGCAGGAAAGACCTTAGAATTCCCTATTATACCGTCATTTAAGGAGGGGCTTTCACCTCTGGAATATTTCGTCACAACCCATGGATCGAGGAAGGGTATGGCAGATACAGCGCTAAATACTTCTAAGGCTGGATATTTGACTCGAAGGCTGGTAGATGTCTCTCAGGACGTGATTGTTGCTGAAGAAGATTGCGGAGACAAAGAGGGAAGGTTGATTTCAACCGATAATATTTCTGGGATCGATTCTGGAATTGGTGGTATCGTTAAGGGACGAATTCTGGCTAAAGATATGAAAGATGAAAAGGGCAATATAATCTTTAAAAAAGGGGGGTTGCTAAACAAGTACGACGCCAGAGAGGTTGAGGCTCGTGGTGTAAAAGAAGCAACCATAAGATCTCCACTAACTTGCAAGGCTGTCCGTGGTGTTTGTCAAAAATGTTATGGTCTAGATCTCGGTAGACATGAACTAATAAAGTTAGGTGAGGTTGTTGGTATTGTTGCCGCTCAAGCTATTGGCGAGCCGGGAACACAGCTGACAATGAGAACCTTTCACTCTGGAGGTGTCTCTGAAGCTGGGGGAGACATCACAATGGGTCTGCCTCGTGTCGAAGAGATATTTGAGAAGAGAGCCCCAAGAAATGCAGCGACGATTGCCACTGCCTCGGGTGAGGTTATGGAGATATTAAATGACGACAAAGATAAGACAATTACAATCCTGGTTGATGTAGAGGAGAGAACAAAGGGTGGGGACAATTCAGCAGTTCACTCTGTACCATTCAATAGAACTATTTTAGTTAAGGTTGGACAGCGGGTAAGTAAGGGAGATATTTTGACCGACGGTTCTGTGAATATCTCCGAGCTATTTTTACTGGGCGGAAAGACAAAGGCTGAAGATTATATTTTGAACGAAGTAAGTAAGGTATATGCATTACAGGGCGCAGCTATTTCTAGAAAACATATTGAGGTGATTGTTAGACAGATGTTATCAAGAAAAAGGATTAAAGACCCCGGTGAGACTAGATTCGTTTTAGGTGAGATCGTCGAGAACTCTGAATTTTTTATTGAAAACGAAAAGGCGAAGAAGGCTGGTTGCGAGGAGGCTTTAGGCGAAACTTTAGTTTTGGGTATATCTGAAGTCTCTCTAACTACAAATAGTTGGTTATCTGCCGCTTCATTCCAAAACACTTCAAGAATCTTAATTGATACAGCAGTACAGGGTGGCGTAGACGTCTTGAGAGGACTTAAAGAGAATGTGATTGTTGGTAGACTGATTCCAGCTGGCACTGGTTTCAAGAAAATGCCAGAAGAGTTATAATCCGTATTATGTCGGGAACCATTGAACAGATTAAGTCGAAGTTAGATATTGTCGATGTCGTAGGGTCATACTTAAAGTTAGAAAAGGCAGGGGGTAATTTGAAAGCCAAGTGTCCATTTCATAATGAAAAATCGGCCTCATTCTTTGTTTCTCCAGCCAGAGGTAGTTTCCATTGTTTTGGCTGTAATAAGGGGGGGGATATATTTGAATTTGTTAAAGAGATGGAGGGAATCGAATTTGTCGATGCCTTAAAAATGCTTGCCACTCGTGCGGGAATCAAACTTGTTAGAGAAGATAGTTCATTAAAATCAGAAAAGGGGCGTTTATTTTCTGCTATTGAGAATGCTACAATCTTTTTTAAGAAAGAGCTCGAAAGGAATGGCGTAGCCTTAGAATATTTAAGGGGAAGGGGGTTGACCGCCATGACAATTGCAGATTTCAATATTGGATTTGCTCCAGATAGTTGGCGGAATCTGTATGATTATCTTCGGGGTTTGAAATTTTCTGATTTAGAGATAGAAAAGGCAGGCCTTTCAGTAAAATCTCCCAAGGGTTATTACGATCGATTTCGTAATAGAGTTATGTTCCCGATTAACAATATTTCTGGTGTTACGGTCGGATTCTCTGGACGTATTTTTGGTGGGCAAGCCCTTCGGTCCGATTCAGGACAAGCAAAATATATAAATAGTCCTCAGACAGATCTTTATGATAAGTCTAAGGTTTTGTTCGGTTTCGATCGTGGTAGGGTTAGTATGCGAACCTCGGACAGTTGTATCTTAGTAGAGGGACAGATGGATCTGATAATGTCTCACCAGGCGGGTAATTTAAATACAGTAGCAGTCTCGGGTACAGCACTTACAGAAGAACATATTAAAAATATTAAACGCCTAGCAAATAAGCTGACCTTGGCCTTTGATGGGGATGAAGCGGGCTTCAAAGCATCAGGAAGGGGTATCGATATGGCCTTGGCGATGGGTATGGATGTCAGAATTGCTAGGTTGCCAAACGGCTTAGACCCAGCCGATCTTATTCTTAAAAATCCAAGTCAGTGGGTTTTAGCAATTACTGAGGCTAAGCATGTTGTAGACTTCTATCTTGAAACACTAGAGTCGCGGGGTTATGAACCCAGGAAATTAAAAATTGAGGTGGAAAGATTGATTTTACCTTATGTTGCTAGAATAAAAAGTAGTATCGAACAGGCCCATTTTGTAAATCTTATTGCTAGATCTTTATCAATAGACGAGGCTCCAATCTGGGATACCATAAGAAAGATAGATACTAGAGAGATCGTGCGAGAGGATAAAAAGAAGGAGGACTTACTTCAAGTTGACGTCGAGCCGGTTTCTAGAGGAGAGGTTATTTTACAGAAAATAATGGGTATATTTTTGTGGCAGAGGGAACTTAATCCAGACAAGAATCATCTACAAGAGAAAGAGGCCAGCTTAAAAGAGATTGTTGGTGAAGGAAAATATTTTTTATCTCAAGAAATTTGGAAAAATAAGAAAGATGGTTTAATATTTGAAGCGGAGATTAGTTTTAGCGGTGATCAAAATGTTTTAAGTTATTTGGATCAACTTATCTTGAATTTAAAAGAGGAAGTTATAAAAGAAAAATTAAGTACTGCTATTTTTAAATTAAAAAAGGCTGAGAGTAAAAACGACCAGGATGAGGTTCTGTCTTGTTTAAATCTTTGTCAGAAATTTAGTCAAGAGTTAGTTAATCTTTCTGCGTCAGGCGAAAAAAATAGTAATTAAACTACATGAAAAAAGAAAAAAAGGCGAAAGCCATAAGTCACAAAGCAAGGTTAAAAGCTAAGAATAAGATTAAGATACCAAAAAAGGTGCGTGTAAGGATAGTAAATGTCGTAAAAAAGTTGAAAAAAAGTGACAAAAAAACTTCAAGCGGGAGTAGTTCTTTGAATAAACATGCAGACCGTTTAATTTTATTGGGGAAGAAGAGGGGATTTGTGACATATAATGAAATATTAAAAGAGTTTCCGGAAGTTGAAGAGGATGTCCTGTTTCTAGATGAACTTTATGAGAGACTAAGTCTTTTGAATATAGATATTTTGGATAGCGGTGGTCTCTTGGGAGACAACGCTCTCGATTTGATGCCAGAAAGGGGTGGACGAGGTGGACTGCTCGGCAGTTCCTCACTAGATTCTGTTCAGATGTATTTAAGAGAGATTGGTCAATATAAACTTATATCAGCTAGTGAAGAAAAGGATTTAGCAAAAAAAATTGAGATAGGGGATGAGGAGGCTAAAAATCTTTTGGTTAGGGCTAATTTGCGACTAGTTGTATCCATTGCTAAAAAATTTATTGGGAGAAGTAGTGATCTAACCTTGCTGGATTTAATCCAAGAGGGAAATCTGGGGCTATTTAAGGCCGTCGAAAAGTTTGATTGGACCAAGGGTTATAAATTTTCTACCTACGCCACATGGTGGATTAGGCAGGCTATTACCAGAGCTTTAGCTGATCAATCTAGGACGATAAGGATTCCGGTTCACATGGTGGAAACAATTGCCAAATATAAACAGGTGGTTCGAAGGCTAGCTCAGGATCTTGGTAGAGACCCATTGGCAGATGAGATCGCCACAGAGATGGGGATCGATCCTGAAAAGATCCATAACATAGAGAGGATAGATCAGGGAACGGTCTCACTTGAAACCCCAGTTGGTAATGATGATGATAACTCCACCCTGGGAGAATTTATTGCTGATGATAAGATAATATCACCAGACAATCAGTCTGCGAGGAGAATTCTTTCCGATCAGATTAAAGATATATTAAACGATCTGTCTCCCAAGGAGAGAAAAATTTTAGAGATGAGGCATGGCCTTGTAGATGGTGTGATGAGAACACTTGAGGAAGTTGGCCAGGAGTTCGGTGTTACTCGCGAAAGAATCAGACAGATTGAGGCCAAGGCTCACGAGAAGATTAGAGATCATGACAAATCCAAAAGACTTTTAGGTTACTAATTAAAAAAAGAATAAGCATGCTGGCATCCTATGTAAATTTACATAATCTGTTAAATCTTCTGGATGTTTTTATTACTGCAATATTTATATACGCGGCTCTGACATTGCTCCGAAAAACAAAGTCAATATTTATTTTTCGAGGAATAGCTATTTTGACTCTTGTTTATGCCGTCTCTTTCTTTTTAAATTTTAAACTAACGACCAAATTATTTAATGGCTTCTTCTCCTTTTTCGTTATTATACTTGTGGTTCTTTTCCAGAAGGAACTCAGAAGATTTTTTGAGAATTTTTCTGTCTCATTTTTTAATCCGTTTGCTGAAGAAGATATTCCGATACACAAAGAGTCAATAGAGATAATCGTTAATTCTGTTAGGCATTTTGAAAAAAAGAAAATTGGGGCACTGATTGTTCTGGTTGGTAAGCAACACGTGGAGAGTTTTATCGACGGGGGATATCTGATTGATGGCAAGGTGTCTGAGCCACTTATCTTGAGTATTTTTGATACTAGAACTCCAGGACACGATGGAGCTGTTGTTATAGAAAATGGTCTAATTAAGAAGTTTGGCGCACACCTTCCACTGTCGGAAGATTTTAAGAAGTTTGGTAATCTCGGTACAAGACATTCGGCGGGTCTGGGTTTGTCTGAAAGAACAGATGCCCTAGTGATTATTGTCTCTGAGGAGAGGGGCAGCATAACAGTTGCTAGGCATAGTCATCTTAAGGTTGTTGATTTAGATAAGTTAAAATATGAGATTAAGACTTTTTTAGATGAGCTATCTCCAGAAATTAGTAAAGAGTCTGTAATAGTTAGACTAATAAAATATGACCAGAGATATAAAATAATTTCTATTGCCATCGCCCTAACCTTAAGACTTATACTGATCGGTAAATAAAGTCACCCTTAGAATCGTTTGGGAGCTGAGCTCCCAAAGAACTCAATTGGGGCAACTTGCCATTGACAACGCGAGATAAGTTATGCTAAGTTTATTTTTGGACAAGGGAGGTAGGGTGCGTCAAATAGAATCTCAGGAGGCACTGTTACTCCGAAAAATAGCGGAGGTCTCTAGGTCAGGAAATAAAGATTTTATTAAAAAGATCTTTTCCAAAATTCTGGAAGATCTTGACAAAATTGCAGTAATACCGAGAATCAGGGTGAATTTCGGTTCAAGATTCGATAACAATTTTGAGGAAGATGGCAACATTTTGGTTAGAGATGTTTCCCCGACATTTGCTGATGTTGAACTCGATGCGGTCCCCATTGCTCTAGAGATCATGGATAGTGTGGAACTGACCCCTGAGTGCTGGACTGATTGTTTTGATAAAGAAGGTCTTGGTCAGAGAGATGCCGAAGGGTTTCAGTTTTCAGCCAATCAGGAAAATATCGCAGAAGGGCTTCTGGATCGATATTTTTTGTTTACTGGTACAGTCTGGTGGGATTCTGTCGCCAAGCAACAGTTGCTACCATATCTTGGGCATGATCGGAAAATGTGGCGGTTGCGCTTAACCAGTTTCCATTTCTTAATAGATAATATTGATCGCTTCCTTGTTTTTGTAAAAGTATAATTTATCACCAGGCTCTACAAAAGTGGAGCCTTTTTTAATTATATTTGGCTTAAGAGAGATTTTTTGTTACTATTTCATTATGATACAAAATAGTAAAAGAATAGTGCTGACGGGCGATCGACCGACGGGGAGGTTACATCTGGGTCATCTTTTAGGCTCAATCAGAAACCGCTTAGAACTTCAGGATAAATATAAGCAGTTTATTATGGTAGCCGATGTGCAGGCTCTAACTGATAATGTCGATAATCCAGAGAAGATAAGAAGTAATGTCTTGGAGATAACCTTAGATAACTTGGCTGCTGGCTTGGATCCCTCAAAAACGATTTTCTTTATTCAGTCTACAGTCAGTGAGATCGCAGAATTGACACTATTTTTCTTAAATTTAGTTACTCTAGCCAGACTTGAGCGCAATCCTACAGTAAAAGATGAGATGCGTCAGAAAGGTTTCGGCAAGAACGTACCTGTTGGATTTTTAACTTATCCCATAAGTCAGGCAGCTGATATTTTGTTTTGCAAGGCAGACATTATACCTGTTGGAGCGGATCAATTACCAATGATTGAGCAGACCAATGAGATCGTAGACAAATTCAACACAACATATGGAGACACATTTAAAAGGGTTGAGGCCTTAATATCTAAAACTTCAAGATTGGTTGGTATCGATGGCAAAACAAAAATGAGTAAATCTCTGGGGAATGCAATTTTTCTCTCTGACAGTGCCGATGTTATAAAAGAAAAGGTTATGTCTATGTATACTGATCCAAATCACATAAGAGTTGAAGATTCTGGGAATGTCGAAAATAACGTGGTTTTTAATTATTTAACAATTTTTGATCACAACCAAAAGGATTTGGAAGCCTTAAAGGCTAGATATAGCAAGGGGGGTGTTGGAGATATTTCGGTAAAGAATAGATTGATAGATATTCTCGAAGCAACTATTTCACCTATAAGAGAGAAAAGGGAATACTTAGCTAAAAATCCTGACTATGTGATGAATATTTTGAAGGACGGCGGTGACCAAGCGAAAGAAAAAGCCCATAATACTTTGTCAGAAGTTAAAAAAGCTATGAAGATTAACTATTTTGTATGAGAACATATATAAGGGATCTGAAAAATAAAATAGGGGATGAGGTTTACATAGATGGTTGGGTTGATGTCCGCCGTGACCACGGTAAACTAATTTTTATTGATCTACGAGATGTGTCTGGCAAGGTTCAGATGGTGGCGTTACCAAGTCATAAAGAGGCTTATGAGGTGGCTCAAAAACTTCGGTCAGAATGGGTAGTAGAGATATTTGGTAAGGTCAATAAACGGCCAGAGAAGATGATCAACAAAGATAATCCCAATGGGGATATCGAATTAGAGATTATGGCTGTAAATATTTTAAGTCAAGCACATGAACTGCCCTTCGAGCTTAACACTGAGGTTAATATAGATACATATCTTGACTACCTTCCATTCACCCTTCGATCAGAGAAGGCAAAAGACGTATTTGTCCTCCAGGCGACACTTATAGAGGCTTATCGCCAGTCACTTCGGGAGCAGGGTTTTACTGAATTTCAAGCTCCTGCATTGGTGGGTGGTGATGCGGAAGGTGGATCAGCGGTCTTTAGGGTTGATTATTTTTATGATAAGATAGCCTATCTTGCCACGAGTCCTCAATTCTATAAACAGATTATGGTGGGAGCGTTCGAGAGATCATTTACGACCGCCAAAATCTTTCGTGCCGAAAAGTCTGCGACCACCAGACACCTAAGTGAAATTACTCAGATGGATTTCGAGATGGGATTCATTCGCGATCACTTTGACGTCATGGCTGTTTTAGAGAGAACTATTCGAGATGTGGTCAAGATACTAACTGATAGACACGCCGATATTTTTAAACATTTTGGAGTCCCATTTCCTCTTCTTGGTAAGTCTTTTCCAATTTTTACACTTACACAAGCTCAAGAAATTATCGATCGCGAGTTCGGTGGACATGCGGTCGGGGAGCTCGATATGGAACCAGAACACGAGCGACAGATTTGCGAGTGGGCACTAAAGGAGCATGGAAGTGATTTTGTTTTTATTACGGCCTTCCCAACCAAGAAGCGGGCCTTTTATACTTACGAAGATAAAACAGAAGCACCCTTCTCTCGTGGTTTTGATCTTCTCTTTCGTGGGCTTGAGATTAACTCTGGCTCAGAGCGTATTCATGACTACGAGACACTCATCTCGCGTATTAAAGAGCGTGGACTTGATCCAGATAAGTTCTCTTTCTATCTTCAAGCCTTCAAATACGGCATGCCACCACATGGCGGATCATCTACGGGGCTAGAACGTATTACAGCTCGTATGCTAAATCTCCCAAATGTTAAGCAAGCTTCAGCCTTTCCCCGTGATATCGGCCGAATTGATCAATTGCTGTAATAGATATCTAATAAAGATGACAGAATCTTATAAAGTGAAGGTCGGGCAGTTTGAGGGTCCACTAGACCTCCTACTTGATCTGATTGAGAAGAGGAGGCTCCATATAAATGACCTTTCTTTGGCCGAGGTGACTGATGGTTATGTAGATCATATAGGCAACCTTTCAAATTTTCCAACAGAAGACGCTGCTAATTTTATCACAATAGCTTCTACATTAATCCTAATTAAATCTATCTCTCTTCTGCCGTCGCTAACTATCTCTGCCGAAGAAAGTGAAAACATAGAGGAGTTACAGGAGAGACTTAAAATTCTTCAGGATGTTAGGGAGAAGAGTCTTTTTATAAAAAGGATTTTTGGTAAAGATATTATTTTTATGGCTCCCGACAGAAGAGATATCCAAGTAGTCTTTTCTCCAACTGGAGAAATTACGATTGAAAATTTCTTAAGATCAATTAAAGATATTATTTTGAGTATGCCCCCAAAAGAGCTCCTGCCTAAGGCTGTTGTAAAAAAAATTCTAAGCTTAGAAGAAGCGATAGACAATTTACTTGTCAGGGTGGAGAAAGATCTTAAGACAAGTTTTCAGAGAGTGAACCATGGACGGGTCAGCAAAGTTAATATAATCATTAATTTTTTAGCAGTATTAGAGTTAGTTAAACGGGGCATAATATTAGTCAGGCAGGATAGACATTTTTGTGATATAGATATCGAAAGTGGTGAAAATAAAGTCCCAATCTATACATAAGTTTATTATTTTTTTTATTTCAATTTCATGAATCTAGACGCACAAATTGAAGCAATCTTATATTATAAAAATGAGCCGCTTACTATTAAAAAGATGGCCTCAATTTTAAAAAAGGACGAAGCTCTAATTCTTTCTGCCGTTAAAAAATTAGAAGAACGACTGGCCCTTGGCGGCTTAGTTTTGATAACCAAAGAAGACGAAATTACTTTGGGCACGTCGCCCCATGCCGCATCATTGATTGAGGGTATGGTTAAGGAAGATCTGGCCAAAGATCTTGGGAGGGCATCCCTTGATACATTAACGATAATATTGTATTATGGCCCAATCTCTAGGGGAGATATTGATAACATTCGAGGAGTAAATTCCAGTTTTATTTTAAGAAATCTTCTAATAAGAGGTTTAATTATGAGGGTAGTAAATGAAAAAGATCAAAGATCTTTCATTTATAAACCGACAATTGAGCTCCTCTCTTATTTGGGAATAAAAAATATTGATGAACTGCCGGAATATGAAGAACTTAAAAAGACTCTGGATAATAATCTAATTGAAATAAATAAGAATGAAACACCTGGTGCAGAAGCATAAAGGAAAGATAATCTTTGCCACGCCAATTTTCTTACTTGTAATCTTAATTTTTGGGGCACTATACGTTTTGTCATTCGAGGCAAGAGAGCCCTTAGAGAATAAGGTTGATGAATATAAGATTATCCGAGAGCAATTTAAGGATCTAGACATAAGGGCTAAGGCTTTTGTCGTTTATGATAGTAGCCATAAGAAAATTATCTACGCCAGAAATAGATTGGCTCAATTACCACTAGCTTCCTTGACAAAAATAATGTCTACACTTATCGCCCTCGAGATAGCAGGAGGGGATACTATTATTGAAATACGGGCCGAGAATAAAATTAGTAACGTCAATGATAGGTATAGTTTAATTCCTGGTAGTTGGAAATTAAGAGATCTCTTAAAATTAACCCTGGTCTCGTCTTCAAATAGCGGTATAGGGATTATCTCAGACAGACTGTCATTACTTCAGGAATTCCCCACGGGGGAGGATTACTTTGTTCTACTCATGAACAAAAAGGCTAAGGCACTAGGCTTAAACCAAACCTACTTTTTAAATGAGTCTGGTTTGGATCTGAGCGATAGTTTAGCTGGAGCTTATGGTTCTGCAACTGACATGGTAACCCTCTTTGATTATGCCATTAGATACGACCCAGATATTTTTGGGGCTACGAAGTATGACTCCATTGTAATAAACTCTGTTGAGGGAAACTCTGAAGCCGTACCCAATACTAATAAGTCAGTATCAGAAATAAGTGGCCTTGTCGCTTCAAAAACAGGTCTGACAGAATTAGCGGGCGGTAATTTAGTAATAGCATTTGATACAAAAGATGGGAGTCGGATTATCGTTGTGATTTTGGGGTCGACTCAAGACGATCGTTTTTTAGACGCAGAGAATTTAGCTAATATTTTTAAAAGATGATTATTAGTATAGCTAAAATATTTATAGCACTTTCAATCTCTTTTGTTGTTGGTATTGCCATAACACCTTTTGTTAGCGGTTTTCTATATAAACATAAGATGTGGAAAAAAAGAGCTCGTAATGAAGCCCTAGGAGGAGGGGAGACTCCAATTTTTAATAAGCTACATAAAGATAAAGAGGTTGGCACACCGAGAATGGGCGGGATAATAATTTGGGCCAGTGTACTTTTAACGATCCCCCTAGTTTGGTTAATTTCAAAATTAAATCTTGGTCTTCTAACATTTAGATTGAATTTTTTGAGTCAAAATCAAACATGGCTACCACTTGCCACACTGATAGTTGCTTCGACTGTTGGTCTGGTAGACGACCTACTTCAAGTTTACGATAGAGGGGGTTATGTAGCTGGTGGCTTATCATTAAGTAAGAGAATAATCATGGTCTTGTTAATAGGGCTTCTGGGTGGCTATTGGTTTTATTTTAAGCTCGGCGTCTCTTCGGTTTTTATACCTTTTTATGGCGATTTTGATCTGGGCATCCTCTTTATCCCATTTTTTATGATAGTTATGCTCGCCCTATTTTCTGGTGGCGTAATAGATGGCATAGACGGTCTCTCTGGTGGCATAATGGCCTCTATTTTTTCTGCTTACATCGGGATTGCTTTTTCTCAAAACCAGATAGATCTTGCTACTTTTTGTGCCGCGATCGTCGGAGGAATTCTGGCCTTTTTGTGGTTTAATATCCCGCCAGCCAGATTTTATATGTCAGAAACTGGAATGTTAGGTTTGACAGCGACCTTATCTGTAGTAGCGTTTTTATCTAACGCTGTAATTGTATTACCAATCATCGCATTCCCTCTTTTCCTTTCATCCGCCTCGGACATAATTCAGTTGCTCTCCAAGAAGTTCCGTAACGGTAAAAAGGTTTTTCTTGTCGCACCAATTCATCATCATTTTGAAGCATTAGGTTGGCCAGCTTATAAAGTTACAATGCGTTTTTGGATACTCGGGATAGTCTTCGCGATAGCAGGGATGATAATTTCAATTGTTGGTGGTATCATTTAAGTAGTGTATGCGAGCAAATATGTATGACAAACTTTTTTTTTCGATAGTTTTTATCCTTGTTTTTGGAGGGCTTTTTATTTTTAGTTCCGCTGCACTTGGAATTTTTGAAGAGGGGATTGATAACTATTTATCGATAGTTTTAAAGCAGATTCTGGCTGGCTTAATACTCGGAATGGCAGCATTGCACTTAATGTCTAGAATTTATTATAAAAATTGGCAAAGGTGGGCAGCGCCAATATTTTTATTTTCCATAGTCATCACCCTTTTGGTTTTTATACCTAAGCTTGGGGTTACAACACTGGGGGCTAGAAGATGGCTTAATCTGGGGGTCATCTCTTTCCAGCCAGCGGAGTTTCTTAAATTTGGGTTCGTTATTTATTTTGCTTCATGGCTTGCATCAAAGAAAGAGGCCATTACTAGATTTAAAGCAGGCTTTATGCCGGGGATATTAATTATGGCAATTCCTGCGGTGATACTCTTAAGTCAGCCAGATACTGGAACACTATTGAGTATCTTGTTAGCAGGATTAAGTATGTTTTTTATGGCTTCTGGTAAGTGGCAACATATCTTGTTGATAATTTTTTTGGCTCTAATTGGACTTGGAATAGTTATATCCGTCAGACCGTACGCGATGGCTCGAATAGCAACCTTCATTGATCCACAGGGGGATCCACTTGGTGCCGGTTATCAGATTAGTCAAGCGTTAATTGCCGTTGGCTCCGGGGGTTTAACGGGTAGGGGTTTTGGACAGAGTATACAAAAATTTAATTTTCTCCCAGAGCCATTGGGAGACTCTATCTTTGCAGTTGCAGCTGAAGAATTTGGTTTTTTGGGCAGTACCTTAATTATCTTATTGTTTTTGGGTTTTACTCTAAGGGGTTTTCGAATAAGCACAGGGGCGCCGGATCAATTTAGTAGACTATTGGTTGTTGGAATTGTTATACTTATATCATCCCAGTCTTTTATAAATATTGCTGCCATTCTTGGTGTACTACCTCTTACTGGGGTTCCGTTGCTTTTTGTGAGCCACGGAGGGACAGCTCTCCTCTTTTCCTTAGTTGAGGTTGGCTTGATATTGAATATTTCTAAGTTTTCTCTTAACAAAAAAACATGAAAATATTATTTACTGGGGGTGGAACTGGTGGGCATTTCTACCCGATTATAGCTATCGCACAGGCGATACATGAAATTTCGGAAAATGAAAAACTTGTTGGTATAGAGATGTATTTTATTTCTGATGATCCTTATGACAAAAGACTATTATTTGAAAATGGCATAATTTATAAACAGGTCAGTGCCGGCAAAATAAGAAGATACTTTTCTTTAAAAAATATTTTAGATGGTATAAAAACTGTCATCGGCATTTTTGATGCCATATTTAAACTTTACGTTATATATCCTGATGTTGTTTTTGGTAAAGGAGGTTATGCTAGCTTCCCGACCTTATTTGCAGCAAGGCTACTTAGAATTCCTGTTATTATTCATGAGTCAGATTCACGTCCTGGCCGCGTCAATCTGTGGGCTTCGAAATTTGCAAAGCGGATCGCCATCTCTTATCCAGAAGCCGTTAGTTATTTTCCCAAAGATAAGGTTACCCTAACTGGCAACCCCCTTAGGAGAGAGATACTATCACCCATAACCCACGGCGCAGAAGAATTTTTGGAACTAGAGAGAGGTGTGCCAATAATTTTTGTGACAGGTGGTTCGCAGGGCGCACTTAATTTAAATGATGTGCTTTTAGATGTTCTACCAAGTTTAGTTAATAAGTATCAGATAGTTCACCAGACAGGGAAAAATAATTTCATCGAGACTCAAAGACGGGCGATTTTTCTTTTAAACGGGAATAAATTTTCCAGAAGGTACAAACCATTTGCATATTTGAATGAAACAGCTCTCCGTATGATTGGTGGTGTGGCAGGTCTAGCAATTTCTAGAGCTGGATCTACAATCTTTGAGATCGCCGCTTGGGGTGTGCCGAGTATTATAGTTCCAATTCCAGAGGAGATAAGCCATGATCAAAGAAGTAATGCCTTTGCCTATGCTAGAAGTGGAGCATCAATTGTAATAGAAGAGAAAAATCTATCGGGTACAATTCTACTATCTGAGATCGATAGATTGATGTCCTCTAGACAGATATTGGATGATATGAAAAATAAGGCATTAAACTTCTCTCACAAGGATGCGTCTTACAAGATTGCCAAGGAGCTGA
>CAZXEK010000006.1:0-8730 GCA_964639675.1 uncultured Candidatus Saccharibacteria bacterium
TCATAGAGATAACATGAAAAATGAGTTCCTTGGCCCAGTTTGACTAACTGTGCGAGGCTAAGCCTCGCACAGTTTTGTAATATGGATTATAATAAAGCTCATGAGAAAGATAAATTTTATCGCAGGTCAAATTTATCATGTTTATAATAGGGGAGTAGAAAAACGGGATGTATTTATGAATGACTCTGATCGGTTTCGATTTTTGCGCAGTATGTATTTCTGTAATAGTATGGCCCCGGCCATAAACAGTTTTAGGGGAGAGAATGAATTTGGTGAAAAAATGGATAGGGATAATCGAGGTAAGGCCGTTGTTCGAATTCATGCATTTGTACTTATGCCTAATCATTTTCATTTTTTAATCGAGCCTCTAGATGATGACGCGATGACCATATTTATGCATAAGTTAGGTACTGCTTATACGATGTATTTTAATAAAAAATATAAACGGGTTGGGTCGTTATTTCAGGGACCGTTTAAGGCCATTGAAATAGAGAAAGATTCACATTTTAACTATTTACCTTACTATATACATTTAAATCCATTGGATCTATGTTTTCCGTCCTGGCGTAAACAAAAATTAGAAGATTATAAAAAAGCAGTGAATTTTCTTAGGAGTTATAAGTGGTCTAGCTACCCGGATTACATAGGCAGGATTAATTACCCGTCTATTATTTATAAAGATTTATTAATGGAAGTTATTGGTGGGCCATTAGAGCAAGAGAGAGAGATGCACAGATGGTTAAAATCAATGTCTTTTGATTCTATGGAAGAGGAGAGTTTGGAGGTAGACGATTAAAATTGTGCGAGGTTTACCACTGTGCGAGGCTTAGCCTCGCACAGTGGTAAGAATAGATATTAGAGGTCAGGCAGGTAAAGTTTTTTAGTCTTCTTCAGCATCTCGTTAATTGAGAATTTTCCTAGGACTGTTTTTCGCAGGTTTTCGCCAAACTTCTTTCTTTTTTCCGGACTGTCGATTAATGAGGTGAGTGCCGCGATCAACTGCTCGATATTTTTTGGTTCTACTAAGATTCCAGATTTACCATCCTCGATTATCTCTCCTATGCCTCCTACGTCTGAAGCTATGACGGGCAACCCAGCTAATCCCGCTTCAAGTATTGTGTAAGGCAAACCTTCTTTAACAGAAGTTAAGGTGAAGATATCGAAAAGATTTAGGTAGGTACTTGCCTTATCCTTAAATCCTAGCAGTTGTACTTTGTCGGAGATTCCTCTTTCTTTGATAAGTTGTTCTAAGTTTTTTCTTTCTTCTCCTTCACCAATTATAGAAAAGCTGATATTTTTATTTTTAAGTCTAGCAATTGCTTCTATTATATACGAAAGACCCTTATTTTTTGTTAGTTCAGAAATTGTACCTATTACAATCGGAGCTTTGGGCAAGGGGCT
This sequence comes from uncultured Candidatus Saccharibacteria bacterium, assembly GCA_964639675.1. Taxonomy (GTDB): domain Bacteria; phylum Patescibacteriota; class Minisyncoccia; order Phycocordibacterales; family UBA12445; genus JACQCV01. The sequence continues at coordinate 1,402 of CAZXEK010000006.1, forward strand.
ATTCTTATCGACGATCATTTTTTGATATTCATCTATACCTATGTATATGAGTTCGAGTTTTTTATTTATAAAGGGTAAATTTTTTGTCTGGTCGAGCTCTCTTTTATTAATGACAACTGTCTTGTGGGAAAGAGTAATAGTTATGTAGTTTAAAATATATAGAAGCCATCTTATAATTCGTGGCCTGTCTTCGTTGAAGGCAAATCCATGGGCAGTGAAGATGACTTTCGGTATACCCGCAATACGACCAGCCAGAGCACCAAGACCGCCGATCTTCGAGCTATTTAAATGTATAATATCTGGTTTCTCCCCCCTAAATATTTTTATTAGATTTACTAGTACAGCCAACTCTTTAAAAATGTTAATGCCTCGTTCCAGCTTCTCTAGATTGATTACCCGAATATTTTGGTCACTAAGTTTTTGCGAGAGAATTCCATTTCCACCCAAAACAACCCCAATATCGAATCTATCTTTTGGCAGGTTGGTCGCCAGCTCATATACGTATTTTTGCGCCCCGCCCCAATTCGACTTGGTGATGACATAAAGAATTTTTATTTTCTTACTTTCGTCTCGCATATGCACCATATTACCATATGGTCTTTATTAAAGTTACATTCTATTGTAATATCTTTATGACTTAGGTCACAATATAATTATGATAAATACTGGTAAAAAGGAGGCTGTAGTTTTATTTTTTGGAGACCTTTTTTTATTTGTGGTCTCTTTGTGGCTGACTCTATCCTTAAGGTATGGTAGATGGACAAATCAGGAGCTCTTCTTCTCCCACCTAGAGCCCTTCTTACCCCTTTTTATTTTTTGGATTTTAGTGTTCTTTATTTCTGGACTTTATGATAAACAAACCAATGCCTTTAAACGGAAGCTTCCCGGACTTATTTTAAATGCCCAAATTATAAATAGTGTAATAGCCGTAGTCTTTTTTTACTTCGTTCCATCCTATGGAATTACCCCCAAGGTAAATCTTTTTATCTATCTTTTGGTAACAATTATCTTGAACTCAATCTGGAGAATAGTTTTAGTTGATTATATGTATACTTATCGTACAGAGAATGTTTTACTTGTTGGTGAAGTGCCAGAGATCTTGGAGATTGAAGAGGAGATTCGGAATAATAAAAAATATGGGTTAACTATTTTTGATAGGGTGGACGTTCTCACAGAATCGGCCATAGCTGATGTTCCCAAGAGGGTGTTTACCATAATTATGGATCTTAACAAAAATCTTAATGATAAAAATCGATCAGATGCCCTATCACAGTTAATTTTTTCTAGTGTCAAGTTTCTTGATCAGAATGATCTATACGAAAATATGTTTGACAAGTTGGCCTTGAGTAGTTTAGGTGGTGATTGGTTTTTAAAAAATGTTTCTAATCAGCAGAAGTTTCTGTATGAATTTTTTAAAAGACTGATGGACATAATTATATCTTTGGTTGTCGGCTTGATTGCGCTGATTATCTTGCCGTTTGTCTATCTGGCAATAAAACTCGACGATGGGGGGCCAATATTTATTGTTCAAGATAGAATTGGTAAGGGTAATAAGATAATGAAGGTTCTAAAATTTAGAACCATGAAGCAAAGTGATAGTGGAAGGTGGCTGGTTAAAGATGATAAAAGGATTACTCGCGTCGGGAAGTTTTTAAGAAGAACCAGAATTGATGAATTGCCACAACTTTTAAATGTTTTGAGGGGCGATCTTTCTTTGATTGGTCCTCGTCCAGATATTGCAGATTTGGGTTTCAAGCTTCGGACCGAAATACCATATTATACTATGCGCAATTTGATAAAGCCCGGCCTTTCTGGTTGGGCGCAGATTCATCAGGAATTACCACCTCAATCAATAGAGGAAACGAGAATAAGGTTGGCCTACGATTTCTATTATCTTAAAAATCGGTCGCTGGTTCTTGATATCCAGATTGTCCTTAAGACAATCAAAACCATTTTGTTAAGAGCCGGAATGTAGAATAGTATAAGGGGAAAGTATGAGTATAGGCACGATGAATTATTCACCAAAAACCATAATGATCACTGGTGCCGCGGGTTATATCGGTGCCATGCTGTGCGAGCAGTTTTCTAAGAGTCCCGATCTAGAAAAGATTGTGGCGATAGATATGTTGCCGATGCCGGCCCCCTTTAGAAACAATAAAAAAATAATATGGATAACGGCTAACCTCGGAGAGAATGTTTGGAGAATCCCAGCACTTATAAACAAACCAGAGGTTGTTATCCACTGTGCCTGGGCGATTAAAGAGCTCTATGGGAAGTCGGACGTTCAGAAGAAACTTAATCTGGCTAGCTCTAAGGCCGTTTTTGAGTTTGCACTTAAAAATTCTTTCGTTAAGAGGCTAATACATTTCAGTACGGTATCTGCCTATGGAGCCTATCCTGAAAATAGTTTAGAGAAGTTTTTTAAAGAAGAGGATCAATTGCGAGAGAGTGAATCTCTGTATGGGGTTCAAAAAAAGACTGCTGAAGAGGAGTTGTATAAAATCTATCAGGATAGCGATAAGACCAAGCAGGTCTTTATTTTGAGGCCATCTTCGGTTACAGGTCCGCGGGGTAGAGGCTTGGTTAGTAAGAAGATCGGCTTACTTAATATTTTGAAAAACGTTTTGCCGTTTGTTCCAGCAGGATCGAATAGGTGGTGTAGGCAATATGTCCACGAAGATGACGTTACTGACGCCGTAGCGATGCTGACTTTTGGGCCGCACAAAGATGGCGGAGCTTATGAGGTTTTCATACTATCACCAAATGACTTAGTACTTGCCGATGACATGGCGAAGCTTTTTAATAAGTCTGTTTTTTATCTGCCTCCTATAGTTATAAGATTAGTTTTCTTTTTAGCTTGGCACTTATCTCGGGGTAAAATCCCGACATCACGTGGTGGGTGGAGGTTTTTCTCTTACCCGGTAGTCGTTGACGGATCTTTGATTACTAGAAAATATGGATTTGAGTATAGCTACTCTTCACGCGAGGCATTGGAGAAAGATGAAGGAAGGTATCAGTTTAATTAACAAAAAAAGTTTTTTTATATTTTTTTGTGCTATATTATTCGGCAGTATGCGTGATAAACAGATAGAAAGATTAATAAAAGAGGAGACTGTTCGCCAGAAGAAGGTGATCAATCTTATTGCTTCAGAGAACTATGTTTCGGAGGATGTTTTGGAGGCCTTAGGGTCGGTCTTGACAAACAAGTATGCCGAGGGTTATCCGGGTGCTAGGTATTATGGTGGCAATCAGGTTGTAGACAAGTTGGAAAATTTGTGTAAGACAAGAGCGCTGGAACTTTTTAATCTAGATCAGAACGAATGGGCTGTTAATGTCCAGCCACTTTCTGGTTCGCCTGCTAATGTTGCTACCTATTTAGCGTTAGTACCCCCTGGTGAACCCATAATGGGCATGGAACTTTCTTCCGGTGGCCATCTGACTCATGGCCACAGGGTTTCAATTACAGGGAAGATTTGGAGGCAGGTTCCGTATGGTGTTGATAAAGATACCGAACTTTTGAATTATGAACTACTGAAGGATCTAGCGCAAAGAGAGAAACCCAAGCTGATTGTCGTCGGTTTTACTGCTTATCCTCGCATTGTCGATTTTAAAAAGTTTCGCCAGATTGCGGATTCTGTTGGGGCCTATCTAATGGTTGATATGTCTCATTTTGCCGGCCTTGTCGCCGGCCTTGTTTACCCCAGTCCATTTGATTTTGCAGATGTTGTTACGACCACTGTCCATAAAACTCTGCGTGGCCCAAGGTCAGCAATGATCATATCTCGTCGCGATGCCAGAGGTATTTCACAGAAAATTGACAAGGCCGTTTTTCCTGGGATTCAGGGTGGACCACATTTAAATCAGATTGCTGCTGTCGCTGTCGCGCTTAAAGAGGCGAAGAGCGCAAGTTTTAAAAAGTATGCCAAGCAGATTGTTAAAAATGCCAAGACCTTGGCAGCTGAACTGGCAAGGCTTGGCTTTCGAATTATCTCTGGTGGGACAGACTCTCATCTTATTCTAGTGGATACGTGGCAGGATGGAAGGGGGATTTCTGGTGGAGAGGCGAGTGCTAAGTTAGAGAGTGCAGGTATCATAGTCAATAAAAATGCTATCCCATTCGACTCAAGGGGTCCGATTGATCCATCTGGTATAAGGCTTGGTACGGCTGCTCTAACCACTAGGGGTAAGAAAGAAGAAGATATGATCAAAATTGCCAGGAAGATTGATGTGGTTTTGAGAGCATGATAATCAATGGAAATAAAATAAATGAAGAGATAAGGGAAGAATTGCGAAGTCAGGCGAAGGGATTATCTCTGGCCATTGTTTGGGTTGGTGATGATCCTGTTTCGGCTAAATATATAGAGAAGAAAAAAAAGTTTGGAGAAGCGATAGGGGTCGGGGTTAATGTTTTTAAATATGGAGTTGGTATTTTGACTGGGGAACTTTGTACAGAACTGAGGAAGATTCTAGATAATAAGCCTTCTGGTATCATAGTTCAGTTACCCCTACCGAAAAATATTGACACGGATACTATTCTCAACATGTTGCCCATAGATAAGGATGTAGATCTTCTGTCTGAGAGGGCTTATCAAGATTTTGTTGATGGTAAGTCGATGATTTTACCCCCGGTCGTAGGGGCCATCAAAAAAATCTTTAATATCGGAGGTCCGACCTCCGATATTAAAGGGTTAAATGTAGTTATTGTTGGCCGAGGTAAGCTGGTTGGTAAGCCGTCGGCTGTCTGGTTTGCTAGGCAGGGTGCGAAAGTTGATCTGCTCGGTAGAGATACCGTAGACCTCTCGCCGTTTACAAAAAAAGCCGATCTAATTATTTCTGGTGCTGGCGTGCCGAACTTGATCAAGCCTGACATGGTTCGCGATGGGGTCATAATTATAGATGCCGCGACATCAGATGTGTCTGGTCAGATTGTGGGAGATGTAGATCCAGCTTGTGCCGAAAAGGCAAAAATCTTTTCTCCCGTCCCCGGCGGCGTCGGGACCATTACTGTGGCGATGTTGTTTAAGAATTTGATAATGCTTCAACAACAAAATATTATCTCTATCTCTTAAAAATCTCTTGATTCTGAATAATATATAATCACAAATCCGTCTAGATTGTGTTTAGTTTCGAAATGTATATAATATGATGCGACATGAATAAAAGTAGGTTTTTAGCAGTAGTCTTTATTTTTTTCGGGGTCTTTTTAGGCTATTTCAGTTATGCTACCGAAATTAACAAACAGAATGCTGATTCGTCCTGGAACGGTTTCCCATTCAAATTAGGCTTAGATTTGAGGGGTGGAACGCAGCTAACTTATCGTGCCGATACGTCTAAGATTGTGACAGGTCAGGTTGATGATGCGATGTCCTCTCTCCGGGATGTTATCGAAAGGAGGGTTAATCTCTTCGGGGTTTCGGAGCCAATTGTGCAACTTGAAGAGGGATCTCTCATTGCAGGAAGCAGAGAGCGCAGGCTTATCGTCGAACTACCGGGAGTCTCTGACATCTCGCAAGCCGTTGCACAGATCGGTGCTACGCCAGTTTTGGAATTTAAAACCGAGAGGCCAGAAGGGGAAAAAACTAAAATTTTAGATCTGCAGAAAAAAGTTAATGATGCGTTTGATAAGAAGTCCACTCTTCCTCCGGGTATTGATTTGAGCTTACTTCGAGAGGATCCAGATTATGTACTGACAGCTCTAACAGGCAGATATTTAGAGAAGGCCAGCTTAGAGTTTAATTCTAATTCCTTTACGCCGTCTGTATCACTAACTTTTAACGATGCGGGGCAGAAGCTTTTTGCAGAGATTACGAAAAATAACATTGGTAAGACGGTTGGGATCTACCTAGATGGCTCGCCTATCACTGTCCCGGTAGTTAGAGAAGAGATCAAGACTGGCAAGGCACAGATAACTGGTAACTTTTCAGCTGATGAAGCCAAGATATTGGTCGGTAGATTAAATGCTGGGGCACTGCCTGTTCCCATTGAGCTTATTTCTACCGAGAAGGTGGGTGCCACACTCGGAGAGGAGGCTTTGAATAAAAATACAAGAGCCGGAGTTGTGGGGTTTTTTCTAGTTGCAATTTTCTTAATTATTTGGTACAGACTACCTGGCTTCCTAGCTACGATATCGTTGTCTATTTATGTAGTATTGATGTTGGCTATTTTTAAATTGCTTTCAATTACGCTTACTGCAGCCGGTATTGCTGGCTTTATTCTGACTATCGGCATGGCAGTTGACGCTAACATTTTGATATTTGAGAGAATAAAAGAGGAGTTATCCGCTGGTCGAGTTTTGGAGGATGCTATTCGTGAAGGCTTCTGGAGAGCATGGGAGTCGATTAGAGACAGCAACCTTTCTACCATAATTACTTCTATAATCTTGTTCTGGTTTGGTACCAGCTTGATAAAAGGCTTCGCTCTTACACTGGCCGTTGGTGTTCTAGTAAGTATGTTCACCGCTATCACTGTCACAAGGACTATCTTGCTCGCCTTCGGTCTTAGGGGTCAGAGCAAGTTCATAAGGTTTTTATTTGGTCACGGCCTTAAATTTTAATTTTCAAAAATGTTTGTTGTAAAAAATAGTAAAATATTTGTCGGTCTGCTTGTGGTTTTGATCCTAGCCTCTCTTCTCTCTGTATGGAAATTTGGTTTGAATCTCGGTATGGATTTTACAGGTGGTTCGCTTTTGGAGGTTGAATATCCTAACGGTCGTCCGGATCTGGAAAAGATAAAATCCGCGATATCCCCCCTGAATCTTATGGAAACAGTTCAGCCCTATGGGGATAAGGGCCTGATAATTAAGGCACGTGACCTCAAGGAAACAGATAGGGCCGTATTGGTTAAGGCTTTGGCTGTAGATGGCACAAAGATTGAGGATAAGAGGTTCAACTCCGTTGGCCCGACTATCGGAAAAGAGTTAAAAACCAAGTCTATCTACTCGATAATATTAGTTCTGATTGCTATCGGCTCCTTTGTGGCATTTGCTTTTAGGCATGTCTCGGGTGCCGTTAAATCGTGGCAGTACGGTTTGGCAACTTTGGTATCTTTGGCACACGACGTTTTTGTTCCGCTCGGTATATTTGCGTATCTTGGTCACAGATATGGCATAGAGATTGACTCACTTTTTGTCACAGCCATCTTAACAATTTTGGGATTTTCGGTTCACGACACTATTGTTGTATTTGACCGAATTCGAGAGAATTTGAAGCTTAGAAAATTTAAGGATTTTACAGAGACTGTCGGTATGAGTATCAATCAGACTGTATCCAGATCTATCAACACATCTTTGGCTGTTATTCTCACTCTTGTCGCTCTTCTTATGTTTGGCAG
>CAZXEK010000007.1:0-13477 GCA_964639675.1 uncultured Candidatus Saccharibacteria bacterium
ATTCAAATTAGACTCCTCCGGTAAACCGATAGAAATTATCCGACATGTTACCACCGATTCTCATCGACTAATTGAAGAGTATATGCTTCTGGCTAATAAAAAAGTGGCCGAATATATTTTTTACAAAGATAACGATAAGGAGAAACCTGGTGCAAACACCTTTATCTACAGAATCCATGATACCCCCAACAGGGAGCGTATTGAAGATTTAAAAAAGTTTTTAAAAAATTTCAACTATAAATTCAACCAAAAGAATAATGTTATGAGCCAGAAGAAGCTTAATGACATCATAATGCAGGCCGAGGCCAAACCAGAAGAGAGGCTAGTCAAATCGACAATTTTACGCTCCATGGCTAAAGCTATATACACGACCAGAAACATCGGCCATTTTGGGCTTGCCTTCACCTGCTACACCCATTTCACATCGCCCATCCGAAGATACCCAGATATTATGGTCCACAGACTCCTCGAGAACTATTTAGAAGGTGGTAAATCACCAGAAAAAAGCAACTACGAAAGACTCTGCATGCACTCATCACAGATGGAACGTAAGGCGATGGAAGCAGAATGGGCTTCGATCAAATACAAGCAAGTAGAATATAATATGGACAAAATTGGCACTATATATACTGGGGTCATCACTGGTGTTACGGAGTGGGGATTCTTTGTGGAAGCCAAAGAGACAATCTGTGAGGGGATGATCTCGCTTAGAAACATGAAGGATGACTACTATGTTTTCGACAAAAAGAACTTCTCCCTGATCGGTAAGAGAACCAAGAAAAGATATCGGCTCGGAGATGAGGTCAAGGTCAAACTCTCCGAAGTCAATCTCGAAAAACGCACAATTGACTTTGTAATTTCTACTTAACAGCCTCTACCGCTTCTTCGAATCTGATAGAAATCAATTTCGAGATGCCCTCTCCACCCATAGTCACACCATATAAAACATTGGCTCGACTCATGGTCTCACGGTTATGAGTCACAACGATCAACTGCGAATAGTTAGAAAGGCTTTCAATCATATCGCCATACTTTCTAGAATTAGATTCATCAAGCGCGGCATCAGTCTCATCTAAAATAAGGAATGGCGGCGGATTGACTTGAGAAACGGCAAAAAGTAGTGCAATAGAAGTAAGCGCCCGCTCACCACCCGAAAGCATCTGTAGCCCCTTGATTCTCTTCCTGGGAAGACTAACTGAAATATCTATGCCGTCTTGCTTGGCCTCTTCTTCTAACTCAACCTCTCTCTCAAGTTCGGCCTCTTGTGTTTTAGGCTGAGCAACCACTACAAGCGAAGCACTACCACCTCCAAACATAAGAGAGAAGAACTCCTGAAATTGATCGTTAATTTTCTTAACCCCCTCCTTAAACTCAGAATCAATTTTATCTCCAAGCTCTTTCATTATAATCTGGAGCGATTCAGCACTCTTTTTCAAATCAATAACCTCTCTGGCTAAAAAAGTGTCACGTTCTTCCGCCTCTTGAAACTCCTTCCTGACTTCCTCGTCTGACCCACCCATGTCCTCTAAACGAATCTTAATTTTCTCAATCTTTTTTCTTCTATCCTCTTGAACAATCCTCTCTTCGGAAAGTGGATCCGCCCCAGCCCACACAAATTTTTTATAATCATCTATTAACTTCCGCCCAACTAAGACCGCTGCTTGAGTCAACTCCATCTTAAATGCTCCCTCTTCGTAGTTAAATCTATCTTCTTTGGATTTTATCACAGTGAGGGTAGACAAGATCTCACTTTTTTTAGCCCGCAATTCATACAGAGCTTTTTCAGAATCTCTAAGGGAGTCTCTCTCTTTCTCAATCTCACCCTTTACTGAAGCCAAATTTAAACTAAGTTCTACCTCCCGGTCCCGAAGTTTCTGTAATTCTGATTCTGCCTCTGCCTTTTCAAGTTGATGTTTTTTTATATCCTCTTCAATTTTTTGAGTAAAAGTTGGGTCAACCTGATTTTCTATTTTAATTAAAATAGCCTGCCCACAATATGGACAGTTCTTATCGGGATTTTTCAGCCTTTCATCCATAAGTTCTTTTATCGGATTAACTTCTATTATTCCCTCCAAGCGACCAATTTTTCTACCTAAATCACCTTTACTCTGCCTCACATATTGAAGCTTGTCCTCGATTTCTCTTAAACATACAAACTTCTCTCCGTCAGAAGAATTTGAGATTTTTAAAATAGATGAAAGTTCTAACAGATCGGCTTCTACCTGCTTCAAATCTCTATTTGGTAAAAAACTAACTTCACTAATCTGATTCTTAAAAAATTTTAAATAGAGCTCTTCCCTCCCTAAATATTCTACATACAAACCAAAAAGATCCTGCTTCATCTCTACCGCTCTTAAAATCTCTGCAACCTGTTTTTTTAAAAATTTTAGATGAGGAGCTAATTCGCGACGTAAAGATTCAACCTGTTTAATATTCTCGGCTGTCTTCTCCAATTTTTTTTCACTCTCCCTCTTCTTATATTGATAAGTTCTAAGACCCAAGGCATCTTCGATCATCTCACGTTTTTCGTAAATATTGGCATTTAAAATTCTGTCAGCCTCTCCCTGGCTTATAATGTGGTGACTGGAAACCCCGAGTGATACAACAGACAAAAGTTCGACTATGTCCTTAAGCCGAACCTGACTACCGTTTATAAAATACTGATTGACACCATCTCTAAAGATATGCCTAGACACTGCCACCTCATCAAAATCAAGATTAAATTTTTTATCTAAGTTATCAAAGACTAAGGTGACGTAAGCGTGATTCTGCCTAGGCGCTCCAGCCGAGCCGTTAAAAATAAGATCCTCGCCCCTCTTGCCCCTTAGAGACTTCATTGACTGTTCGCCCAAAACCCACCTAAAGGCTTCAGCCACATTAGACTTACCGGAACCATTCGGTCCTACGATAGAAGTTATGGGTACATTAAAAATGAGTTCCGTCTTTTTGGCAAAAGATTTAAAACCCAGAAGCTCAAGTCGTTTTAATACCATAGTACCTATATTTTACACTGAAACTACCTCCCCACAAAGTCGTGTGTGACTATTATATAATCGTTGACAGAAACTATTCCAATTCCACCTAAAGTAAAATCTTTACGCAAAATATTTTCCCTATGACCCGGTGAATTCATCCAGCCATTAACAGTTACCTCCGCAATCTCTCGATCACTCTCCCATTCTCTGTTTACCCACTCTACCAGCTTGAGATCTTTTATGGCCTGAAGAGAAGCCTTAAATACTGTCTGGAATAAGGCCGTTCTGTCCTCAATTGTCCCCTCTCCAGGTAAGAATTTAAGTGGCTCAAGACATTTTACAACTGGTTCATCTGATCGTTGTGAATATAAAATCTTCTTAGAAAATGGAACCATCGCTATATTTTCACCCCCATATCTATATTTTATATTTCTAGACTCGAATCTCTCCTTCAAAGAATAGCCGGCACTTGTAAACCCCTCGTGTCTGATGATTGGATAGTGGCAGACAATGTCGGGATTAGTTAATTGAGAGTTGTCTCTGGCCTGATCTTTACTATGTTCTTCAGCAACGAAAGATATCTCCTCGTCCCAATAAACTGGATTAAGGTTAAACTCTTGCCTTTTCTCATTCACCAAATTTTGTACATCTTTAGCAAGTTTCTTAAGATCGTAAGTTGGCTTAGGCAATAAACTGTAAACTACTGGCTCCGAACTAGTAGATATATTTAGAACAACTCCGCCGATGTCACTACTGGTTGCCACCATTAGTGGCGGCGGTAAATGTTCAATACTACTGTTAACTAAAATGTTCCTGGCTATGACCAAACTACTAATTTTCTCTCTAGTTTGGGGACCCACAATACCCACGCCCTCTATACCATTTCTAAGCTGAAAAACCCTAACGGCCAATTTGGTAATTGTCCCAAAATAGCCAGTTACAAGATCAGCCGGATAAATACCTAAACCCACAAGATAAGTTTGTAACTCATAAACTGCCCAACCAGACATACCAATTCTAAGGGTCTGTTTAGACTTATAGAATGGAACCTCAGAAGCTTTGGCTAAAGAATAAGAAAAAAATAGAAGGGAGAGCAATACTATAAAGAAAAATTTTCTTGACTTCATCGATCTCATAATAGTATCATATCTTTCATATATAGTTTCGAGTCAAAAGCGTTGTTGTTTATAATCGCTTTGTCTAGAATCTAGGTCGTAATTAGTAAAATAAGAAATAAGCGATGTACCAAAACAACAACGGAGGAGGATTTGGCGGCGGACAGCAGAGACAAATGTTCCAAGGTAGCTGGAAGTGTTCCGGCTGCAATGGCGACATAACTCAGCTGCCATTTGAACCAGATCCATCTCGATTGAATCAGCTTCTTTGCAGAGACTGCCACAAGCAAAGACAAGGATCAAGAAGGGATCGATAGTCAACAAAATAAAATAACCCTGCACTTTATGCGGGGTTATTTTATTAACCCTCGTATTTCATCTTCCATCTTAAAAAACTCTAGAGATCCCCAAGAGACTCGCTGGCGATAAAAGAATCTAGTTCTAAAAAATAAAAAACTACCAACTTCCACTAGATCCTCCTCCACCAGAACGACCGCCGCCAAAGCCACCGAATCCCCCAAAACCGCTGCCTCCCCGTCCTCCACCAGCCCACCATGGAATATGTCCAGAAAGCCTACCCCGCCCATACGCCCGGGAAACGAAGAAGTCGAAAAATAAACCGAGTGGTACCAGAAATACAAAAGCAACCAGACCAAAAAACATAAAACCAAAAGAGAGACTAATTAGCAGGGCGAAAAAACCGCCGATCAGACCTCCCCCCCACCAAGATCTTGATCTTGCTAACACAGACGACAACCAGATCAAAATAAAAATAAAATAAAAGAGGAAGCTACCTAGATCAGGTCGACTAAAATCAGATCCAACTGTATTCACTACCGAATCTTCCCCCTTAACGATAGCTATCAACTGATCAGTCGCCAAATTAATCCCCTGGAAAAAGTTACCCGCCTTAAAATTCGGCTTCATTATGTTATTTATAATATAGGAACTTTGTATGTCTGTAAGTCGTCCTTCAAGTCCATAGCCAACCTCTATTCTCATTTTATGATCATCAAGAGCCACTAGAACTAAAACTCCATTATCTTTACCTGCCTTACCTATACCCCACTCTTGGAATAAATAGGCGGCATAATTCTCTATCGTATCGTCCCCCAAACTTCTTATTACAACTATGGAAATTTCATCACCTGTGTCTTTCTGAAGTTGGCTCAGCTTATTCTCTATAAACCCCTTATTCTCATCACCAAGGAGCGCGGCGAAATCATTAACAAAACCAGTCGGCTTACCAGGAGATTGATAGGCCAAAAGAGCCAAGGGAAAAATTAAAATAAAAAGAGATAAATATAGAGCGTCTCGAAACCAGCTCATCTTTTTATTTTTTTGTTCTTTCACTTTAAAACTTGACCTCCGGAGCGTTCTCAGCACCTATCGTCGACTCGAAATAACTTCTATCCTCAAATCCAAAATAAGAAGCGACTAAAGAAGAGGGGAAACTTTTGGTTGAAAGATTGTATTCTTTAACTGTATCGTTATAGCGCTTTCTTTCGACACTTATTCTGTTTTCTGCCCCCTCCAACTCAACAACGAGACCCCTAAAAAGTTCTGACGACTTAAGGTCTGGATAGTTCTCTATAACTACTAACAACCTGCCAAGTGCAGACTCAACCTGATTAGCAGCCCTAACCTTATCTTCTGTCTTTATGGCACCAGAATATCTAGTCCTAGCTTCAGCAATTTTAGCAAAAACAGACTGCTCCTGATTAGCAAATCCCTTAACAGATTCAACGACTCTTGGAATTAGATCAAACCTTCTCTGGTACTGCGTCTCAACCTGTGCCCACTGGCTATCGGCGGATTCGTTTAAGCTAACCAACCGGTTATATGACGAGGAAAGATAGAAGAAAGACAAAACAACAAAAACTATAAAACCAATAAAATATTTTTTCATATGGGCTCTAATCTATTAAAATATTAATATAATACCCTTACTACAATCATAGCATGAAAATATATGGCCCAAAAGGAAAAATCAATATCCCCCCTATGGGCTTGACTAATTATCATTAGTATATTATACTTCTAGCGGATATTGAATGTCCTAGTGACTTGAAAAGGGAGGCTATAATGAGGAAGGAAGACTCGAAGAATGCTCTGGTTCTCGTAGCGTTTCTGTTTATGTTGTATCTGGTAACGACCCTGTCGGCGACAAAAAAGCAGGTCGAGAACCTGCGGACCGAAACCGTCAGCCAGCGACTTCAGCTCCAAGAGCTGCTGGAAGAGACCAAGTAAGGAGCGCCACGAGAAAGGAGGAAAGATAGATGGGCGAAGAAGAAGAAAAGAAAAAGAGACTCCAGGAAGAAGTCCGAGCCCGGATAATCTGCTTCATCAAAAAGCACTATGCCAAGACGCTTGGGGCGGACATCAAACTCTTGGACCAACCGGGCGGGCTGGAAAAGCTCCACCAGAAATACTGCCCCAAGGACCCCGAGGGCAACTAACAAGCCAGGCCCACCCCGACCCCCCGATCTGAATCGGGGGGATTTTTTATACCGAAACTTCGAAACTACGGTGTGGAGCTTTTCTTTTTTTAAAATAAGATTCTTTGGGAGCTCGATTCTTTGGGAGCTCAGCTCCCAAAGAATCTTAGATACATGTTTTGGGAGCTCAGCTCCCAAAATGTCTAAAATGGGGAAATCGGGATTGCCACATGCGCTACCCCACCACCCACCCCACCCCCCGATGTCAATCGGGGGGGTTTGTTGTTGTTTGACAAGATCGTGACATTAATTCAAACTAAAGATCATAATTGTACTTTGTCACTCAAACCGCCTTCGGCGGGAAGGAAATTGAATAAGCATGGATAATGTTGCTCTAGATCGTGAACAATATATTCGGACAATCGCTCTTTCGACCATAGTTATGATTCTAGTTCTTGGATCAGGAGCCTCAATCGCTTGGTCATGGACCATGAGCTGGCCCATACTTCTTGCAAGTTTCTTAGGAATATTCGGCTGTATCTATGTGTTCCAGGGTAGTCAAAATCCTCTTGTCTCCGTAACAGGAGTTGCTGGTATGAGTTTTCTTCTAGGATTACAGATCGGGCCAGTATTGGGAATATATGCCCTGGCCTATAAAGGGATCGTATCAGAAGCCCTGCTAATCACAGGCGGTACTATGGTATCGATGTCAGCCGCAGGAATTCTTATGCCAAAAACATTCGAAGGCTTGGGGCCATATTTGATGGCGGGTCTTTGGACCCTATTCTGGGTTCAATTGGGGCAGATTATTCTTAGTGCCTTTGGCTTCGTGGGTGTCCTCAATGTTCCTATTATCACATGGTTGGGGGTTCTTCTCTTCGCCCTTTTCACGGCATGGGATTGGACTTCTGCACTAAATAAACCGCACACCCTTGATAATGCTATCGATGCTTCCGGTGGTCTAATTCTAAATTTTGTAAACCTACTTTTGAGGGTTCTAGAAATTCTAGGTTGGTCAAAAGAGGATTGATAACTGGGCCTAACCCATCTACCCGCCATAACCGGCGGGTTTTTTATGGACAAATAAATTATGTGTGATATAATATCACCATCTTGTGTTGGATGATTGATCCGATCTACCAAAAATAGATCGGGTAGGAAAGTCCGAACAGTTATCTCAACCTAGCGTTGGGAAATCGTAGTGGGTAACACCCACCGTCCGCAAGGATCGCGGTGCGAACAGTGACGATGCCCTGAGAGAAATCAACGGGAGTGAAACGGCTAAATCCGTACGTGGCTGCAAGGGTCGTGTCCCGAGAGTAATCGAGGGAAGTGCCCGCTTGACCCCAAGAGTAATCGAGGGGCTAGATAAATAATCATCACCACAGAATTCGGCTTATAGACACAAGACAAAATAATAAAAAGACCTCTACTTAGAGGTCTTTTTATTATTTCTTCTCCCCTGATACCATATCGAGATCACAGAGCCCAGCGACGCAGGCTAACTCTTTCGCACCCTGAGTCTGATCATCATACTCGTATAAAACCAACTTTGAGAAATCGATCTTAGGAAATTTGGACGCTAACTCATTATATTTATCTTCTGTAATCTCTTCATACGGTGCCAACCTATAAATGTGATCATTCCTTGGTAAAAAAGATAGTCCACCTATCATATCCCAATTCTCATAAACCCAACTACCAGCCTTAAGCCACTCATCATTACTTACAGAAATCGTAACCGATGGGTTATGTTCCGTAAAATTCTCTTTAATCATTCTCCAATACTCCAACTGATCAAGAGCCGTCAAATCATTCTTGACTATAGCACCCTTAGGAGAAGCAATCGGAAATTCCAAGACAAACGTCGTAGCATTCTTCTCATCCTGACCAACTTCTGGGAAATATGGCACACCAACATCTTTTAACATCATAAAGAGTGGGTTGTGGCTCTCAATTCTAACTCTTCTGATATAAAACTTTGCGTGACGAGGATGACACCCTGAAGCGCAATTAAAAAGTTGAGAACCCTGACCAGATGGCTTAACACAAGTTATGGCAGTAGAAGGATTGACGCCAAATTTCTTAGCATATTTTTTGTTAGTCTCAATAGCTACCTCCCTAAGCTTCTTCATGGTCTCTGGATTACGCAGAGCCTTACAGTCCCAATGCCCATCAATAGAAACCCCAAGTAGTGCCTCCTCTTCACAGTTCTTCTTCCACTCCTTTGAAAGATATGGAAAATAAGTTAACGAGGCTTGATAAGTACCAAGAATCGTTGCAATTCTGACTTTTTCAACTAAAGTTGCTTCAGTATCATTCGACCTAGCGACTACCTGTGAAAGATTACAAAACTGTTTGGACCTTAGAATAATCTCGCCGCAGGGATTAATCCCTGATGTCTCTGCTTCTTCGGCAAAGCTCTTCCACCGTCTTGCCGGTATCTGCCTTTCGAGACTTCCTCTGTTAAATATTCCGCGCTCGCCAGAACCAGACTTAACTAAATTAATCCACTCTTCTAAAAACTGCGCGACTGTCGGTTTCTCGTTGTAGGCAACAGAGTTGTTGGCCATACTCCTTTCCGGATGCGAAAGATAAAACTGACCATTTTTAGCGTCCCGCATTTCGGTGTCATCTAACTCGGAGAGGGAGATTAGCGCACTTCTTCTGACCCCACCAGCAACCACAACCTCACCAATCTTGCAGATGATATCGTGGACATCTAAGGTGGTTAGATGTCTGCCCTGTCTAGCAAACATTTTACCTCGTGAGAAATCTAGAAGCGCCTTAAGCGGTTCAGGTCCCGAGGCACGACCGCCCATCGTCTTAAGTCTAGCCCCCTGAGGCCTAACATTAGAATAGTCGAATAAGACATCTTCACCGCCCGACCAACTATTGAGCCCCAAGACCAATGCGTCAGCCCACCCCTCCTTACTATCTACAATAAAATGCAGAGAGGGTTTCTTTTTGTTTTGCCTCTTAATGATTGGAAGAAGTTCAATATTCTGCCTCTCGACTGAAAAACCGATGCCTGTTCCACACATTGAAACATACATAATCTCACCGAAGTCCTGCCATTTAGTCGGAGCAATAAAAGCACAATTATAAGCAGCGACATTCGTTGCGTCAGCGGCAGGGCCAGCTGCCCAAAGCAATCTCATTGAACCTAAAGACTTCATCTCAAGCATATAATCCCTAATCTCCTTGTATTCTGCTTGAGAAAGCTTCTTGCCAAGCTTTGACCTCATATAGTCATTATACCTATCAACAGTCTCCGTCCATGTCTCCCTCCTCCCCTTCTGATCCAGCCACTTCGAATAAGCACTATAAAATACAAACTCTGATAATTGATTCTGGAAATATTTCTGGCTATCTACAACCGACTGTCTAATTGCAGACGGCACTATACCACCCCTCTGTCTTCTGGCCTCTGACCTTTTCTCACGATAAAGAATATAAGCCTTAGCTGTTTTAACAAAATCCATTAAGATTAACTCATTCTCAACGATATCCTGAATCTCCTCGACAGATGGAATATACTCTTTGTTCCCATCAGCAATTCGAAGGATCTCTTTCACCACAGCATAAGCGACGAATCTTGGATCATCTGGCTTACCCTCCCCTGAGGCCTTCATCGCTCGCTCAACAGCTGAAGCTATCTTGGTAATATCGAAGTCAATGATTGCACCATCTCGCTTCAAGAGCCTCTTCGGCATTTTAGCAGGCTGTTTCGAACTTTTTCTTTCTTCCCCCATAGTGTTATTGAAATAAATTAATAATCTCTGATAGACATATTTTAAATTAAAAAAAAATAACCGCTATGGATAACTGCAAAAAATTAGATTGATAAAATAAAAAAAGAAATATGTAAAACAATCACCCCTAAATAGTCATATCTTCCAATCTAATTTAGAACTCTTTGTGAGCTTGATTAGTAAAAAAAGAGATGTTCCGCCCAAAAGGTAACCCCCCAGCACATCACTTAGGTAGTGAACATCCAGATAAAATCGACTAAAACCGATAAGAAATATGAGCGTCCACAGAGACGCAATCGCCATATTTCGTCTTAGGCTGTTCTTATAAAATTTAATTAAAAGATAAGATATGTAACCAAACAAAAAGATAGAAACAGTAGCGTGACCACTTGGGAAAGATCTACCAAATTCTCCGTACTTTAAAGCCCCGAGAGGTCTAGGCCTTCCAACAAAAAACTTAATTAAATAGACTAAAACTTCATTAAAAAAGAAGACGGCGACAAAATATTTGAGCGAGCTTTTATCTTTACACCAAAGGAAATATCCTACAAATAAAAAAATTACTATTATAAAAAATGAATCTCCAAGCTTGGTAATGTAACTAAAAAAAGTCTCGCTGGTCATTTCTATATGGTAACACAGACCGATATTCCAAACAAAGAAATAACCCGCCAACAAAAGGCAGGTTTATAAAATGAAAAATCTTCTTTACGGTATTTTTATAATATGATGAGCGTTCACAACTATCCACGGAACCACAAATACCCCCGTATAAGCCAGAATAGCAATGTTGTAACAATAGATTGCTATCTGTTTTCCGGCTTCACTTTGAGATGCTTTCCGGTCAAAGTGAGCAATAACAAGCATAACAAACATGGCCCTAAACATGATGAACATGAAGATCCCAACTCTCTCTATGAACCATGACATAATTGGATTTAGCTCCTTAAGTAACCCGGCATTTATTCCGCAGCCAGTGACAAAAGAATCTAGCAAGGTAATAAAAAGCAAAATCCATCCCCTTATACTCATAGGATCACCTCCCTTTAAAATCTACCACCATATACCAATAATATCAATATCCACAGTTAGGCTACCATATATCTTTACACTTTGTTATAATTTGATTATAGATTATCAGAATATTAATATCATTTTATGATGTGTGAATCAGGAAAGGGGTGCTGTGGAGTTAGCAAGCTCGCATGGGTACTTCTAATCGTTGGTGGCCTCAACTGGGGCTTGGTCGGTCTTGGTGGTTTTATGGGAAGTGACTGGAACGTCGTCAAGATGGTTCTCGGATCTTGGCCAATGGTTGAGTGGGCAGTTTACGTGCTTGTCGGACTTTCTGCTGTAATTTCAGTTGTCGGTTGTAAATGCTCGACCTGTAACTCCTCCCAGACAAAATAGCTCTATATAGTTCCATAAGAGAAAACATAAAATAACCTCCCCTGTGGGGGTTATTTTATTACTTTGTTCATAAATGCTCGACCTAAACCATATTTTCAATCTTGGCGGTGTCTATTGTACAAAATTCGAACTTATTTTGAAAGCAATCCCGACTAATCGCACGCGCGGAGCGCGTGGTGGCTCTAAATTAAGCCGTACGCTCCACGAAAGCCCCGCCACCGCCTCGCTTCACTCGGCAACCCCAAAAAGAAAAAATGTTCCTTGCTTTTCGGATTTGCGCGCGACCGATTTTTTCTGAAAATGGAAAGGACATTTTTCTTTTTGGGGTTCTGCCCTCCAAGTATTCGGGCAGTGTGGCGGGGTTTCAATTCGGACTCGGTTTTGCGAAAACTATTTTCTGGGGATATGGATTTTCGCAAAACCGAGACTAATTTGTTTTTGAAATTCGGCGGGGTTTCGGATTTGGATTCCGCCCGCAGAAAGGGGTCTGGGGAGGAATGCGGGCGGGCTTCAGATTCGCCAAATTTTTTTGCGATGGATTTCGTACCAGTTGAAAACTGATGCGCCACCCTAAAAATAAAAAGAGCCTGCAACTCCGAAGAGATGCAGGCTCGTGGTAACGGTACCAAGTCAGAACATGAACTCAAGCTCAACGACGTCCTTGTCTTTGCGCAGGCAGACGACATAGCCGTCGTTTTGCTTTTCGAGCAAGCGCCGTAGAAGTTTGAGAGCCTTGCGGACTGCCTCGGTGTTCACGCCGATGTCGGACAGCTCTTTGATCTTTTCAAGATCGGCGATATTCTGATCCGACAGGTGAACCGTGACCGAAGTCGAGGGAGTGTCTTGCACAGTTCTATTTCTCTGTCCTCTTCTCCGTCCGCGCGACCTCGGCGTTGGAACAAGTTCGGCAGGAATCTCGCACTCGAGGGCCTTGGAGATTTTCTCCAACATCAGACCTCCGAGGTGATAAGTTCCTCGCTCGATTCCCGAGATCACGGTGGTAGCCGTACTCGCTTTGTCCGCAACCTGTGCTTGGCTAAGCCGAAGCTCCAGCCGTCGCGTGGTCACGAACTTGCCTAGCTCGGTTTTCCGTTCGGTCTTGTACCCCGGATCCTTGTGGCCGTAGCTACGGTCGCGTGGAGGCGGGATGAGTTCCAGCGGGATTTGACAGTCCAGTGCCTTGGCGAACTTGTCGAGAAGATTGGGATTGGGCCGAAGCCGTCCCGTCTCGACACCTGTTACAACGCCGTTCTGAATCTCGCCGCGTTCAGCGACTTCTCGCTGTGACAGACGAAGTTCCAACCGCTTCGCGGCTAGAAATCCGCCTAAGGGGTTGGCATTATCCATCTGTTTCCGTCTCCTTGTTGGTCGGACAGCGTTTAATTCGTTCACGTCAAGTTCGAGAATTTGTGCGAGCCGTGCGATCATGTCGTCGTTCTCGCTCAAACGGCATTGCCCGAACTCGATTTGGTTTACGAACTGTCGGCTGACATCAAGTTTTTTTGCAAGTGCGCCGGTACTAATACCGAGTTCTTTCCGGCGCGTGCGAACAAGTTGCCCGAGTTCACTCTTACTTTGCTTGCGAGTTGTTCCCGCAAACTTGGCAAGAGTCGAAGGGTCGAGGTCGAGTACGCTCGCGAGCGACTGCACCAATTCATAGCGAATAGTTGGATTTTTTCTCACTTCCAACGTTTTCGCCTGTTGAGGAGTCATCCTCAACTTTTTGGCAAAAGTCGGAAGCGAGATGCCAAGTTCTTCGCGCCGCGAACGGATGAGTTTCCCCA
>CAZXEK010000008.1:0-4796 GCA_964639675.1 uncultured Candidatus Saccharibacteria bacterium
CATAATTACTAATGGTGGTAACGTCGGCATAGGCACCACTTCACCAATGTCTAGACTCTCCGTCGTCGGCAATATTGCTGTTACTGGTTGTGCTCAGGCTGCCACCTCTTCCTATAGTCTTAGCCCTGAAACCACCTGTGCTGACTTGGCAGAATCATACGTAGCCAGCGAAGATTTAAAGCCGGGTGACATTGTTTCTGCTGACCCGAATAATCCCATTCAGATAATTAGAGCTGACAAAGATTCTAAGGCTATTCTCGGTATTATTTCTACAAATCCGGCGGTTGTTTTCGAGGGAGATCGATCAAGCTTCGGTGCTCCAGAGCGCAAGGATCTTTACCCTAAGGGTGAAAAAGCTCCATTAGCTCTTGTCGGTAGAGTGCCAGTGGCTGTGAGTTTGGAGAATGGAGACATTAAGATAGGCGATTATCTGACAATATCTTCTGAATCCGGAGTAGCCATGAAGATGAAATATTCGGGTGTTTCTGTGGGTATCGCCCTTGAATCTTTTAATGGTAATGTAAGGCAGGAAGATGGTTCTACTATTTATCAACAAGTGGGTAAGGTTGTTGTCTTTCTCAATCTGGGCTATAGACAGCTCTCTTTGGCCATATCTGCCGGCAAGATTGATGCTGGAATCTGGACCGTAGATCAGAACACAGGCAGGATAAAAAACATAGCTATGGCTGATCTCGATATACAAGGTAAAGATGTTGTCAATGTAAGAAAAATAATTGCTGAGAGTGGCAAGTGGAGTTTTAATGAGACTGGCAAGTTGATCGTAGATACTCTTGAGGTTTCAGGTAATGCAAAGATTGGAGGTAGTGTACAGATTGGTTCATCGGATAAAAGAAATGGTATAATCTTGTACGATAAGATTACTGGTTCCCCATACTGTTTGGAGATATCTGGAGGTACCATGGTTAGTACGGCAGGGGAATGTGGCTTGACCGCAGTTACAGCAAGTAGCGTTTCTACACCAGCTGTTATTGCCCCTGCCGTTGAGATCGTGGAAGTTACACCCGTGGATCCGCCCGTAGCTTCTTCCTCAATTGACAGTACAACATCTGGAGACTAAAATGCTACCATTATGCCAAGTGAATCAATATCAAAAATACCAACAATAAAACCAGAATCTGAATTCGAGAGAGAGGAAAGACTTAGGGTACAGAGAGATGATTTTCGTAGGAATTTGAATGAGCTGAGGGGATTGGATGTTTTATCAAAAGGAAAAGAAAGGGAACAGTGTAAGATCTCGATGCAGGACAAATATTCGAAGGCCTTTCCTGGACTTATGGATTATATAATGCTTCCTATATATAAAGAGAATGGTGAAATCAAGGATCCTCTGCAGAAGGTCTACGACTTGATAAACCCCCCTAATGACAGACCGCTAGATATGAATTGGCATCCGCCTAGATTAGAAAAAAAACAGATTTAGATTAGATATCCACAGTAATCTACTAGAGTGATTGTGGGCCTTATAGTATAATATATCTATGGTCGATTGATGTCGGAAATAGCAATTCTTAAAAATATATTTTAATAAAATTTAAACATTATAATTATGTATACTAATTCATCATTTATACAGGCATGGGGTGACGTATTGGCTGGTTCATTGAGGGGGGTCACTGATCAGTTGGTACGTTTACTCCCAGCCGTTATCTTGTCAGTAGTCGTCTTTGTCGCTGGTTGGCTTGTGGCTTCAGTTGTAAGCCAGGCTGTATCTCAACTTGTTAAGGCTCTAAAGGTTGATAATGCACTTAAAAATTTTGGCTTAGAAGAGACACTCTCTAAGGCTGGCTTTGACTTAGATTCAGGGGTTTTCATTGGAGGGTTGGTTAAACTCTTCGTAATAGTTGTTTTTCTAGTTGCCTCATTGGATATCCTTGGGTTAAGTCAGGTTAACGCGCTCTTAAGAGAATTAGTTGTTGGTTTCTTGCCGAATGTTTTGACTGTAGTAATTCTTCTTTTGGTAGCCGCAGTTCTTGCTGAAATGGTAAATAGAGTTGTTGTTGGAGGAGCGAAGGCTTCGGGTGTACCTTCAGCTGCCTTGCTCGGTAAATTAGCCAGCTGGTTAATCTGGATTGTTGCTGTGCTTATGTCGTTATCCCAATTAAATATTGGTGTGGCTGTGCTGAACACACTGTTCTTGGGTGTAGTTTCTGGCCTTGCCTTAGCGTTCGGTTTGGCTTTTGGTCTTGGCGGTCGTGATGTTGCGGCTTATTATCTTGAGAAGTTAAAGAAAGATTTAGGGCACTAATTTTAGGTCTAACCATCTTTATAAAAAAGACCCGGTGACGGGTCTTTTTTATCCCCCTTATTTTCTACTTGTACTTGGGAGTTGAACTCCCAAGTAGGAATATCATTAGTCGTCAAAGTATAAGACATTGGCATAAGGAAACAGTCCCACTAAGCGGGGCTTTTTTAGTTTGTTCCCAAAAACTTGACTTTGTTTTTTGTATGAATATACTTATGGGTATTCAAATATGTTAAATAATTCATCGTTAATGAGGCGGAGGGAAAGCTAATCCTATTTTTGTTGTAGCTTTACTTCCCCCTTGTGGGGATTTTTTTTCGCCAGAGGCGGATTAACCTCAGGCTAAAACATATTAATGACTGTATCTTGAAATTTAAATTCTGTCGCGGCGCACCAATTTGAGTGGGTCTTTATCGCGCTGTAGACAGGCAGGTTAAATTAAATTAGTAAAAGTAAAGTAAATAAATTCAGACACCAATTTTGTAAACATTGGTGTCTGAGTAAAACCCCGTAGTGAAAAAAACATAGGTGTATAGCACCGCGCTAAAAAGCGCAATGTCTTCTTCTGCTACGAGGTAAATGTGATTTTTAAATTTCCTAATAGGAAATTTAAGAGCGTATGGTGGATGCCTAGACTGAAAGAGGCGATGAAGGACGTGGCGTGGCGACGATATGCTTCGGGGAGGTGCCTAGCAACCTTTGATCCGGAGATCTCCGAATGGGGAAACCCTCGTGTTGAAGAAACACGAATCTTTGAATTTAATTCAAGGACGCACACCTGGGGAAGTGAAACATCTCAGTACCCAGAGGAAGAGAAAACAAGCAGCTTTATTTTTCATATGTTCCAATGCTTTGGGATATATGAAAAATAGAGCTTGTGATTTCCTAAGTAGCGGCGAGCGAAAAGGAAAAAGCCCAAATTTTTAATCTGTCGTAAGACAGGTTGAGAACGTTATAAGATGACAGCGTAATTAATTTTAGGAGAGTTAAAAATTTTTTTATTAGATGAATTTGCTGGAAAGCAAAACCATAGAAGGTAACAGTCCTGTAATTAAAACTAAAAAAACTCTTTTGTTGTCACTCTTGAGTACCTCGAGACACGAATGGCTTGGGGGAATTCGGCGGAACTAACCGCCAAGGCTAAATACTCTTTCAGATCGATAGTGAACTAGTACCGTGAGGGAAAGGTGAAAAGTAGCCCGATTAGGGCAGTGAAATAGACCTGAAACCGTACGTTTACAAGGAGTCAGCGTCCGAGTCGCAAGACCGGACCATGGCGTGCCTATTGAAGAATGAGCCAACGAGTTTATGTGTACTGCGCAATTAACCCCGCTAAGCGGGGGAAGTTATAGGGAAACCAAGTGTGAATAGCGCGTTCACCCGTCCGCAAGGATTAGGGTAAGTAGTACACATAAGACACGAAGCCAAGTGAGCTTACTATGACCAGGGTGAAGGCCGATGAAAATCGGCTGGAGGCCCGAACCGGTATGTCGTGCAATGCATTCGGATGAGTTGTGGTAAGAAGTGAAAAGCTAATCGAACTTGGTAATAGCTTGTTCTCTCCGAAATAGCTTTTGGGCTAGCGTCTAATGTACCCTCCAGGGGTAGAGCACTGGATGGTTCGCACAGGGAGCAATCTCGGCAAACCAATCAAACTCCGAATACTGGAGATTAATTATTAGGCAGTTAGACCGTGGGGGCTAAGCTCCACAGGTCAAAAGGGGGACAGCCCAGACCTCAATCTAAGGTCCCTAAATCTATACTAAGTGCAAAAAAGAGGAGGTGAAATTTCTTCGACAATGAGGATGTTGGCTTAGAAGCAGCCATCATTTAAAGAAAGCGTAATAGCTCACTCATCCAGAGATTTCGCACCGTAAATTAGCGGGGCTCAAGTGTAGTACCGAAGGTGAGGATTCGATAAGTTGCGTGGTTTACCATGAGCTTGTCGAGTGGTAGGAGAGTTTTTCTGTCCGCGATGAAGCCCTAGCCGTGAGGCGGGGTGGAGTGACAGGAAGTAAGAATGTTGGCACAAGTAACCACAATGCGGGTGAGATCCCCGCACGCCGAAAAACCAAGGTTTCCTTGGCAACGATGATCAGCCAAGGGTTAGTCGGTCCTAAGGAGATGACGAAAGTCGCATCCGATGGATATAGGGTTAATATTCCCTAACTTCTGCATATCTGATGGAGTGACGAGGGTTAGTATATTTTGCGCATTATTGGATTTGTGTTTGTTCTATAAGAAAGATTTTTAGGAAAATCCGGGAGTCTATCTTTAATGATAATTTTAAATAGAGCATAAATTCTGGGATTCGTCTCGGGAGATAAAATAAAGCAACCCCCCAAGAAAAGCTTCTAAGTTAAGTATGTAGGAACCGTACCGCAAACCGACACAGGTGGTTAAGTCGAGAAGACTATGGCGAACGAGTGAGTGTTTCCCAAGGAACTCGGCAAAAAAGCGGCAGTAACTTCGGAATAAGGCCTCCCCTCCCAAGCTTTGTTTTTAAGTTATTGCACAAGACTGCCTTGTGCAA
>CAZXEK010000009.1:0-12948 GCA_964639675.1 uncultured Candidatus Saccharibacteria bacterium
TAAGTTTTTAATGTCAGACTTCCATGTCGGCCGTCATGGAAGTCTGACATTTATGTAGTTAAAATTTTCTGAATCTACAAAAAAAGAGTCTTAAAAGAAGACTAAGTTACAAGTAACTAAATACACCTCAAAAAGGTGCGCGAGGGGAGATTTGAACTCCCATAGCCTTGCGGCCGCTACCACCTCAAGGTAGTGCGTCTACCAATTTCGCCACCCGCGCATGATTTAATCCTGTATTATATCACCTCTGCCGCTTCTCCCACCGCCTCCGAAACCATAACACTCCTTCTCATCTTCCTGCTAATCTCACGGGCAGCTTTATCATGTATATAGTAGAGCTTGGACCTTCTAACCCTAGACCTTTTCCTAATTTCAATAGAGTCAATGGCTGGAGAATATATCGGGAAGATCCTCTCTACTCCGACACCTGAAGCAACCTTCCTTACAGTAAAAGTTCCACCTGCCTCCTTGCCATGTTTAACAGCAATAACCAAACCTTCAAAGTCTTGAAGTCTAATCTTGATTTTATCTTTATCCTTCTCCTTAATCTTCAAGGCTACCCTGACGGTATCACCAGGTCTTATATCTATTTTTTTTCTCTCCTCGATATTAACCGGAGAGACCTTTATATTATTAGATTGGATCATAATGTAGCGCATAATCTATCATAACTACCTTAGATTAGCAAGGACCTTTTTAAAATCAGCAGGGAGTGGTGCCTCTACCTTAATCTCTTTTAAGGATGGTAACCTAAACTCTATAGAAAGCGCGTGAAGAGCCTGCCTCTTAAGACCCTTGAGGCAAGGCAGACCCTCAGCATATATAGAATCACAAACTATCGGATGACTTAGCGACTTTAGATGAACCCGGAGTTGGTGTGTCCGTCCTGTCTTAGGTCTAAGTTCTAACAGAGAATAGCCATCAAACCTCTCTAAAACTTTATAGTACGTGAGAGCCTCTCGAAGCTCACCCCGAGCTTGGCTACCCGTCGCTTTGAAATTAAAATCACTCCTGCTTCTACCAATTGGCCGATCAATAATTCCAGAACTATTTTTAAGGTTACCATAAACAATCGCCTGATAAACTTTCTTTATAGTTTTATCTTTAAATTGCTTCTTCAGAAAATAAAAAGTCTTTTGGTTCTTAGCTAAAACTAAAATACCAGTTGTGTCTTTGTCTAACCTGTGAACTATGCCCGGTCGAAGAACATCCCCGTCTACTTCGCCTACATCTTTCATTTTCGGTCGTTTTTTTAAAATCCAATCGACTATGCTATTTTTTTGATTTCCCAGAGCATCATCATGTACTGCAATACCCGCTGGCTTATCTATGACCAAAACATCATCATCTTCATATAGAATTTTAATTTTCTTTCTCATATCTTGAGTATTAAATAAAGACCATCCATTGTCAAAAGTACATTATAAGTACGATCGTACTTATAATGTACTTCAGCCTATGTTTTCTGGGATTCTTGCCATAATGCTTCAATTCCCGGTAGAGTACCGCTAGCCAAGAAGGCTAACATAGCGCCGCCACCCGAAGAAACAAAGCTGAATTTGGCCAAAATCCCCAGATCACTAATAGCAGCTAAAGTATCCCCGCCACCAACAATTGTTTTAGCATTTGACCTTGAAATATAGAGAGCCAGATCTTCGGTGATACTTTTAAATCCCCTTTCAAAATTGCCCATTGGTCCATTCCATAAAATAAAACTCGATTCGTCGATCATCTTTTTTAATGACTTCAGAGATTCAGTCCCTATATCTGAAATGTTTTCGTCAACCAAAACTTGGTTGGCCGCCTTAACCTTACTACCATCTCCAGAAGTAACTGTCACATCTCTGGGTAAAATAATCTTTTTATCTTGAAAAATAAAATCTAGGTTCATATCCTTCTGATCCACAGAAGAAACTCCGACCTCATATCCTAACTTTTTAAAAAGGGTGTTAGCTAAAGCTCCACCGATAAATATCTGGTCAGCGATATCGACAAACTTTTTTACTAAATTAATTTTAGTCTCAAATTTAATCCCGCCAAGAATAAAAAGGAAGGGGTGCGACGGATTAAAAGCCAAAGAAAGATTAGAAACCTCGGACTCTAAAAGAAAACCCGCATAATTTGGCAAAAATCCCGGTAATGAAGTGACTGAGGCGTGCTTTCTGTGACAAACAGAGAAAGCGTCATTGACATAAATGTCTCCAAGTGAAGCTAAGTCCCTAGCGAAATTCATATCATTTAAAACCTCGCGTGGATCTTGCCTCAAGTTTTCTAAGATTACACTCTGGCTGTTAGGGATCTCTACAATTTTCTTTCTCAAGCTATCGTCTATCTTAAGTGGTAAGAGTTCCATGCCTAAATAGTCCGCGACGGGCTTAAGCGTCTCGTCACCCTTCTCACCTATATGAGAAAGAATTACAATCTTCGCACCAGCCTCTTTTAAGTAATTAAGAGTAGGAAGCGAAGCCTTAATACGAAAGTCATCTATAATAGCTCGGTCTTTAATTGGCACATTAAGATCAAGACGCAGAAGGACTTTCTTGCCGAAAAGATCACCCGCCTCTTTAATACTCCTAAACTTCACTGGCAATTTCTAAAATTTTTAAAAAACTCTCCGGATCCAAACTGGCTCTGCCAATCAACAAACCATCCACCTTATCTCCCGATAAGAACTCGCGACTATTCTTCTCGTCCACCGATCCACCGTAAATAATCGACACCTTAATACCGGCTTCGTACCCAAATATTCCGGTCAAAACCTTTTTTATAAAGATAGAAGTCTCCAGAACATCCTCCGGAGAGGCCGGCCGTAAAGCATCCTTACCAATCGCCCATATCGGCTCATAGGCAACCGACAAGTTCTCGAGGGAACTCTTCTTAATCTTATCTAAACCTAATATCAGTTGATTTTTAATAAAATTTAAATACTCTCCAGATTCATCACGACTTCTTTCACCCACACAAAAAATAACTTTCAACCCAGAAGCCAGAGCTGATTTTATTTTCTTATTAATCAACTCATCACCATCGCCTAAAGCACGGCGTTCTGAGTGGCCAAGGATCACATATCTGGCACCAACACTTTTTAGTATTTTAGCAGACACCTCACCAGTATATGGGCCAGTCTCTCCCCAAAAACAGTCCTCAGCACCTAGAGCAATCTTATTCTTGGATAAAGAACAAAGTTTCTCTAAAAACGGAGACGGCGGACAGATGACAACCTTCACTCGATTAAGACTATGATATCCAGAGACAATATCCCTAAAAATCGCCCGGGCCTCCTCGATCCCGCTCGGATTCATTTTCCAATTACCTATTACTATCTTTTTCATCTTTTTAGTTTAATTTTATACATCATACCACAAGTCTACTGCCCATCTCTAATATCGGAGGTCGGACCTCCGATATATAAGGGTTAATCGAAAAGTAGCTGAACAATGTCCCTCTCTCTGTTGATAGGCAATGGATTACCGTAAATATTCACCTCTCCAAGAACCTCTCTAATGACGTTGAAATCTAGCAAAGATGGAAAGTTTTTCTTGCCTGTGTAATCTAGGTAACTTGACCAACGGTACCTTTCCAAAAAACCCTTTGTGGAATTTACATCTTTTATCCCATCTTCTTTCCAATTAGTCTGAAAAAGATCAACGGGATTTAAATGTATATAGTCGACGAGCGTTGACAAGTAAGACTCGTCATCGACAGGCTTGGCTTTAAACTTACCCTGAAACAAGACCCCATTACGTTCATTTTTGGTATTGAAATACATTGTGTAGCCTGTAGACAACTTCTGAACAAACTTACTGACACCCTTATCGACTCTCTGTTGAAGAAGTAAATGAAAGTGGTTAGGCATTAATGCAAAGCACAATATATTAACAAGTCGATTTTGTCCTTTAAAATCGGAGGTCGGACCTCCGATTTGTATGTCTTGAACCTTCTCAATGGGTTCGCTGTCATTACACACATAAAGATAGTGGATAAAACGAACATAGTCTTGGTCTTGTAAAAAAATATCCCTCTTCTCCGTACCACGGTTATAAATGTGATAAAAACCATCTTCTACGAATTCTGGTCTCGCCATCGATATAGCCTAGCATAATATCCTTAATTTGCGGAGGTCGGACCTCCGATATATATAGACTAGACTATTCCACCTCCTTCCATTCTTGAATGGTCCAACCGCCAGTTGGCCCACTTGAAAAGTTAGTATGTGCAATACCCTGCTCATAATTAATGACCGCGCCGTTATCAAGAATAATTTTATAAGCTGTGAGTTGCTCCGCAACCCCATTATTATTAATATGAATCGTCCCCTTCTCTGCATTTAAGATCGCCGCGCCGACATTATTGGAAATATCCATAGCGGCAGATCCACTACAATAACTACTTATAGGGCAATCACTCGTCGTTAAGACCATGATATAACTACCACTCTGGCCTGAACCAGAGAAGGTCGAATTATTTGAAATATCGACTATATTGTCAGACATTAAAAGCCCGCTATTGCTGCCATATGAAGAATCAAGCTTCACCTTAGCACCATTCTCTATCTCTATCTTACCTGTAACCCAGATAGTGCCAGTCAAAGTAAGTGTTTTGTTCCCATCAATTGTTAAATTACCCACAATCTTTTTCGGACCCAAAGACACAGAAGATGAGACCGTGTAGTTGCCATTTATAACTCCTCCGGCCAGAGCATCACTCTGCCATTGCAGAATATTACCATCAGAGACTGGCAGACCTAATTCTACAGGCACAGTCTTAGAGGTATCACACGCCTTGTTATTATCCGAACCGATCTGGCAATAAAGACTTCCAGCTATGGTTGAGTTTTTAACCTGGTATGCTTCAGCATTACCAACACCAGCCGAACCAACTGAAACACCATCAATCAAACCATTGAGACCACCAAGATATATCTTAAAATAGCTATCAAGATTCGTCGGATTTGTGGCACTCCAACTCCCACCATATTGTCCTAATCTAGCATCTCCGTTTGGGTAAGATGTGTTAGCACCGAGAACATAATATTTAGTACTAGAATTACTGCCATCTAAGACCAACCAATACGTCACTCCCGGCGTTAACTCAACATAATTTACAAAGGACACATCAACCCAACCATAACTTGAAGTAACAAGAGCGCTACTTAGAGTTCCAGAGACGACTGTATTAGTACCAGGATTTCCTGAACTATTAGTTACAATTCTGACCGTCAAGTTAGATGGTGTACTAACTTTTTTAATATACAAAGAGACTTTCGTAAGAGGACCCAGTGTGGCAAGCTTGAAACCTTGACCAAAATCTTGACGCGAAGAGCTATCTCCAAAATTTATAGAATTCGGAGGTGGCAGCGGTGAATCATTCTTCTGATCAGTAACCAAGGCAGAACTGTTAGCAGAAATTGCTGAACCAGTGATAGATGAGCCACTACTACCAGTAACCGAACCATTAGAATAGATACTTCCATTTATAGTGGCATTAGTGCCGAGAACGAAACCACCCTGCCCAGACAAAACTCCATAATTAAATGAACTACCCGTGCCTGTTTTTAAAACCGTATCTACCCTCCTTATTAAATTCTTACTGTCTGCAGAAGTGCTAATTGTCTTCGTCCCAGGTGTATCCTGAACAGAGACAGTGACGGTGTTACCATCCAAAACTAGAGTCCCACTCGCCGGCACCTGCTTGTTTTTCTTAACTCTATAGACAACATCCTCAACTCCAGATTCAGCCAGAAAATAGCTCTTACGAGAATCCAAAAAATCTTTTGTAATTTTAGCCTGACGTAATACCGGATCAGATATTCCCATCACAACCATCATAGAAAGAAAAAGGAACAGCGTCACAACAGTCAACATCGCTTGCCCTGAGTCGTATCGAAGGGCCTGCTCTAATTTCTTTTTGTTTTGGTGCTTTAAATTTTGCATTTATTTATAAGATCCTCTCAAAATCACTGTACTATAATATGAGGCAGTTCGTGTCACTCCAAACTCCTTATCGGATAATCGTATCTCAATTTTAATTGCTTTAGATGAGCCACTATCTAAAGAATAAAAAGTAAGCTTGGATATCGTAATATTTGGTGGTAATAAAATACCCTGATCAACACCGTCTTTACTTATGTGAAGAGTCTGGCCGATCAAAGAAAAGGTCGTCTTAGATGTATTACCAACTGCATCGAGGATATTTAAAACCAAAATGCTAGGATTAACTCCGAAGACACTCTGTGCCAGATCGATGCTTGTTGCATCTCTAATCTCTCTAGTAATTCTCTCCATTGAACCAATGGCCCCTCTATCAAGAGTCATCTCTGCTCTGACCACTGCATATGATCTGTTAATCGCCAGCAGAGAATTAACGAACAAGATCAAAACCGCCGAGAGAATCGAAACATAGACAAGCATTTCGACTAAAGAAAAACCAGAATTCTTCCTAAGAATCTGCATCTTATATCAATTATTAAAAATATTAGTTATATACGCAGAAATCGATTTGGTGGTGGTACTGTTGTTAGCTCTATAAGCAATCGAGACTGTCACTTTCTTGGTATCTGGGTCCAGTACACCAGAAGCAGATATGTCATCGGTCGGATTGCGATAAACGTCCCCGAGCACGAAGGTTCTGTCAAAAATACCGTCCACATATTTACGAGTTGTGGTCGATTCCCAAAATGAGTTGACGAAACCCAGGCTGTAAGTAACTCCAACGTTTAGTGTCACAATCTTAGCTGCGAAACCCTTATCTCGGAGAAGCTTCACCACTTCAATCCCCTCTTCAGCAAGAAATGTCGCCCGTGTATCATACTTATGACCAAGCGCGAAGCTAAGATAGTAATTGTAAGTTTTTAACAAAGCAAAAACTCCTGTCAGAACGATCGCCAACCCTACGATAACCTCTACAATCCCACTCCCTCTTATTTTTTTATTGAATATTAACAACCCCATTAGCAGAAATATTAATCCGACGTGTGACCGCCGGCGTGCCAACAATAGATAAATTAACGAAACCGGACTGATCGGTTGATCCTATCAATCTCTTAAATACTATATCACTCCCACCACCTAGAAGAGAAATGGATGAGGCGGTAACAAGAGGACTAAAAACAACGGTCTCATTTGTAGCTGCCGCCGAAACATAAACATCGCCAGCAAACATAACTGCCTTTTTACTTTCAAAGTGGACACCATATTGCAATCCTAATCTACCTGCAAGGGTGTTAGATTCCGCTTTGTGTATGAGGGAAGTAACTTTCTCTGCATCTTTCTCGAGACTAATCCTTTTATTGAATTGCGAAAAGGCCCCGACAGAAAGTGAGGCGATAATGAGAATTATCGCTCCGACTAAAACCAGTTCAATTAATGTAAAGCCACGGGTCATTATATCGCCTCGGTTATGGCATAGATCGGCTGGATCATAGATATGGCAAAAAAACCGACAAAAAGACCGATAAAAATCATCAGAAACGGCTCGATAATAGTCGACATATCTTTAGTTATGGCCTCGACCTCATTTTCATAAAAGATTGCGACATTTGAAAGCATCTCGGAAAGTTTCCCCGTCTCTTCACCGACTTCGACTAGCTCTCCTACTAAAATCGGAAAAAGTTTTTCCTCTCTTTGGAAAAATCCAGAGAGTGGCTCACCTCGCTGGACACCATCCTTGGCCTTAACTAAAACCTCTTTATAGAGAGAGTTCTGTAAAACCTTACCTGTTATATCAAGAGCCTCAACCATATTTACTCCAGCCAATATAAGAGAAGAGAGGGTCCTGGCGACTGTTGCCGAATTTAACTGTTTTACAATTCCAGAAATAAAAGGCAGATGAACTAATGTAAAATCATATAACCTCCCCCCTCGGGTAGTATTTAAAAATTTATAAAAGGCAAATAACACTAATCCTATTCCACCGAAAAGATAGACCCAGTGGTTCACTAGAATACCAGAGAGCGCGATGATAATCCTAGTAGAAAGCGGAAGCTCCACCTTAAACTCCTTAAAGGTCGAGACTAGATTTGGTACAACAAAAGTCAACATCAGAAAACCGATGATGGCCATAGCAAAAAGAATAACCATCGGATAGGCCATCGCTCCCTTAACCTTTCTTCGAAGCACGTAGGTCTTCTCCATCTGGTCACCAACAACCTTCAAAGACTGTGGTAGATTCCCAGACTCCTCACCAGCCGCGACCATCGCTATAAAAACACTTGAGAATATATTCGGAAACTTGGCCAAAGCAGCACTTAAAGAGAGCCCCGAGTTTACATCTTTTAAAACCTCTTGAATCGCTCTTTTGAACTTGGCATTCTTGGTCTGTCTGGCCAAAATATCTAGAGATCGTGATAGAGAAAGGCCAGCCGAAATCATAGCGGAAAGATTATTAGCAAACACGACCTTATCGTGCAACTTGATAGTTATAACCGCTTCATTCAGACGAGCGAGATCAAACCACTTGTTGCCAATCTCTTCCACTCCAACCAAAATCAAACCCTGATCTCTCATCTGTCTAGACAAACTAAAACGATCCGTGGCCTCCATCTCACCTTGTGTAAATTTATCTTCGCCTGGTTTATGAGATTTGTACCTAAACAACATTCCGTTTTTTAAATTTTATTCGTTCGCCACCCTAAGCACCTCTTCGATCGTGGTTAACCCACTGGCCGCTTGAAATAAACCATCCTCTATCAAAGTCAGCATACCCTCTTTCCTCGCTTGTGCCTCAATCTCGTCGGAAGTGGCTTTCTTAATAATTAGCTCCTTAATAGACGGCGAAACATTAAGAATTTCGTGAATAGAAACTCGGCTACTATAACCACTAGGACAAACATCAGATACTTTGGGCTTGTAAAACGAGATTGTCTCGAAGGTATCAGTATCCTTCACAACCTTCTCCTGTTTTAAACTTTCTAAAACTCTCTTCAAGTCGGCCTTCTCTTCCAGTGCCTTGATCTCGGCTTTACTTAAAAAGTATTTCATACCGCTCTCACAAAGACGCCTAACCAATCTCTGAGCTATAACGACATTGACGGTCGAGACTAAAAGAAATGGTTCTCCTCCCATATCTATGAATCGAGGTATCGCTCCAGCAGCAGAGTTAGTATGGAGGGTTGTGACCACGAGATGGCCAGTCAAAGCAGCGTTGATCGCTAGACTTGCAGTCTCCCTATCTCGTATCTCTCCAACCATAATTATGTCTGGATCCTGTCGTAAGAGTGACCTAAGACCAGAAGCGAAAGTCAGACCAATCTCGGACTTAATCTGTGTCTGATTTATTCGAGGCATCTGATATTCGACTGGATCCTCAACAGTGGAAATATTAACCTCCGGCTTATTCAAAATATCTAAAACTGTATAGAGGGTGGTACTCTTACCAGAACCAGTTGGCCCAGTGACTAAAATCATACCGACAGTCTGCCTCATCGCTTTGTGTATAGCTTCGAGCCCGTTACCATGAAAACCCAGAGATTCTAAAGAAAAACCTTTAGAATTTTCGGGCAGAAGTCTCATTACTATCTTTTCACCAAAGTACGTAGGGAGAATGGAGACGCGAAAAGAGACCTTACTACCGGTGATCCCGCTACTCTCAATCTTGAAGCGTCCATCTTGGGGTAGCCTCTTCTCATCTAGTCTAAGTTGCGACAAAACTTTAATCCTGGCAGTAATACCGGCAGCAATTTTCTTTGGTAAAAACATTGCTTCATGCAAAATTCCATCTATACGGTATCTAATCAAGAGATCATGCTCGAACGGCTCTATGTGTATATCGGAAGCCTTCTGAATAATGGCGTGGTTCAATAGGGTATCAACGATATGCACGATCGGTAACTCCTCGGCCATCTTCTTCAGACTATCAGCTGGATCATCACCTGAAATTTCTGTCACTACAACATTGTTGACCTCCCTGCTTATGATGTCGCCAAACTCTGCCTTGAGACTTTTCTGGTACTGAAGTAGTGCAGACCTAATCGACTCCTTGTCAGTTAATCGAGGTAAAATTCTAACGCCAGCCTTCTTTTTTATAAATTCAATAGCAATTAGATCGTCCGTATCAAGCATGGCAACCTCAAGACCCTTATCGCTCTTTTTATAAGCGACGATGTTGTGCTTACGAGCTAAAGGTTCAGGAATTTCGGCTAAAACAAGAGGGTCAATCTTCTCATCCTTCAGATTGACTGTAGGAATACCCATAACGTGACCCTTTATGAAACCAAGATCCTCTTCGGTTATCTTCCCAGTCTCGGTCAATATTTGAGTCAAATTTTTATTAGGATATTTTTTTAGTTCTTCTAAAGCCTTCTCCATATCCTTCCTGGAGAGATATCCATACTCCAATATGAAGTCACTTAAAATCTTAGGATCCATCCTGTTTAAAATTATTATGATTTAATATTAATTATACCACAAAGAACTTTGTGGATGTGTACACCCACAATAACCATCGAAGTTGGACTTCATAATTGTTAAACCACCTTGCTATCTTTACGGCACCTGGGCACATTTGCCATATTCTGACGGCAGTGATTCTACAAGAACACCATCAAGAGTACGATAAGCAGTTACTTTATAGCAATATGAACCACCTGGTAAATCGTCAGGCATAATTAATAGTGAGCCAGATTTTATATCGGCAACCCTATTCTCATACCGAGTAGTGAATCCTATATAACTGCCACCACTACCGCCATTGCGATACACATAATAGCCATTAGCGCCGGGTGAGGCTGTCCAACTAATCGCTAGGCCCTTAGGGTTAGACCGATTCTGTACAGAGGCGATAGTGGGTGTTGAAAGAGCCACGAAAGGCGGTCTCACATTTACAGTCACCGAATCGCTTCCGGATCCGGTTGGGCCCGTACAGCTAAGAGTCAAGATTTTGGATTGAGTCATATTTAATAACGTTTGAGTTCCAGACGTATCTTTCACCCCTGGCTCACCACCTGAGATGCTACAAGAAGTGGCATCAGAGGAGTTCCAATTAAGATCAACTGAACCACCATAATTAATAGTAATCGGTTTGTCTGACAAATAGCGTCCCCTATCCTGTGGATTAATTCTAGGAAAAGATATAGACAGTAGTTGGGCATTGTACTCGAGTCTAACAGGATCAGATAAAACATACCGAATGGGCATATTGTACTGTAAATAGTCAACCCAGATATCAACCGGCTTTTGTTTTACATTCACATATATTTTTTTCTCACTTTTACCGTAAGCGTTTTCACATGCAAATTTAAATTCTTGCGATCGAGTGATAAATATCTCTTCGGTCCAAGATTCGACACTCGCACCCCTACCCCTTGACCAAGATTCATTTTGGCTCGAGGCCCAACAGGCAGTGGCCCCTTTAGCCGAAAAAGCGACGGCCAATTTACCTCCATAGGAAACATCAATCCACTCTCCGGAAAAGTTATTAATTGAGAAAGAGATGATTGGAGCATTTGTTTCTGTGACTTTATTTATGGGTGTTACGGCCTTACTGGAGGGTGACTTACCACCTTCAACGCCAGTGGAATCAACTGCTGAAACCTTGAATATATATGGCGTGCCAGCAGTAAAGCCTGAGATAACGGCGCTAAGTACCGAGTTCTTAATTCGGTTAAACATAGAAGATCCGCCACCTGGGCCGGAGATAATTAGAGGAGTAGCTGTCGTCGGGATCTCGATAATATTATCAACTATTGGTGTTTTATAGTCATCTAAATTCCAATAAAGTCTGTACTTCACTGCCCCGCTAACAGCAGGCCAACTAGTGATCATGACTTGATTATTACCCTCTATGACTGTAGGAGAAGCAACTGGAGCGGGAGGCGGTGGGGGAGGCGGTGGCGGTGGTGGCGGTGGCGGTGAGAAATCTGCTCCAGCACCACTTGCACTGCCATAGATGATAGAGGACCATGAGCCCAATGGGCTATTACTATTTACCCAGTTTATACCATCAGAAGAGGTCATCACTCCACTAGAATCACCGAAAGATACAGCTACGAATTTGCCGTTACCGTAAGTGACTGATCTCCAGTAACTATTTGTCGGACTATTACTACTTACCCAATTTTGGCCATTACCAGAAGTCATTACCCCCTTAGATCCACCTAATTTAGAAATAGCTACGAATTTGCCGTTACCGTAAGTGACTGAAGTCCAATACTTATCTGGAACAGTATCTCCCCTCGTCCATGTCATGCCGCCATCAGAAGAGAACACCACTATCCCGCCCTCTGAAGAAACAGCTACGAATTTGCCGTTACCATAAGTGACTGAAGATAACACATTCCTAGAATCACTAGTATTCCTAGTCCATGTTATACCGTCAGTTGAACTCATTACCGGATTAATATCAGTACCCCTGAAAGCACCGTCAACAGCTACGAATTTGCCGTTACCGTAAGTGACTGAACCCCAATATTGCCCAGTCGGACTATTGCCACTTTTCCAATTTTGGCCATCGGTAGAAGTCATTACTCCATTAGAACCACCGCTACTATTAACCGCTACGAATTTGCCGTTACCGAAGGCGACCCCCGTCCAATCTATATTGCTAGTGGGGCCAACTCCAATCTTCCAATTCATACCGTCAGCTGAAGTCATCACCCTCCCTCCCTTATATTCAGCATCTACGGCCACAAACAGACCATTACCATAGGCAACTCCCGACCAGTCGGTACCCGGGAAACTATCACTTTTCGTCCACACTATGCCATCAGCAGAAGTCATAACTTTACCACTTCCGTCAGCCGAAACCGCCACAAATAAAGCAACTGGTGGCGCAGAAGAAGAATTCGCCCTTACAAACTTTATCAGATCATCAATATCCACACACTGAGTACCGTCTTCTAGACAAAAAGCTTTAGCACCGATACTACCGTCTACACGAAGCTTCATCTCGGTACTAACAGATGGAGCCGGCCATTTAGAACTTATGGGGCTATAGCCAACTCCCAGGCGATTT
>CAZXEK010000010.1:0-10930 GCA_964639675.1 uncultured Candidatus Saccharibacteria bacterium
TGCTCTTTTCGGAGACTGAAACGGCGAAGCAAAACCAAAAATTTCCTTTCCATTTCTTTTTCCGCTTCGCGGTGGAGGGGTGGGGGGAGGAGACGCGAGAAAAATGTAAGGAAATTTTTTGGTTTTTGCACACGCGAGTCCGCGAGCGTGTCCGAGGCGCATTGGTTCGCTTCACCACGCAATCGGAGCGTACGAGGCAGTTTCAAGCCACCACGCGCTCCGCGCGTGCGATTAGTCAGCAGTCGGATTGTTTTGGAAAAAAGTTCGGATTTTGTTCAGGAGACACAGCAAAAAAATAGAATTAAAAAGACCCCGCCTGAGCGGGGTTGAAAATTATAAATCGAAAACTTAGATATTACTTGCCAGACTTACCAGGTAACAGAAGGCGTGTTCCGGGCTCCTTATAAAACTCGATAACCCGCTTATTAGAATTTAACAAGAGGTGGAGCTTATCACCCGGCAGAAGTTCATTTCGATTTTTCAATCGAGCTATCTGTTTCTTAAGATATTTCGAAATTTTCTGCTTTAGAAGACGTGCGCCATTCTGTGGCTTGTCGGTTGCTTCAGAAATAACAAACTTCTTAACCGCATCTCCGATCTCAACAAAAACAAGAAGTGGTTTAAGATAACGTTCTTCAAACTTGGCAAACTCAATATCAAATATTTCTGAAATGACGGACTCGGACAGAGGATGAAAAACACTAATGCGATCGAAGCGTGCCAGAAACTCAGTCGACCAAACACCATTAGCCGCACGCATAGATTTTTCGTAAATCTGCTTATTAAGATTATCGAGATTTTTATTTGCCCCTATATCTAAAAAACCAATCTTGCTTTTCTCAGAGATTAGATCTGCGATAATTCGAGAATTAGCATTAGAGGTTGCAATAATAACAGAGTTGTTGAATCTGGTAACCGCACCGTTAGCCATTGTTAGTGCTGCTTTGTCCAAAACATTCAAAACAATATTATGCAGAGGTGTACTGGCCTTCTCAAGCTCATCAAAAAGTATTATCGATATTGGTTTTTCCACTGATACTATTTGCGGGGCTTTATTATTCAGAACTTGCAGCTTGCTAATCAGATTAAGACGTTGGGCGGTAAGATAGCCAAGTACTGTATCTAAATTATCTGCCTCTTTTACAGAAATATCTTTCGAATCAACCAGAAACTTTCTAGAAAGTAGACGAAAGATTGAACTTTCCATCTCCTTCAACTTCTCTTCTGCCTTCTTAATTACAGAGTCTGAAGACTCTTTCTCAGAATGGACCGCGATTGCCCACTTATCAATATTCTCCTGAGCAAGTATCGGAAGCGCGCCACCGCCACCCTCTTTGGCATTAAACCCAATATATCCAGGGGGTGAACCAATGAGTCGAGAAATCGAGTGGGGTTCTGAATATGATTCACAGGCAATTCGTGTAATGGCCACCCTAGAATTAAGCCAAAACTCTCCGAGCAATTCAGCCACCAGGGTTTTGCCGACCCCAGAAGGTCCCATGAATAATCCCCTGTATATCGGCTTATCATCCTCCTGAAAGCCTGCCTCACGAATCTCAATGGCATCAGACAAATCTTTAATAGCATCATCTTGACCCTTAATATTTTTCCGTAAGAAATCAAACAGTTTGAAAGAATTCGATCCCGGTGTATCAACCTCTAAAGAGGTCCAGCCATCTCTTTTTTTATCCACAAGTATCACACCTCCTTTGTCAAAGATCAGATACTATTTCTAACTATATAGTCTCAGAAAATGACCCTTCAGGCAAGTTGACCCAATTAGAGAAATTTGTCATTGTTTTTTGACTTTAACCCAAGACTTTTATTAATGCCAATTCAAGAGGCAATTCACCAATGTATGAAAAGCGAGTTTCTTCATAGGCAGTTATAAGCTCCCTTAAAACACCCGGCATGGCAATAACATTTTTATGATTTCCACAGTCTATTAGAAACCTAGAGTCCTCTTCGGAAAATTCATCTAAAATCTCATCTTTAATTTCTGGGGCAAATTTAAGAAGAAGAACTAATCGTAGATTATGTATTATCATTTTTATAAGCAAGCGGTTATCTATATTGTCGCGAGAAACCTTTCTTAAAAGAGAGAGTGCTTCAGAAATATTTTTATCTAAAATATTTTTAACCATGGCTCGCAAAATCGCCACCCGTGGTGCGCCAGTTATATCTTCAACATCTTGAAGAACTATCTTCTGTGTCGACGAGGCTCCAATAACTTTCTGTAAAATTCCATGAGTATCTCTAAACGATCCATCTCCCAAAAGAGCTATTAAATCGATAGCTCCATCATCTACCAGAAACCCCTCCTTTTTAGAGACCACAAAAACCATCTCCCTCAAAACACCGTGAGAGGGCTTCTTAAAATAAAAAACTTGGCATCTTGAAACAACTGTTTCTGGAACCTTATTTAACTCGGTAGTTGCTAATATAAAAACGACATGCGGTGGCGGTTCCTCTAAGGTTTTCAGTATGGCATTAAAGGCACCCTTAGAAAGCATGTGCACCTCGTCAATTATATAAACTTTCTTTTTAGATTCAAATGGTAATGTCCTAGCCCCGTCACAAATCTGTCTTATCTCATCTACCCCTCCGTTAGACGCAGCATCTAGCTCGTAGAGATCATTTGGGACCGTCCCTAGTTCATTTGCTAAAATCCTAGCAATAGATGTTTTACCAGTACCACGAGGCCCTGCAAAAAGATAGGCATGGGAAATTCTATCATGAGAAATCGCCCCACTCAAAGTTTTAATTATATGGTCCTGACCCAAAACTTCTTTAAAGCTTTTTGGCCTGTATTTTCTATATAAAACAAATTCACTCATTCTTATTTTTTTAAATAACTTCTGGCGCCTCTGCGTGACAAATCAAAAGACCATTCGACAAAACTATAGCAAGAGCTCTGGTGATAAGTAATCTGTGTGGATATAACAATTTACCATCTTCTAAAACTCGTGACCTTTCGTAATAGGCATTGTACTCATTAGCCAGGGTTAACAAGAAGAGTGCCAAGGTGGCCGGATTATCATCTCTCACGGCATGTAATATTATATGTGGAAAATTAGCTATTTTTTTAATTATCTCAATCTCCTCTTTTGTCATATCTTTAAAATCCTCCAATCCAACCAAAATCTCTTCAGGCGAAAGATCCGACTTTCTTATTATACTTCTAGCCCTAGCTAGAGCGTACATGACATAAGCACCACCTGATTCTTCAAAATTTTTAAGAGCCCGACTAAGGTCTCTATCAAGGGTGATGGGAAAACGCCTGTCCTGCTTTATGTCGTTAAAAATAATCGAACCTATGGCTAATTTACGCGCATTATCATCTTTAGAAAAATTGGCCAGTCTATATAGGGAATCTTGGCGAAAATCATATCTGGCTCTAAAATATTTGACCGCCTCTTTTATGAGATTCTCAACACTCTCTGCACCCTCTCTGCTAGATAATTTTTTACCACTTATGGTGTCAATATAGAAGCCATGGGAAACATGAGCGATCGACACTGCTTGATTTTGATCTAAATTAAGGATACCACTAGCTTCAAATAGATTTTTAAAATATTCTGTCTGTTCTTCTCCAACCTCATAAACAAGCCTTACCGGATTAAAGGTTCCAATCCTATGATCTATGCTCACCAGATCTCTCGTTGCATAAAGAGTAGAACCATTAGATTTCTTAACCAAAAATCTCTTGCGATCACTCAACAAGATAACATCCGCCCCTACATCACCCAAAAGACCATCTGTTAATCTATTAAAAGTATCTCCAGTTAGCTCCCCTCCTCCAAGCTGTTTCCTTAAATGCTCTATCTCATCTCTAGCCAAATTTTCTGTAAATAAAACAACTTCTCCGGTTCTCAATTTATCTTCTACTAATTCCAGGGATTTTTTAGCATAAAAACTTTCGCCTAAAATATAATCTTGTTTGATTGAGATCAGATTATAAAAATTATTAAACTCCTCTAAGCTCCAGGCTCTGATCTTCTGCCACAAGGCAAATTCTAGCTCCATCCCTTTTTCCAGATTTTTAAATCTTCTTTCGGAGGCAGTCTTAAAATTATCGTATATGTCCTTAAACTCTATAAAAGATCCAAAAAAGCCGTAGTAGTTACCCAACTCAAGAACTTCTTCTGGGGTTAACAGATTAAACTCTCTCTCGTCTCCTGACAACTTCTGACCCTTACGAAACATTTTATATATGAAATAAAGTCGAGCATTTTCTGATTCGAGTTTGGGAATTTTATTAGTCCATCTTTCGTAACCCTCTAAAAGAAAACCCATCCCGCCCCAATCATTAATATAATTTAACCTATGTACTGTATAGCCAACCGCTTCATAGAGATTGGACAAGACTTCACCAATTATAGTAGAACGGATATTACCGGCATGTAGATGTTTGGCAATATTTGGACTTGAGTAGTCAACAACAATGGCTTTCTTCCTAAAAACATCAGAATGACCAAAACGACCGTTCATTTTTATGGCCTGCCAAACAATTTCAAAAAGATACTTATTACTAAGTAAAATATTAACGTAAATTCCCTTATGCTCGATAGAAAGAAAGCCGCTGTCCTCTTTAATAAGTTTCTGCAGGTTTGAAACTAGCTTTGGTACAATCTCTCTCATATACCCTGCGCCACCCATCTCTTTCAACAACTTAGGGATCTTCAGGGCAACATCGCCACCAAACGACTCTCTATCAATAAAGTCTAGATCAAGAGTATCTATGTTCGGTATATCACTATTTATAGCAACAAATTTCCCCTTAAGTTGACTTACAAAATATTCTTTAAATGAAACATAGCCAAGGGCTTCCCTCTGCTTCTCCACCAGATCTTTCTTCTGGAGAATTCCTTCCTGAATTTCATCATTTAATTTGTCTAGAGGATTATGATCCATCGGAGATAATTGTAACAAAAAAACCCCGCGACATAAAGCCGTGGGGGTAAAACATTATCTTTCTTTCAAAAGTTCAATTTTCATTGTGATCGGGTCGTAAATTACTCCAATGATTTCTAACTTACCAGATTGAACAAGAGGGTACAACATAAAGCGACTATTTCTAAGTGTCTCAACGGCATTCCTTATGTTCTCTTCTACTGCTCTTTCTAAAAGCAATTCCGAATTACTACCCACAGCTCTCTCTGCTTCGGTAATAGCCTTAGAAATTATCTGGTAGATGGCTGGCTGATGACCTTCACCGGTGGGATTATAGATTACAGACTTAACTACACCACAGTTTTTATGGCCGATAACTATTACTTCCTTTGCGCCCCGACTAACGGCATATTCTACACTAGCTATTTCAATACTTTTTGGCACCAAACCAAGTAGTGAAACCACATTCCCCATATTAGACACGAATGAGGTATTGCCCAGATTAATGGCGGAGCTCGTTGGCGCACTTGCTGGCTCAGAACAACAAAAGACCACGGTATTTATGTCTTGGGGAAAAACTGACACCGGACAAATGACAAAAAATAGCGAAACAAAAATCTTAACCAATTTCATCTAGACCTCCTTTTTATCAAACAACAACTCAAGATTTCTGTAGCAGAAACTACCATAAATCACAACGAGAGTAAATAGCTTCCTTGTATAATGACGAAGTGATATAATTTTGGGATGATAAATAGACATAGATATAAGAATATAGCGTGGATAGATATAGAGTCACCGAAAGAAGATGAGTTGGTGCCACTAATAAAAGAGTTTGGGTTGAGTCCGATAATTCTTGAGGAGCTCTTAAGACCCAGCGAGAGGGCTAAGGTCGATTCTTATCTCAACTTTATATATCTAATACTTCACTTCCCCAAATATAAACATGGTCAAAATAAAGAGTGTCCCCAAGAGATAGACTTCGTTATCGGCAAAAACTTCATTATAACCTCTCACTATGAACCCGTTGAGGTCTTCTTTGGTCTTTCTAAACTACTTGAAACAAAATCAATAATAGATAAATCGGAAAACACAGAAAATTCTGGCTTTATCTTCTATCATATTATGAAGAAGCTTTATGATAATATAGCCCACGAACTTGATCACGTAACGAAAGAATTAACTTCTGTAGAAAAAGAGATATTCTCGGGTAATGAACATAAGATGGTTCAAGCCCTTTCTAAGCTAAGTAAGATC
Organism: uncultured Candidatus Saccharibacteria bacterium; assembly: GCA_964639675.1. Classification (GTDB taxonomy): domain Bacteria; phylum Patescibacteriota; class Minisyncoccia; order Phycocordibacterales; family UBA12445; genus JACQCV01. The sequence goes on from CAZXEK010000010.1 coordinate 6,151, forward strand.
TTGATCGACTTTAAACACCCCCTCAGGCTCCATAGCGAAATTCTAGAATCTTTCGACTCAAAAGAGGAGAAAATTTTTGGTGAAAAATACCAACATTACACAGATATAATCATCGGAGACTACAAACGAGTTTGGAACATAATAGAAAGCAATAGAGAACTTTTTATGGATCTTAGAGAGACCAACGACTCTTTATTCTCCGCAAAAATGAACAATATAATGAAAAACTTAACCATTATGTCATTCCTGACCTTTCCACTAAGTTTAATGACCGGCATCTTCGGAATGAACACCAGTCAAACACCCCTCGCTGGTTTAGAAAATGGCTTTTGGATAATTCTAGCAATAATGGGAATCACCACCCTGTCTATAATAATATTCTTAGTATCTAAAAAATGGATATAGAATCTAAACTCCAGCTCTGGGACACCCTCTCTAAACAAAAGAAGGAGTTTCTCTCAATTAAAAAAGGTGAGGTTTCATTCTATCTCTGTGGCCCAACCGTTTATGATCATGCCACGATTGGAAATTTTAGAACATATATACTTGGCGATATCATAAACAGAGTTCTCACATATAATAACTATACTGTAACTTACGTTCAAAACATTACAGACGTTGGACACATGACAGATGAGGAGAATGACTTGGGAGAAGATAAGATGGAGAAAGGTGCAAAAAAGACAGGGTCATCGGCATGGGAAACGGCACGACTTTTCACGAAACTTTATTTCGAAGATAGCGATAAGCTAAATATAAAGCGGCCGACAATCTCTTGTGCGGCCACAGATCATATAGACTTGCAACTAGAGCTGGTTAAGAAGTTGGAAGATGGCGGGTTCACATATCAAACAAGTGACGGCATATACTTTGATACAACAAAGCAAAAAGATTATGGAAAATTGGCTAGGTTAGATATAGCGGGACTTCGAGAGGGCGCCAGAGTAAGTATAAACAAAGAAAAGAAAAGTGCCACCGACTTCGCACTCTGGAAATTTTCACCTAAGGATAAAAAAAGGCAGATGGAATGGGAATCACCTTGGGGAAGGGGTTTCCCTGGCTGGCATCTAGAATGTTCCGCTATGAGTATAAAATATCTCGGTCAGCCATTTGATATACATGGGGGGGGGATAGATTTAATCCCAATACATCACACAAACGAGATCGCTCAAAACGAGGCTCTATATGGACACAAAACCGTTAACTACTGGCTTCATGGTGGCTTTATCCTTATAAATGGCCTCCGTATGGGAAAGTCAATTGGTAATGCCTACGGGGTTAACGACCTAATTAAAAAAGGTTTTGATCCCCTATCTTTTAGATATTTAACCTTCACGGCACACTATCGGCAACCATTAAATTTTACATGGGAAGCCCTTGAGCAAGCCCAGGTGTCTTACAGAAAGATCATCAGAATGATAGCGGAAATGTCACCGAGAACAATTGAAGATAGCTCGACAGAGGTTAGTCAGCATTTTAATCAAAAATTTTTAGAGACAATAAATGACGACCTCAATATGCCCCAAGCCATAGCTTCGGTCTGGGAGATGCTTAAGGATAAAAATTTAGCCGTGCAGACTAAATTAAACACGCTTTATAAATTTGATGAAGTTTTGGGTCTCTCTATTAAAGAAAAGGTAGAGGAATTAAAAAAAGAGGTAAAAAATATCCCTAAGGAGGTAGCGATACTTTTGAAAAAGAGAGGGCTGGCCAGAAAAGATAAAAACTGGAAAGAGGCTGATAAGATTAAAAAAGATATTATCGATAAAGGCTTCAAGATCAGAGATCAAGGGGAAGAGACTACAATATCGGCTGGATAAACTTCACTATCTTCTCCATAACTTTATAATACCACCCCTCATGTTCTTTCTTGTGTAGAAACAATATAGCGTCTCTCTTCCATATCTCAATAATATTTTTTAAATCTCTCACCATCTCTTTTCTCTCAAACGAAATGCTGGCCTCGGCGTTAATATCAAAACTCTGTGCGTCAATATTGTTTGACCCAACTAAGCCAACCTTGTCGTCAATTAAAATTGCCTTAGCGTGAATCATATCTCTGGTCAAATAAAATTTAATGCCAGTTTTATTTAAAATTGAAATAAAGGTATGATTGACAAGACTAATAAATTTTGAATCTGTATTTTGAGGAACTATAACCTCAACAGATACTCCCTTGGCCACCGCCCTTCCTAGAGATTTTATAAGCCACCGATGAGGAATAAAGTATGGTGTCACTAAAATAATTTTTTTTCTAGCTAAAGTAATTTTCTCCTCATAGTATGGTCGAAGCATAAACTTACCTATCCACGGGAAGTTACCTAGTAACCAAAGCTCTGTCTTTCTAATATTTGATCTTTTTCTTAAACTAAGAATTTCAGGATCAGTACCTCCACAATAAAAATAAGACTGACTAAATGATCCGACGAGAGATCTAACTATTCGTCTGCCATTCAATCTTGTGTGGAGGTCCAGCCACTTTATATATCTTTTACCGACATTTACCCCACCCAAAAAGGCCACCTCTTGATCAATGATTAAAATCTTACGGTGAATCCTCCTAAACCAACTATTAAAAAAAAGTATCTCTGCGCCTCCCTCTCTTAATTTATTTACGATGTCACTACTCAACCATAGACTGCCGAATCCGTCTAAAACAACACGGATTTTAACACCCTCCCTTGCTTTATCTAAAAGTGTTTGAAAAAAGTTATGCTCTGAACTTGGATCATCCTCAAAAATATAACTCTCCCAATAAACCGTCCTCTTGGCCTGTTTAATTGCAAAAAGCATCGCAGACCAAGCTGATTGAGAGTTTGTATAAAATTTATGTTCCTTCACTCCTGTATCCTATAGACCCTCGCCCTTAAGCTCACCAATAATCTCTAGGGTCCTCTTAGAAATTTTGGCTGGCATCTTTATTAATATCTTTATAAGTAGATCGCCCCTGCGATATTTGTCTATTGGGACTCCATGCCCCTTAACTCTAAGTATTTCACCAAAAGCCACACCTTGAGGAATTTTAAGATTAATCCCGCCATCAAGAGTCTCTATATTATGTGCCGCACCAAGTAAGGCATCTGTTAATTTAATATTTAAATCCATCAAAAGATCATTACCGTCCCGTACGAATGTCTTATGTCTTTCAACGTGAATTTTAACGTAAAGATCTCCCGGAGTCCCATTGGTTAGCGCCTCTCCCTGACCACTTGAGCGAATCATCTCTCCATCACCTATACCGGCAGGAACTCTAATATTAAGCTCTTCATTCTTCTTGAAAACCCCCTTACCATAACAAACAGAACAGGCCTCTTTAGGAACTTCACCCGAACCCCTACAATTTTCACATTCGCGCTCAGTTGTAAATGTACCTAAAATAGATCTCCTCGACTCCATTAATTTGCCCTTACCACCACACTGGCTACACTTAACCAAGGGTGTACCCTTCTTGGCACCTGTCGCAAGACAAGCATCACAGGCAGAAACCTTGGATATTAAAACCTTGCGAGTGGTACCAAAAATCGCCTCCGCGAAACTAATCTGTAAATCTATAGAAATATCGCGGCCACGTCGACTTCTCTTTGACCCACCTCCTCGCCCACCGAAGAAACCTTCAAAGAGATCCTCTAGGTCTGGAGAACCCCCCGCGGCACCTGTCGCACCACCCCTAAATAGATCTCCAAAATCAAAACCAAATCCGCCATTTTGACCTTGACCATTATTCCCTCTCTCCCCGTTATCACCAAAAACCCGGCCATAAGTATCATACTCGGCCCTCTTCTTATCATCAGACAAAACTTGATAAGCCTCATTAACCTCCTTAAATTTCTTCTCATCCCCGTTATTTTTATCGGGATGAAATTTATGAGCCAATTTGTGAAAGGCTTTCTTTATATCGTCTTTTGATGCCCTCTTCTCAATTCCCAAAACTTGATAGTAGTCCATTACTTTTTCTCATCAAAGTCAGCATCTCGAATAGTGTCTTCTTTCTTATCTGCTTGCCCTGAGTCGGTATTTGGAGCCCCAGCATCTTCCGGCTTGGCCTTATAAAGAGCCTCTCCTATCTTCTGCATCTCACTAAAGAGTTCGTCAGTAGCTTTCTTAGACTCTAGAACATTTTTCTCGTCTTTTAACTTCTTTAGGTTATTAATTTTCTCTGAAACCGCAGAAAGAATTTCAGCAGAAACCTTACCCTCTGCATCCTTAACACTTTTCTCGGCAGTCACAATAAGAGAATCAGCATTATTTAAAACATCCACATCCTCTTTCCTTTTTGCATCTTCAGTGGCATTAACCTCGGCATCCTTTTTCATCTTATCAATATCCTCCTGACTCAAACCACCTCTGGCCTGTATCTTTATAGACTGAGTTTTACTGGTTGCCTTATCTTTAGCTGTAACGCTGAGTATGCCGTTGACATCAACGTCAAAGGCAACCTCAACCTGAGGAACCCCTCTATGCGCTGGAGCTATCCCCTCTAGAGTAAAGCGGCCAAGTGTCTTGTTGTCGGCAGCCATTGGCCTCTCCCCCTGCATTACATGAATCTCTACTGAGGTTTGATTATCGGCAGCGGTTGAGAAGATCTGAGTCTTAGAAGTCGGTATAGTCGTATTCTTATCAATAAGCTTGGTCGACACTCCACCCAAAGTCTCTATGCCAAGAGAAAGAGGTATGACATCTAGCAATAAAACATCCTTGACATCTCCCTGCATAATTCCACCCTGAATAGCTGCCCCAATAGCAACCACCTCATCCGGATTAATGCTTCTGTTTGGCTCCT
>CAZXEK010000011.1:0-7121 GCA_964639675.1 uncultured Candidatus Saccharibacteria bacterium
CCGAAGCCCGCGCTGAATCAAAATGAGGCCAGTACTGCCACCTTGCAATTCATTGCAAGACACCAAAGAAAAATACTCTTTTCATTAAAAGAAAAAGAAATGGATTCGTTAAACTCACCACAAGTCCAGCGCGCGCACAATGAAAAGAGCAAAAAGTATTTTTCTGTGGTGTGGCGAGCGGAGCGAGCGGTGGCGGGGATGGCTTCCTTAGTGGGGGTTTTGCTCAAAGAAAGTTCGAACTTCGTCCAAAAAACACCGCCAAAATTCGAAATTAAAATTTTGGCGGAGGGAGTGGGATTCGAACCCACGGACGACTTTATGGGCCGTCACAGGTTAGCAACCTGTTCGTTTAACCACTCACGCATCCCTCCAGATTATTTCTCATCCTACATTAAGCTCGATACCTTTTCAAATAGACAGTGCGGTATAAAAAGGCTATAGTTACGGTTACATTTTGGAGGAATGGGTGAGTGGTTTAAACCAGCGGTTTACTAAACCGCCGTCCCTTAATTGGGACCGTGAGTTCGAATCTCACTTCCTCCGTTTTAATCATAAACCATCCCAATGAAAATATTTTTACTTCTAATTCTTATCTACCTGATATCGGGTGGCACACGCTTTTACTTGCTTATACAAAAAGGGGTTATGGGGGCAAAAGAGGCGGAAAACAGGTTATTTGAAAGACTCATTCCGGGAGCTAAGCAGAGATTCCTATTCGCTGGTGACAGCACAATCGTGGGTACAGGAGTGACAAAACCAGCAGACTCTACCCCCGGACGATTTGGCACCGCCTTTCCTAACGCTGAAATAATAAATCTAGGGCGAAATGGTAAATTACTTGAAGAACTACTGAAAGAAATACTAGAAAAGAGAACATCACTCGGACACTTCGATCTAATTGTCTTCCAGATTGGGGGCAATGATATCACACACCGAACCCCCTTCGCCGACATGGATCGTGATATCCGTGCGCTAGTAGAGATTGGTAAAAACCTTTCGACTTACGTTGTCGTACTTCACACCGGTAATCTCGGCCGCTCCCCCATCTTCCCCAAACCAATCGGCTGGTACTTTACATGGCGAACTAAACATGTGCGAGAGATCTACCAGAGAGTGGCGAAAGAGACTGGTGCGGTTTACGTTGATCTCTATGCTGCAGAAGTGGATGAACTTTTTCGTACTGACCGACCTCGTTACTACATGAATGACCTCTTCCATCCCTCTGGTGAGGGTTATCGCATCTGGTACGAGAACACACGCAAAGCACTGGACGAAGCAGGGGTAAGACTCCAATAATTTATAAAGGCAGTTCCAAAATTTGACTGTAACTCATCTTTCTGCTACTTTGCTGTCAGCAAATGAGCACCTCGAGAAATAAGAAAGGAGAGGTTTTGATGAAAGAGGGTGTATCAGCCAGAATCAACTTAACCCCTGAACTTAATATGGCAATCATAAAAAGGGCCGACCAAGAGGGTAAGAGCTTTGAGGATATTATACTGGAGATACTCGAGAAAGAATTCTCTCCACGGGAGGTCGATTAGATGGCCGTAAAAGGATCAAAAGGGGCTCGGAAAGAAAAAATGGTACTTATTGTCATCTCGATCCCATGGAGCCTAAATGAATCCCTAAAAATAAAGGCCGACGAGCAAGGTATCTCAGCGAATGACTTATTTATAAAAATACTGGAAAAATACTGTCCAAAAAAGAAAACCCAGAAAGATATTTAAACTACTGGCCACATAAAGTGTGGCCTTTTATTTTTTAAAAAATAAAAAAACGTATCTGCTCACAAAGCTGAGTAGGCGGAAGCCTGAAATTACTTTTATCGCGAATTTCCCTTATGACCGTGCGTAGGAAAAGTGATTTTAGGAACGCTAATAATCACAATGGTCCGTCCACCTTACACATCAGACGATCGTCAGTTATGTAAAGTTGTATAGGGAATAAGTGCAGTGGTGTTAATTCAGTTATGCAGAAACGCCGTGCATCACGGCTTACGAGCTTTTTTAATATAAAACATGTAAAATTGGTTCAATGAAAAAGCCATACGAAAAAATAATGACTGAGGTCTCTGGAATAACCGTCTGGATGGTAGACGGCTACTACGTAAGACAAAATATAGATATAAACTTCAACAACTTCGGCCAGCATTATCGCTTTAACTTCATACCAAAAAATGAGTTCTGGATAGATAAGCAGGCAAACCCCGGAAAGGAAGAGGGCTACTTCGTTGAACACTTACTCATTGAACATAAACTAATGTCTGAGGGAGTAGACTATAATAATGCTCTGGAGCAGGGTAATCATGTCGAACAGGAGATGCGAGAGCGCGACAAAGAGGTGTGGAGATTAAAGGAGGAACTAAACAGAGATAAAGAGTCAGTCCTAAAAATAGTCCGTAAAAAAATCCTAAAACAGTACAGTAACAAAAAAATTAAAACCTACGTTATCGATAGTTTCCTCGTCAGGAGTCTGTTCTATCTAGACTGGGTAGCTGGTGGACATGACGAAGTTTACCCCGCCTTTGTGCCAAAAAATGAAATCTGGATTGATAACGATATCACCGCTCGCGAAAGAAAATATGTTTTACTCCATGAGCTACACGAGAGATACTGGATGACGCAAGGATGGACATATGACAAGGCCCACGAATCAGCCCTGGAAATTGAAGCCCATTGTCACAAAAATCCGGAAGATCTAGCTGAAAAAATAAAGGAGGAGTTAGATAGGCAAGTTTAAAACAGACCCCTTTGCACTGTGGTGACTTTCTTGTCTATTTTGCTTTTGCCCTCTACTTCTTCGGCCGCAGATCTATATAGGCAATAGTCACAATCTGGATTCGATTCTGGTAATAGATCAGCCATTAAACATTTTTTAATATCAAGAATGGTTTTTTCTATCCAAGAGTCGTCACCTTTATAAGGTAAAAGTTTAACATTAAACTCAAGCTTACCATCAAAGGCTGCCTTATCAGCATCACCATTACAGTAAACAAAGTAACCTACCGATGAAACCTTAAAACCATTATTTCGAAAAAGCCACTGATAGACCTCCATCTGTCGCTTGTATCCAATCTGCCAATCAGCATCCAGATCAACCTCTCCACTTTTAGAAGTTGCCTTATAGTCAGCAATAATAAGTTCCCCGCTCGGATTAACCCAGACATCATCGACTCCGCCGGTGATTAGAAGGCTGGTCGGCTGATGTAAATAAGTAACTCCACGCCTAAGTGCATCGCGCCACTCATCCATCAATGGATGCTGAAATGGAACGGCATCTAGACCATAAGCCTTCATGAAGGGATGTATCGTTTTCCTAGCACGATGAATATCAAACTCCTTCTTAAGTAAAGTGTCGACCGCCGAATTCAAACTAAATGGATATCCCGGTGGCTGACCGACACCTAATCTCCTATCCAGATAAAAACATCTTCGGCAGTTTAAATAAAGATCAATTTTAGAGCGACTAAGACGAAAAGATTCTTTGGATCTTGGATCAAAAATATTCCTTGTCTTTCTGGGGTTATAATATTTGGACATAAAACATCAGACCCATCTCTTGAGCGACCTTCTGTGCCTTAGATTTGAGTCCTTTATCAGTTTTGAAATTAAAACTGTATTTATAAATATATTTTTTATTATATATCTACATTATGTATACAATGTAAATTGTGTCAAACGGCAAATGATAAATAAAAAAGCGCTCCGAGGTAAATCGGAGCGGCAATATAAAAAGTCGACCGAGTATCTCTCAAAATGTAGAGACGTTAAGATACGAGGAGACTGCGATAGTTAATACCAATAAAACAAAAAAAATGGGGACGAGAAAATCGTCGACAAAATGCAACACTGAAGCTATGATCCCGGTCAAAATGACCGACCTCTTCTGCACCAATGGTGAAGTCTTAGCTATCAAACGCTTAGTGACCAGACCACACCCACGAATTGCACAGACCTCGGCATTATCAACCCAACACTGCCCATGATAAAGTGCCTCACACCTTAGGCACTTCATTACTGAATCATCGTCAGATAAATTGCGCCCACAAAGCACACAATGTGGTGGAAATAATCTGTTACCCATTCTAATTAACCTCCTTTAGTTTAAATAAACTTAGCTCTAGGACAAACACTCATTCTACTGATATAATATTTCAAATAACAATAACTTGGCTCTAACTATATCATAAAAGATGAAGATGGTCAAATTATTGACAAACAGTCGTTAAAAATGTTTAATTAATGAAATTGCGAGAGGGACAAATTAATAATAAAAATATGGCCACAGGAATAAAAGACGAGCTAACTCTAGAGGAAAGAGAGCGACTTCTTAATCTAGCCAATATCCTCCAGTCTGCTTATATAGCGAGAAAAAGTAGCGAGCCGATAGAACTACTTAATAACCAGGAAACCTTAGCGGCAAGATTTAAAGAGTTACTTATAGAAAAACTCCCCGGTCTAGAACTAAGAGAATCTGTCAGTAGAAAAATTGAAAAATGGAAAAAGGCGGCAGATAGTGGAATTTATAGCCCCGAAGAGATTAATCAATACATTAGAGAGGAGATTGAAAGGGAGGCGAGGTTATATATTGACTCGAGCCCACACATACAGATGTATAACCGTATATATATCGAAGATAAACTTGTAGAAGACCTGGATAAAATAGCTTCAACTGAAAAGATTGAGGTTCTAGATCTCTATAAGGTGGCCAAAATTGCTTTTGACTTAAATGGTCTAAAGACATTAAACGATGCTGCCGGTCACGAAAGTGGCAACAATGCCCTAGAAATATTTTCAAAAATATTAAAAGAAGGTGAAACATCAAAGTGGCTACGGGAACAAAAAATCGATGTCATACCTGCTCATCAATCAGGAGACGAATTTATCCTCTTAATCTATGGCGAGAAAGACTTAAGTGGCATAACTGAAGAGATAAAGAAGCGATATGAAGAAGAGGTCAAGGGCTTCGAGGCTGCCGACCTTCTAGATTTCCAAACTGCGAAGAACTATCTTGTTGGCCTAAAAATCTATGATAAATTCTTAGAAGGGATTGTGGAAGGGGATGGAATCGAAATTAAAGATTTATCTGAAGATAAACTCGCTAAAAAAAAGGAATCTCTAGAGAAAAGCTTTAAAGAAATTTTCAGATTCAAACTTGGCACCAGTGTAGGTATAGTAACACTCGGAGAAGCTCTGTATGAGATCAACCCTGACAAAATTAACAATGAGGACTATCGAGGTATAAGTCGCGCTCTCATTGGTAAGATGTTCAAGATGGCTGATGAAAAAGCAATTGCGCATAAGAAAGAATCCAAAGCAAAGCTAGCTCTAGTTGATCCCCTTCTGGCCATTCTCTACAATAGAAGTGTAACAAGCACAGATAAAGATAACTCAGAAGAGCTGGCAAACTTAACCCTAAAAAACTCACGGCTCGAGAAAGAGAACGCGGAATTTAAAGCAAGAATGGCTCTACTAGAAAAACAAAACGTTCAAAGATAACAATGTCCTACTTTTTATCAGAAACACCATTAAAAACTGGGAAGGTCTTTGAGTTAACAGATACCGAAGCTAGACATATTCTACTTTCAAGAAGAATAAGGGCGGGTGAGATTGTGGAGCTACAAGATCCTCACGATAAGAGGTTTCAGTGCCGAGTAATTAATACTGACAAAAAAAGTTTAACTGTTGAGCCGTTGAAAGAGATAGAGACCCCGAAAGAGTCACGGCTTAGAATAACTATTTTCCAAGCTCTAATAAAAGAACAGCCCCTGGATTTCATAATTCAAAAGTCCACCGAACTTGGCGTGAATAACATAGTACTATTTAACTCTAAGAATGGTACCATTCGGTATAAAGAGATAGATAAAAAAATAATCCGATGGAAAAAAATCTCAGAGGAGGCCGCAAAACAGTCTGGAAGAGTCAAACCTATATCGATCGAGTATCTAAGTGACACAGAAAAGATAGAGGTCTTGGCAGATGCCCTAGATCATCTTTTCCTGCTAGAGCCTACGCCAAAGGCAGATAAATTCATAGCCGAAAAAACAAAATTCTCTACTTGGAAGTTCAACTCCCAAGTAACTAGGATTGGGATTTTAATTGGGCCAGAAGGTGGATTTACACTGGAAGAAGTGGCAAGGTTTTTAAAAATCAAAAACATAACGGCCATTTCCATGGGCCACAGAATTTTACGCTCAGATACAGCAGCTATTGCTTCATCTGCCATCGCCCAAGCTCTCTGGGGCGATATATAGATTAAAAGTGTAAAAATGCGAACCAAAAAAAGTGTTTTTGATTTTAAGTTATAACTTTAATCTTTTTGTTCTAAATTTTTAATCTTCTTTATGGAATTAGAGTATTCAATAGAATTAAATTTCCGTTTAAATAGTGGACAAAAGAGCGGCCTTAAAAAGCTCGGCCTTGAGACCTTGCATGACCTCCTATTTTACCTCCCTTCTCGCTATGGGGACGCCGCAGAGATTAAGCATATCGCAGAACTTAAAGAAAAAGAGCTGGTAGTGATCTCAGGTAGAGTGATAAAAAATGAGATCAAGAAATCGTACCGCCAAAAGATTGCAATGGCAGAAGTTACTATAGAGGACGACACTGGAAGAATAAAGGCTGTGTGGTTTCATCAAGCCTACATGGCTAAAAAGGTTGGTGAGGGCAAACTAGCTAAGGTGACGGGGTTAGCAATTAACCGCAATGGTGTACTCTATATTGCTAACGGTGAGATAGAAGAACTAAAAGAGATTGAACTTGCACACAAAAGTTCCCTTTTCGCTAAGGGAGAGATCAAGAGAACTCCTGTCTACGGAGAATCGCTTGGCATAACTTCCAACTGGTTTCGGCACGCTATACAAAAGATCATTAAGGCTGGGATCCATGAAAATTTACGGGACCCAATCCCCGAGGAGATCCTCAAAAAATACCACCTCCCCTCTCTTAAAACAGCCATAATCTGGATTCACTGCCCACAAAATGATAACGATGCCCTATCTGCTAGAAAAAGATTCTCGTTCGAAGAGATCCTCTTTATTCAACTGACGAGACAGAAAGAAAAACTGCTATATCAGAAAAATCCGACATTTAAAATTGAAGTCGGTGAAGATAAGGTAGAAA
>CAZXEK010000012.1:0-3198 GCA_964639675.1 uncultured Candidatus Saccharibacteria bacterium
TTCTTAGGCTGGTTAAATGCCGTTGAATGGATGAACGCAAGGCAATCTGAGGTTGATGAGTTTACCGGAGAGATTCGTAAAGAAGAGATCGACAATATGGTTGTCTTTGGGATGGGAGGATCGGGCCTTGGTGTTAAAACCTTATATCAGATCTTTGAAGGCCATAGAGATCCAAAAGGTTTAAATACCCATGTCGTAGACCGCACTCATCCCAAGGCCATTAAGCACTTAGAGGGTCAGATTGATCTTAAGAAGACTTTATTTGTTATCTCTTCCAAATCAGGCAGTTTAGGCACAATAGAGGTCGTCACGGCTTCGAAACACTTCTTCTACAAGAGGTTACGTTTAGCGATGATTGAGAACGGGGTTAATGGAACTAGTGCAGATGTGGTATTAGACCATCTTGCTAAGATTGAGAAGGTCATTCGAGGTAAAGAAATCACCAAAGGTGAAAATGGCATTATAGAAGGGTTGCCTCCGATACAGGCCTTGCCTCAAGGGATGTATGCACCACGCATGAACTGGGAGGGAAGAATTGACAAAGACAAAAAGAAAATCAAGATTGAGGCGTACCTGCAATTAAGGCTGGCCTTGGATATTTTATCAGAACAGATCACTAACTTTGGTATTTCGAAGGAAGCTTGGGATCAAATGATCAATGAAACCAGCAAGAACTTTGTAGCCATCACCGATAAAGACTCTCTCCTAGATTTTATGGCCCAAGGTTACTTCCGAAAGGCCTTCTTAAACGATAAAACAGTGGGTGGAAGATACTCGGTACTAACCTTCTTTGGTATGGTACCAGCCAGTCTTATGGGCATAAATATAGCAAAATTACTAGATGAAGCAGAGACGATGACAGAACTAAGTAAGAAAAAGGATGTATCTCAGAATCCCGCCCTCGAACTTGGGCTTATGCTGGGTGATCTCTGGGAGAGAGGACAGGATAAACTTACTGTTATTGCCTCAAAGAGTTTGGGGAATATGCTTGGCCTTTGGTATGAACAACTGAATAACGAGAGTTTAGGTAAAGAAAATAAGGCCTTTATTGTCAATGCCAATGAAAATTTAAACAAAGATATAACGGTTTACCGGGATGACCGGGTATTTATGTATATAAGGTTAGAAGGCGATCAAGATCCACAGCCACAGACCGAAGCGATATTAACAAAATTAAAACAAAAAGGATTTCCGGTTATTGAAACAACCCTTCCTGACCCATACGCTGTAGGCGGTCTATTTTATCTTTTAGAGATTGCAACGGTTGTTTTAGGACATAAGATGCGGGTTAATCCTTTTGACCAGCCGGGGGTGCAAATAGGTAAAGACATCACCCAAGAGGTCCTGAAGGGTCAAAGACAACCGGCCCAAGCTGTTAAGACTGAAGATGGGTTTAAGGCCTACCTTTCAAATGAGCTTTTGGCCAAACTTGGCATCCAAAGAGCCAGAATCACTGAATTCAGCCTCTATCAGATATTAAGAGAATTCATCTCCTTGGCCGGAGCGAATCAATACTTCGCTGAGCTTGTATATACCTATGATGATGAATTACAAGACACGGCATTTTCGAGCTTAAGATACGCCATCAGAGACTATACCAGAAAACCTGTGATGTTAGGCGTGGGGCCAATCTATCAACATTCCAACGGCCAGATGTACAATGCCGAAGACAGGGTAAACATAATCATGTTTACGGTCAAGCCGCAGAAAGGGCAAGACCTGCCTATCCCGGCCGAGAACTACAGTTTTGGTGGACTGATGCTTGCTCAAGCAGAAGGCAATAGACAAGGATATAAGGACTTACCGAGAAATATTATAAGGATAGATATTGAAAATCAGGAACAGTTACAGAAGATATCAGAGATTGCTACACGATTAAGACAGGTGAACGATTTAGATTCTCTTGACAAGGACGGTACAGTGAGTAGCCCTATAGACGAAAAGGAAAAAATTGGAATAACTGGAGGGACAGGATCTATAGGTTCTCAATTTATTAAATGGCTGTTAAATCGTAGAGCTAATGTAGATATAGAAGTGCTTGTTAGGAGCTTGGATGAAAGGAGTTCTAATAGAATAGTTAACGTGAGCACGAAAGTAAATGCCCTGGAAGGGAATCTTTTAGATTTACAGTTATTAGAACGGTTAGTAGGAAATAATGATATTATTTTTCATTTAGCTGCCTGGGCCAAGTCTGGAGAAAGTATAACAGAGAAAGAGGCATTTTTGGTTAATGGTTTATCAACTGCCATTATTACAGAGTTGGCGAGAAGGTATAATAAAAGATTGGTATTTATTTCATCAATCGTAGTATATAGGCTTGGTGAGAAGAAAGCTGATATTAAAGAAGATGAGTTAATTCTTAGGGAAGATGTTGAAGAGTTTGTGGCAAAAGCCGTTATGGCATTAGAGCAATATGCCGGAGAGATGGTCAACGGACAGAAGTTATATCAAGAAATCGTTTATTCTATCGAGAACTTCTTAAGAAACAATATTGTGCCGGCTGATGTTGATTTTTATGGACTAACTAAGATAATCGGTGAGCGATTAACCTCAAAACATAAGGAGGCTATATCTTATAGATTAGCTGATGTTTATGGACCAGGAGATGATACGGCAACAAGAAGATTACCATCTTTATTTAGGGCAATTTTGAGAAATCAAACTCAATGGAAAGCGAGGGAGGCTAAAAAGCAATTCATATATGTAGATGATATTTTGAGGGTATTAGAAAGAACGATAGAAATTAATTTAAGAAAAACCCCTAAGGTAATAAATATCCCTGGCAAAGAAATAATTTCTATTGCTAAAGCAGTAGATGATCTTAAAAATATATCAGGATCTAATATTAAAACTATTATTGTTCCCTCGGCAGACCCCGTACTTGAAATGAATAGCGATTTGCTTAAGGTAACTTTTGGAGATATTGTAAAAACATTGTTCTATGAAGGGTTAGAAAAAACATATTCATGGTGGAAATTGTTAGAGAAAGGTGTTATTGCCATTGATATTGGAGGAACAAAAATAATTATAGCCATTGTTCAAGTTGATGTAGACGGTAATTTGACAGAAAACGTTTTGATAGAGAAAAGGATAGCCACTGAAAAGAATAAACCGAAAGAATTTTATGAACAATTAGCATCTGCAATATTAGATATGACCGGGAAGGCTCAGAAGCAGGGAGTTATTGTTTTGCCGTTA
>CAZXEK010000013.1:0-7752 GCA_964639675.1 uncultured Candidatus Saccharibacteria bacterium
AGGCAGCCGCTTTTATCCACTTTTTCCCAGATACAAGAAATCAGAACCTATTACGAGTTTGCCGAAGTTGATAATGATCGCTATATCATAGACGGCGAAATTCGCCAGATTATGCTTTCCGCGCGGGAGTTGGCATCGGAGAGCCTTCCGAACAGAAACTGGATTAATGAACGGCTCACATTCACGCACGGGTATGGCGTAGCAGCTGGACCAGTGAATCAAGTCACCCCCGAGGGCTTGCCGGTTTTGTTCGTTAAGGATTTGCCGCCAAAGTCAGATATGAAGGAGCTTGAAATTTCTCGCCCAGAAATCTACTTCGGCGAGCTTTCAAACGATTATGTCATCACCAAAACAAAATCCCGCGAGTTTGACTATCCCAAGGGCGAAGAAAATGTCTACGCAACATACGAGGGCGCGGGTGGAGTAGAAATGAACTCTTTCATTAAGCGTATTTTTTATGCAATGAAATTCAAATCGCTTAAATTGCTTTTGTCTAATGACATAACCGGTGAGAGCCGTATTCTCTATTATCGCACCATTGCCGAAAGGGTCGCAAAAATCGCCCCGTTTTTAACATTTGATAGAGACCCTTATATTGTCATTGCTGATGGCAAGGTGTATTGGATTGCCGATGCCTATACCACGAGCGACCGTTATCCCTATTCGGAACCTATGCGGGTAAATGGCAAAGACATAAACTACATCAGAAATTCGGTAAAGGTGGTGATTGATGCGTATAACGGCAGTGTAACCCTCTATCAAGCGGATACAGAAGACCCGATTATAAAAACATATGCTGCGATTTTCCCCGGAACGTTCAGGCCGCTTTCAGAAATGCCAGAAAGTCTGGTTTCTCATTTGCGCTATCCCGAAGATATCTTTACCCTGCAGACTGCCGCGTATTCGGTCTATCATATGGATGATCCGCAGATTTTTTACAACAAAGAAGATCAGTGGGAGATTCCGGCCATTGCGACAGAAGGAGAAGTGGCATTTCGCGGAGGCGCAATTCCGCCGATGCAGCCGAGGCATATTATTATGAAATTGCCGGGAGATGGTTCGACTTCCCTCGACTCTGCTCGGGATAAATCGCTCACCACAGGGAAAAAAGAGGAATATGTTTTGATGTTGCCTTTTACTCCTCGCGCAAAAGACAATTTGTCCGCATGGATGGTCGCCCGTAGTGATGGAGAAAGCTACGGCAAATTGTTGGTCTATCGTTTTCCTAAAGACAAGCTTGTGTTCGGACCCAAACAGATTATAGGCCGCATTAACCAAGACTCGGAGATTAGCCAGCAAATTTCGCTTTGGAGCCAAGGCGGGTCGCAGGTCATCCAAGGGCCGCTTCTGGTTATTCCGATTGAAGAATCGCTTTTGTATGTGCGCCCGCTCTATCTCATGGCCGAGGCGGGGAAAATTCCCGAGTTAAAACGGGTGGTGGTGGCGTATGAAAATAAAATTGCCATGGAAGAGACACTGGAGGAGGGGTTGTTAAAAATCTTCGGCAGTGGAACAGGAATACGCCCACAGGGGACAGTAAGACAACAGACAGCGCCCTCGGAAGATTTCAAGGAACGGATACGAAGAGCGAACGCCGTATATGAAGAAGCGCTCCGAGCGCAAAGAGATGGCGATTGGGCGCGCTACGGCGAGGCAATAAGGCGACTGGGAGATATTCTTAAACAATAATAGTATGAACCGACTCAAAACAACTATTCTTTTGGTCTGTCTATCAAAAAAGGTGTACCATGTGGACGCGAGGAGTGGGTGGCCGCGATGATCGACTGCTTTAAACTAATGGCGAAAATATTACAACATGAGTTTTGCAAAAGAATGATGGCTGACCCCATTCCCACGGATATTTTCAACAAACACCGCCAGAAGAACGCGACGGCGGGAAGTAATCTGTAAGAAATAAAATATGTATACATTTTATATCCTAAAATGTGTTATTATTTAAAATAATTTGATTATATATAAAGTGGGTAAGCATTCTGGATTATATAGCTTATAATTATTTGCGATTAAAAATGCTGAATAAGCTATTTTGTAAACTTCCATGCAGTATAGATTTGTAAAATCTAATGCGCCATTGCTACTTTTATTATCTGTCGTGGTTTGGCTTTTCTTAAAACCTTAGCGCATTCGTTCAAGGTTGCCCCAGTGGTTGTGACATCATCAAGCAGGACGATTATTTTGTCCTCAATGACCTCTCTCTTCTCTATAACGAAGGCCTTGTTTAGATTTTTAAGTCTCTCTGTCCTGTTTTTTATAGAGACCTGACTTTGAGTGTCCCTGATTTTTATAAGAATGTCTGTTCTTAGCTCCAAGGATCTAGAGTTATCAAGATTAATTATCTCTTCTGCTAATATAGCAGATTGGTTAAACCCGCGTTCCTTCTGCTTCTCTTTGGAAAGTGGTACAGGTATCAAGATAATTTTACCACTCTTCAGGAGCGACAGTTCCGTGAGAGATGAAAGATCCTCAATGAGTCTCTCATAGGTTACTCTAGCAAGTGGCTTAGCGACCTCTCTGATCCCTTTATATTTCAGTAGCCAGATGGCCTTCTGAACAGTTCTGTCTGAATAAGCAAATAGGGTCGTTATCCCATAGGGGCTTGATTCTTTGGGCAGCCTGTATAGGCACTCTTCGCAGATTATCGCGCCTTTTCTTTTACAAGATAAACATCTTTGCGGTAGGAGAAGGTCTAATGTTTTTTGTATCAAATCTCTAATATTCATAAACGCTTGGTTACAGATAATAGCTTATTTTGTTGTCCCCAGCCCTCTTGATATGCAGACTTATAATGGAGTGCTATAATTTAAGCAACAGACTATATGTATGGTAAACATTCTACAAAGTTTATTCGATTCGATAAGGTCAGGTCTTTTCAAAAAAGGGGATGAGAGCATTGTCGGTATTGATATAGGCTCTTCTTCTATCAAAGCTATTCAATTTAAGAAAGATAAGGGGAAGGCGGTTCTTGAGACTTATGGCGAGCTAGCCTTGGGTCCATATAAAGAGCTAGAGATAGGCCGGGCCACATCGATCTCACCAGAGAAGACTGTCGAGGCACTTACTGATCTTTTCCGCGAGGCTAATATTACCACCAAAAGAGCTGCGATATCTATACCTATTAGGGCGAGCTTAATTAGTCTGATTGAGTTACCTCTTCTGGATAAGGCTAAGATTGACGAGATGATTCCGATTGAGGCTAGGAAATATATTCCTGTGCCGATCAATGAGGTGTTGCTTGACTGGTGGGTTATACCGAAGAGAGAGGGACAGATAGGGGACGAGCCGGGGACATTTGAGGAGCCTGCTTATGCTAAGAAGAAGGCGGAAACGGCTGAGGTCTTAGTTGTGGCTATCCATAAGAATATACTTGAGGAGTATAAAGCAATATCTGACAAGATGGGTTTTGATATCAAGCCCTTTGAAATTGAGACTTTTGGAGCCATAAGATCAGCCTTCGGTCATGACTTATCGGCTACTGCGATAATAGATTTAGGCGCAAGCTCCACTAGGGTTGTGATTGTTGATTACGGCATTACTAGAGTGGCACATACCATAAACAAGGGTTCACAAGATATAACGATCGCTTTGTCCAAATCTCTCGGTATAGATTTTGCTAAAGCTGAAGAGATTAAACGCAAGGTAGGTGCTATAGGTAAGGTGGAGGGAGGAGACCTTTTAAATATTATAAATCCGACAGTCGAATATATTTTATTTGAGGTATCGCGTATAATTTTGAGTTATCAGAAGAGATATCGTCGTTCGATTAGTAAGGCAATTTTGATTGGAGGCGGCGCACAGCTTAGAGGTCTGGTTGACATAGCCGCGAAAAGTTTAGAGATGGAGATTAAGCTGGCCGATCCTTTTAAGAAGCTTGAGGCCCCGGTCTTCCTTGAGCCAGTTTTAGCGGAAGCGGGGCCAAGTTTCGCCGTCGCTATCGGAGTTGCGCTGAGGGACCTTTAGTAAATTGGAAACCAGATCTCTGCACCAGTAATGCAGATTATCTTAGCCAGAGGAGCAGTTTTCACTGGTTAAGAGACGAGGTTTCCAGTCTTAGAAGATTTAATTAGAAATTAGGTTTTAAGAGAGTTAGAAATCTCTAATATGGATAATAATCCCATACAAACAACATCCTTTATTCCTAAAAAACCCTTAGTCGGGAGGCGGGATTTTGGCACAAATGTTTCAGGCATTTTTATATTTATCTCGATTATCATTTTTATATTTTCTGTCGCCGGATATTTTATAATTGTTCGCCAGGAGAAGGTAAAGATAGCCGAGGTGGCGAGTCTAAGGGCCAATATAAAGAAGGCTGAAGAGCAGTTTGAGCCTAATCAGGTTATTAATATGACTAGGTTTGATACGAAACTTAAAGTTGCCGAGGATCTGCTCTATTTAAATAAGGAGTCTGGATCGGTGGACACAATGGCGCACATAACCTTGCAGCCGCTATTTAAACTGCTATCGGAAAAGACTCTAGTTTCCATTAGATTTAAGGATTTTAAATATACTAACGTGGAGAATCAGAAGATAGAGATAAAGATGAGCGGTGAGGCCAAGAGTGTCGGTAATACTGCCAATTATGCTGCTGTCGCCCAGCAAGCTAGGGAATTTACTGACAGTAGGCAACTCACTAATGTTATTGTCTCTGATCTCAATTTAGGAGCGAACAATAATGTTACCTTTAATCTATCTGCTGGCATTAAGCCAGAACTGATCTCGTATACTGAATTTTTAAAAGAATAATTCTTTATGTTTAATATTTTATTACCAATCATAATTACCGGAGTTTCTGTGGGTCTGTTTTTTCTCCAAACCAGTCCGATCCTCGATCGTATCTCTAAGGTTGAAAAAGAAAGGGTCTATTTGAGTGATTTGCAGGATAATGTTGAAACATTCAAGAAACGATTGCAGGAGAAAAGTCTGGTTTTTAAGCAAATTAGTTTTCTCGATATAACAAGACTAAAGAAGTTTCTTCCAGATAGTATTGATAATGTCAGGCTGATCATAGATATAAATAATATTGCTTCGGCAAAGGGTATGACAATTAGAAATATCTCCATAAAAGGCAATGACAGTAGTGCTATTGGTCCTGATTCGAGACTGTACGGAGTTGCCACCCTTGGTTTCTCTGTCTCCGGTCCGTATGAGACCTTTAAGAGATTTTTAGGAGCACTGGAGACAAGTTTACGGCTTGTAGATATCAACTCCTTGTCCTTTTCCGCAGGAGACAAGAATCAATATGAATATAATTTAGAAATTAAGGCCTACTGGTTAAAATAAAATGAAAAATTTTATGACGATTCTTATAGTTGTAGTTGTCTCTGCCTTAGTTGTTTACGGCTTCATCTATTTTGGCAATTTTAGATCTGCTATTCAGAGTGGTCTGAAGGTGGATCTCCCTACCAGTAGTGCTGAAAAACCTCAAGCCCTGAGTCAGGAACTACTATTGGCACTCTCTTCCTTAAAGGACTTAAAACTTGATGGCAAGCTATTTAAGGATAAAGCCTTTCTTAGTTTGACTGATTATACTGAGGATCTAAAAGATGAATCGCTTGGTAGAGACAACCCTTTCCTACCAGTCGGAGTAGAGAGTCAGAATCTGTTTGAGTCTTCTGTTTTGGATGAGACATCTCAGGCCCTGCCCTTATCTATCCCAACGCGGTTAGTTCCTAGGATATCACCGGTTAAAGCTCAGAGATAGATGATTTTTTCAAAGAATTTGGATATTCCCATTAAAGACCTTGGTGGTAAGGGGGTGCCATTCGATATCCTGAAATATGTGCCAGAGGAGTCTGCCATTCACTATCGTTTTATTCCCATCGGTCTCTCTGATGGAGTCTTGGATCTTGGGATTTTGGACCCAGATAATATTGAAGCGCGTGATGCCATCTCTTTCATTGCCTCGAAGGTTGGTTTGCCGTTCAAAATATTTCTTGTTTCCCAGACTGATTTTGATGCGGTCTTACAAAACTACAAGGGGATTTCTGGACAGGTGGATAAGGCACTTAGCCAGATAGATGTTGAGAAAAAAAAGGAGGAGAAGATGGCAAAGAAAGATGTCTCTGCCGAGTTGATGAAGGAGATTGCCATCAAGCCAGGTTCTGGTTTTGTCGAGGAGGCGCCGGTTACAAAGATTGTGGCTGTTATCATTCAGAATGCTGTTGAGGGTCTAGCTTCGGACATTCATATAGAGCCGATTGGAGATAAGGTTAGGGTCAGATTTCGAGTCGATGGTGTTTTATATACTTCTCTTTTCTTGCCAATCTCGGTCCATGAGGCGGTTGTGGCCAGAATCAAGATTCTGACCAATATGAAACTGGATGAGAAGAGGAAACCCCAAGATGGTAGGTTCTCTGCCAGGATTGAGGGCCGGTCGATCGACTTCCGAGTTTCAACCTTCCCCACCTTTTTTGGTGAAAAAGTGGTTATCAGAATTCTTGATAGTGAGAAGGGGATAAGGAGGCTCGATCAGTTTGGATTCACAGAGAGTAATCTGCAGAAAATCAGGGAAGCTATCACTAGACCATATGGGTTGATCCTTCTGACAGGGCCAACTGGGTCCGGCAAGACCACAACTCTTTATGCCATGTTGAATGAAGTCGAGAAAGAGAAGTACAACGTTGTCAGCTTGGAGGATCCGATAGAATATAATATGGCTGGCGTCAGTCAATCACAGGTCAGGCCGGAGATTGAGTACACCTTTGCTAGCGGACTTCGCTCCATTTTGAGACAGGATCCAGATGTTATAATGGTGGGTGAGATAAGAGATCGACAGACTGCTAAACTTGCGATTCAGGCCGCTCTGACTGGCCACTTGGTTTTCTCTACTCTTCATACCAATAGCGCTATTGCTGCCATTCCGCGTTTGATTGATATGGGTGTTGATCCATATCTGATTGCGCCGACATTAAGTCTGATCATAGCACAGCGTTTGGTTGGAGTCTTGTGTGAGGAGTCGAAATCACCTGTACCGGTTGGCGATGAGTTAAAAGGTTTGGTAGCTAAACAGTTTGTCGATCTACCAGAAGAGTTTAGGAAGGCGATCGTCGTTCCGCAGAATGTATATAATGCTGCGCCGTCACCGACATGTTCCTCTGGGACTCGTGGTCGAGCTGCAGTTATTGAAATTTTAGATATAGACAAAGATATTCGCAATATTATTTTGAAAAATCCAGTTGAACAGGAGATTCATAAGCTTGCTCGAGCCAAGGGCATGCTCTCTCTTAAGGAAGATGCTATGATTAAGGTGTTTAAGGGGACAGTGCCATTAGAAGAGGTTTTAAGAATATAAAAATTAGTATAAGTATTAAGTATAAGGACAAAAATATGGTTGATTATAAAAAAGAGGTACAAGAATTAGTCGAGATTATTTTAAAGGAAGGGGCATCTGATCTCCATATTTCTGCTCTGAGGAAGCCGTCTATTAGGGTTTCGGGCCAGCTTATACCATTAGTTAGTAAGCAGGTGTTGACTCCCGATGACGCCGCTGGGATTGTCTATGAACTGATGGGGGAGAACAATAAGAAAATCTTTTTGGAGAGTAAGGATCTTGATTTTGCTTATAGCGGAGTCAATGGTCTCAGATTTCGAGGTAACGCTTTTTTCCAGCGTGGTTTTATTGGTTGTGCCTTAAGGGCGATTCAGACTAAGATTAAAACAATAGAAGAGTTATCATTGCCACCAATACTTAAAGACTTTGTTACTAGAAAACAGGGTTTTTTCTTGGTTGTTGGC
>CAZXEK010000014.1:0-9701 GCA_964639675.1 uncultured Candidatus Saccharibacteria bacterium
GAAAGCCTAACAAAATCTAGATATTTGTGCAATCTTCACTCCGAAACTGGCTCATGGTGAATATAGATACCGCGAACATAATCAATATGCCTCCCATTTGAAAGACGGGTGCACTTATTAAGAAAAAAAGACTGGATCTTCTTGTGGCGATTGTTTTTCCTAAAAAAATCCAGGACCCAGAGGATTTTATTGTATTCACCTTCGGGAATGCCTTGAAAGTCAGTAGTTACATTCTGTAGATCAATGTAAGAGAAATCACCATACTCTGTGGTCGCCCTGTTCAATTCTCCTGCCAATTTAGTCCTCCCTTCAAAATAAAAAGTCAACAATCAATCTTCGATTAAAGTAACACAGATTGAACTATATGTAAACTAGCGGAAGCCTAAACGCTCCAGACCAAAATCACTTTTCCTGCGGAGAGTCATGGGGGAAATTCGCGATAAAAGTAATTTTGGCTTTCGCTTGGTCATTTTTGTAAGTATATACCTCTACTTCCTGCCCTTCTTCTGTCTTCTTGTGACTATAAAAATGTTTGAGTATTTTTTAGCTCTCCTCGATTTGTGTCCGCCAGTAATCTTCCCCGTCCTCGTCTTTGGTCTTTTTGTGCCTCTACCCTGCCTACCCTCTCCTCCGCCATATGGATGATCGACTGGATTCATCGCCGTACCTCGAACAGTTGGCCGAATACCCAACCATCTAGAACGTCCAGCCTTACCAATATTAACCAACCCCTGCTCTTCATTTGAAACAGAGCCGATAGACGCATAACAGTTTTCATCAATTTTCCTAACTTCTGTCGAAGGCATCTTTACCAAAGAATAACCCTGGTCATTTGAAAGCACCTCGCCATAGTTACCAGCAGACCTGACAAATTTAGCGCCACCAGCTGGATGAAGCTCGATATTGTAAATAAAAGTACCGACTGGAATATTTTTCAATTTCAACCTATTACCAACCTTAACGGGAGCATTCTCAGAAACAACGAAACTACTCCCAACCTCAACTGACTTCGGGGTAATCACATAACGCCTCTCACCATCAGCATAACAAGCTAAAGAGATGAAAGAGGACCGATTTGGATCATACTCGACAGACTCAATCTTAGCTGGCACGTTTAATTTATCGTATTTAAAATCAACTAATCTAAACCTCCTCTTGTGGCCACCGCCCTTATGTCTGACAGTAATACGACCATCACCATTTCTACCGACATCTCGCTTACCACCAAATGTTAGGGCCTTTAGTGGTTTCGACTCAGTCAAAACACCTCGGTATGTCACCGTACTCATCTGTCTTCTTGATTTACTTGTCGGTCTATAAAATTTCATATCCCTATACTTTTACTCTCCCCTTATACTAAATAAACTCTACCTTATCGCCCTTCTTTAAATAAACCATGGCCTTTTTTATGCCACTGGAAATACCAATCTTACCTCTGCGAATAATCTTCTTTGGTTTAGTATTAATAATATTTATCTTAACTGGTGTAACCTTAAAGAGATCCTTAACAGCCTTTCCCACTATGGCCTTATTCGCTCTGCTAGAAACTTCAAAAGTATAGACCCCGCCCTTCTCATTTCCAGAAAGAAAGGTCGCCTTCTCGGTAATCCTAGGTCTTATCAGAAATATAGATGGACTATTTATATTGTTATAATGTTTAGACATAAAAGTTCTTTACTTTATCCTTTTTGACAATACGGACAAACTCTCCGTAGGAGATACCATAACCAGATATTTGTATTTCAGAGCATCAATCGGATTTAGGTTTCGAACCTCATCAACGAAAGCCGACCTGATGTTTCTGAAACTTTTAATTATAGCCTCACTATTCTTTGGAGTTAAAAACAAAGCCCTCCTACCTGCTTTATATGCAATCTTCTCATAACCAGAGATTTTAGAAAATTTATTCAAAAGTTCGCACGCATTTCTGGTTTTAATAGAAGCGATCCCTAAATCGTCGATAAAAAGTAGCTCGCCATCTCGAAATTTAGCCGAAAGAATTGTCGCCAGGGCCTTACTTTTCATCTGCTTGTTTACCTTCCTTTCGTAGTTTTTATCCTTTGTTGGCCCATGAGCAACACCTCCCCCGACCCAGATAGGAGACCTTGTAGAACCGTGCCTTGCCCGACCAGTACCCTTCTGTTTCCATGGCTTCTTACCCCCTCCAGAAACTTCCCCACGATCTTTAGCATGAGCCCATGGCTTGTGCTTAGTTGACTCCATAGACAAGACAACCTGATTCACCAGATCGGCATTCCACTTCAACCCAAAAAGAGTCTCCGGTAATGAAACCTTCGAAGCCTCCTCCCCATTTTTATTATAAACTGTAGCCTCCATCATAATAAATTAAAGCCGTAAAATGAAAAACTAATTATAAATTTCGACAAGAGTACCTCTTCTTCCCGGAATAGCTCCCCTTATCGCAACTAGATTATTCTCCTTGTCAATTGACACTATTTTAAGATTCCTAACTGTAATCCTATCAGAACCCATTCGGCCAGCCATACGCATACCCTTGATAACCCCCTGTCGTCCGCCAGCACCGATAGAACCTGGTGCCCTCTCTGAATGCTTCTGGCCATGAGACCTTGGTCCACCGTGGAATCCGTGACGCTTAATAACACTTTGAAAACCCTTACCCTTAGAAACCGATGAGACTGTTACAGACTCGCCCTCTACGAAAGATCCTAGGTCGACGATATCTCCAACATTCAAAGAAACCCCATCTCGCCATTCTCGCAAATATCTGAAGCCAGCAACCTTATCTGAAAGATTCTTAGCCAAATGTCCTCTAATCGACTTACTCAATCTATTGAGAGGACGTGCACCATAACCTAACTGGACAGCATTATAGCCATCCTTATCTTTGTTTTTAAGACCAGTAACTGTCACAGGGCCAGCAGATACCAAAGTAACAGGATGAACGACACCGTTCTCGTCGAAAATCTGACTCATATTCTGTTTTGTACCTAAAATAAATTTCATACTTATACTTATCCTCTATACTCTATTACATCATTTTCACATCGACATTCACACCAGAAGGGAGACTCAAATTAGTTAAAGCCTCTATAACTTTCGGTGACGGATTTAAGATGTCTATCAATCTTCGATGAATCCTCATCTCAAACTGTTCTCTGGAATTCTTATCGATGAATGAACTCCTGTTTACGGTATACTTTTTAATACCTGTTGGCAGTGGGATAGGACCCTCAATAGAAGCGTCATACCGAATGGCGGTATCCATAATCTGCCTGACAGAAGTATCAAGAATTTTGTGCTCGTAAGCAGAGACTCTGACTCTGACCTTAGACCCATCAGAAGATCGAGCAGAGGCCTCTACGGCGGATTCCTTGACCTCCTTGACTGGCTTAGAAGTAATCTCCTTCTTTGCCCTAGTTTTGGCTGTCGTCTTAGTCTGAGGCATAATTATTATTTCAAGATCTTAGTTACAACACCTGCACCGACAGTCTTACCACCCTCTCTTATAGCGAATCTCTGTTTCTCCTCTAGGGCAACAGGAGCTATCAACTTGACGTTCACTTTAATGGTATCACCTGGCATAACCATCTCTGTGCCTTGTGGCAATACAACCTCTCCTGTAACATCAGTTGTTCGGATATAAAATTGAGGTTTGTATCCATTAAAGAATGGGGTATGTCTGCCACCTTCCTCTTTCTTCAAAACATAAACTTCGGTCTCAAATTCTGTATGTGGAGTAACTGAACCTGTTTTAGCCAAAACCTGACCACGGTCAATATCCTCCTTCTTTGTACCTCGAAGTAATATACCGGCATTATCTCCAGCTATACCTTGATCAAGAGATTTATTAAACATCTCTATACCTGTAACGGTCGTAGCGACTGTATCCTTCAAACCGATGATCGAGATGGTATCGCCAACCTTGACTGTTCCTCTTTCAATCCTACCCGTAACAACTGTCCCTCTACCTTCAATAGAGAAAACATCTTCAACTGGCATAAGAAATGGCTTCTCTACTTCCCTCACTGGAACTGGAATATATGTGTCGAGAGCATCAGCGAGTTCAAGAATCTTCTTGGCCCATTCATCATCAGCAGACTTAGCTTGAAGAGCCTTAAGAGCAGAGCCCTTTATGACAGGAGCATTTCGATCAAATTCGTATTTGGCCAAAAGGTCTCTCACCTCCTCTTCAACCATAGCTATAAGTTCTGGGCCATCAGCCTCATCAACCATGTCAACCTTATTTAGAAAAACCAAAACTCGAGGTACACCGATCTGTCGCGCCAAGAGAATGTGTTCTCTGGTCTGAGGCATCACACCATCTGTCGCGGCGACCACCAAGATGGCACCGTCCATCTGAGCGGCACCGGTGATCATATTTTTAATATAGTCAGCGTGACCAGGAGCATCAATATGGGCATAGTGACGCTTATCTGTAGAATATTCGTTATGAGAAAGGGCAATGGTAATACCTCGCTCTCGCTCTTCTGGAGCGTTATCGATCTGATCAACTGTTTTTAAGCGCACCTCCTTACCAGCTAAACCCAACACATGAAGAATAGCGGCGGTTAAAGTGGTCTTGCCGTGGTCAACGTGGCCGATAGTGCCGACGTTTACATGTGGCTTAGACCTATCAAATGTTGCCATAGTTTTTAAATTAGACTAGTACTAATAAAATTCCTTACTTACAAAAATAAAACGTGCCAATTACACGTAGAGAACATACTACCAAAAGGCCAAATTAAGTCAATGGTTTGTATCCGAAATTTGTTAAAAATGGGCATATACAAAACTTAGTTAAAAGTCTCATATGTATCTGAACTTATACAATGTAAAAAAATCGGAGGTCGGACCTCCGATTTTAATAGACCAGTTCTCTAGTCAGACGAACACCTCCTTTTCAAAAAAAACAATACTCCTCTGCTAAAAATTTAGCATACTTGTAACGTGGAATCTATTTTTGTACTTTACAAGATTTTTCTAAACCCCTCCTCTGTGAGTTGGACCTGTTTCAAAATCTTTTTCAACAGTCCTCGCCCTATATCACCCGAATGTATAGGCACAGACGTTTGAATATTTCGTGTCTCGTCAACCAGAATATAGTGACTACCAATTTGACCAGCTTCAATAAAACCGACCCGCTTTAGAGCGGCGATCAGTTCCCTGGGCCTCACCTGCTTCAATCTAATCATGAAACAACCGGGGCTGAAACGCTAACCATAAATGGACTAAGCATACTTTTCCGTTCAACGGGAATCGGTTTACCGCGGCGAGCAAGAATAGTAATAAAAGCAACGATCGCCTCCTGAGCCATTTTCATCGCCTCATCAAATGTCTGTCCCTCCGTATAACAACCAGGTAAGGCAGGAACGGAAACAACGTAAACACCATCCTCGTCTCTTTCTATTTGAATTGTGTAAGTAAAATTCTTCTCCATTTAACTATTTTAGCATACTTGTAACGTGGAATCTATTTTCTAGCCGCGATGATTTGAGCCTCAATATTTTTTGGAACAATGGCGTACTCAGAGAATTCCATCGTATAACTAGCTCGGCCCTCTGTCATAGACCGAAGTGAGGTAACGTAACCAAACATCTCCGAAAGGGGGACCTTGGCTTTGACCGCCTTAGCTTGACCCCTATCTTCCATCCCTTCGATCTGACCGCGCTTAGAACTTAGATTTCCAGTGATGTCACCCATAAACTTTTCTGGTGTTACAACCTCAACCTTCATAATTGGCTCGAGAATAACTGGCGAAGCCCTCCTGCAAGCATCCTGCACCCCCATTGAACCAGCTAGTTTGAAAGCCATTTCTGAGGAATCAACATCATGAGAAGAGCCAAAGGTTAAGGCCACTGAAATATCAACCAGCTGATAACCGGCCAGAACGCCTCTCGATAACCCCTCCTTTACACCCTTCTCAACTGCAGGAATAAACTCCTGAGGAATAACACCACCCTTAATGGCATTGATAAACTCGTACCCCTCCTCCCTTTTAGTATTCTTAGAAATCTTCTGCCCTTCGACAAGAGGCTCCAGGGGCTTTACTACCAATACAACGTGGCCATACTGACCTCGACCTCCGGACTGTTTAATATATTTGTTCTCAGCCTCTGCTTCTTTAGTAATCGTCTCCTTGTAAGCAACCTGCGGCTTACCAACATTTGCCTCCACCCCAAACTCTCTCTTCATACGATCAACAATAATCTCTAAATGAAGCTCCCCCATCCCTGAAATAATCGTCTCGAGCGTCTCCTCGTCAGTTTTTATTATAAATGTTGGATCCTCATCTGAGAGACGCTTAAGAGCAATTCCCATCTTCTCCTGGTCGGGTTTAGTCTTTGGCTCAATCCTAAGTGACACCACCGGCTTAGGGAAAACGATCCTTTCAAGAATTATAGGGTTATCTTCGTTACACAAGGTATCAGAAGTTCGAGTACCCTTCAGACCTACCATCGCCGCAATCTCTCCGGCAAAAACCTTCTTCACCTCTTCCCTATCGTTAGCATGCATCCTAAGAATTCTACCGACTCTTTCTTTGGTGTTATTGGTAGAGTTATAAACATAGGATCCAGCCTCAATCGTACCGGAATAGACACGGAAGAAGGTCAACTGCCCGACAAATGGATCGGCTTGGAGCTTAAAGGCTAAGGCAGAAAATGGAGCGTCATCAGAGACCTCCCTGACAATCTCCCCACTAGTTGCCGGGTCAAAACCTTTTGCCGGAGGGATATCCAGAGGCGACGGCAGATAATCAATCACGGCATCAAGCACAAGCTGAACGCCCTTGTTCTTAAGAGCTGAACCGCAGAAAACTGGCACCAGCTTATTATCAATAACAGCCCTTCTTAATGTTTTCTTCAACACCTCAATAGCGATCTCATTACCTTCCAAATAATCAGCCATCAACTGATCATCTTCAGCCACAATCTTTTCCACTAATTCTGAATGGTACTCTGTCGCTTTAGCCTTAAGATTTTCGGGAATCGGAATCTCCTTAACCTCCTTCCCCATATCGCCCTCAAAAAGATAGGCTTTCATCTTTAAAAGATCTACGACACCTTCATGATGTTCCTCCTCTCCGATAGGGATCTGCATTCTGACCGCGTTCTTAGTTAAACGCTCAATGATACTCTTAAACGAGTGCTCAAAACTGCCACCCATCCTGTCGAGCTTGTTTATAAAACAGATTCTTGGTACTCGTCCCTCATCAGCGTAACGCCAGTTGGTCTCCGATTGTGGCTCAACTCCGGCAACCCCATCAAAAACAACCACCGCTCCGTCGAGTACTCGGAGACTTCTTTTAACCTCAACAGTAAAGTCAATGTGTCCAGGTGTATCTATAATATTGAAACGATACATTTTACTCTTATCACCATTAGCGTATGTCGGTGTCCAGAAAGCTGTAGTTGCCGCCGCCGTAATGGTGATCCCCCTCTCCCTCTCCTGCTCCATCCAATCCATAACAGTGTCACCCTCATGAACCTCTCCAATCTTATGAGAAACTCCAGTATAAAAAAGCACCCTCTCGGTGGTGGTCGTCTTGCCTGCATCAATATGAGCAATAATTCCTATATTCCTAACCTTCTCTATGGGCGTTTCTCTATCCATGTATATTTTCTTAACGAAATTTTGTCTACCACGCGAAATGTGCGAAGGCGCGATTGGCTTCAGCCATCTTGTGAGTGTTGTCACGCTTCTTGATGGCTTCACCCTCATTCTTACTAGCAGAGATAAGTTCATTGGCCAACTTCTGCCTCATCGGAACCCCCTTCTTAGACCTAGCAGCTGTGACAATCCAGCGCATTGCCAAAGCCAAACGTCTGTTTGGATTCAATTCCCTGGGCACCTGATAAGTAGCGCCGCCAATCCTCCTTGACCTAACCTCCATCATCGGCCCAACATTTTGCAAAGCAAGATCAAAGATCTCAATTGGATTCTTAACCTTCAATTTTTCCTTAATATCTTCCAGGGCATCATAAACTAAAGCGCGTGCAATATTCTTCTTACCCTGCTCCATCACATAGTTCATAAACTTAGAAAGATCCCGAGAATTATGAACGAAGTCTGGTGTAACTATATTTCTATTTTTAACTTTTCCTCTCATTTATTAAATAATTATGGGGCTCATTATTTCTTCGCCTTTGGTTTCTTAACTCCATATAGACTTCTACCCTTTCTCCTAGTCTCTACACCGGCAGAATCCAATACCCCCCTCACTATGTGATACCTAACACCTGGTAAATCCTTAACCTTGCCCCCTCGAATGACAACGACAGAATGCTCCTGTAGGTTGTGCCCAATGCCTGGGATATAAGCTGTGACCTCCATACCATTAGTTAGCCTCACCCTAGCAATCTTTCGCAGAGCTGAGTTAGGTTTCTTCGGCGTTGTAGTCTTAACACTAACACAAACACCCCTCTTAAAAGAAGATGGGTAATAGACCGGCATATTCTTCTTAGTATTGAAACCCTTTGCCAAGGCAATGGTTCGCGACTTGAAACTGATATGCTTCCTTGGTTTTTTTATTAACTGATTTATTGTCGACATTGATTGTATTGATTGTAGGCGATACTATATATTTTTCTCCCAAAAAAAGCAAGCACCGCGTAACAGTTTCTTATTAGCTGTACGCCCCTATTCTAAACTTGTTCCTTGTAGGGGTCGTTCTTCTTGGTTGTCATAGGTTGGCCTGGTTCAACTTCTTTTACCTTTGTCTCAACTGTCGGTAGGCTGAATTGGCCAGACATCTTCTGGGTTAGTATATCTCCGTCATCTGCGTCAAGGTTCAATTTTGACGGAGGGGTTGGGGCCATTTTGGGAGCTTCGGCCACAACCGGGAAATCCTTGCCCATTTCTGGAGTCGCTTTTTCATAGGGATTTTTAATCGAAACCAAGGGGATTGGTTTTTCTTTTGCAATTGGCCTCTTGGCCATCCCCTCCGGGTTCTGTATGGCCTCAAGTAGTGCATCTCTGGTCGGATGTAGACTCTCTGGGGCAGGTTCGTCTTCCGGCGCCACTTCTTCTGGATTATCGTGGACATTTCTCAATTGCTCGCGAACCTTGAGGAATACCTGGTCATTTATCTCAGAGGCTATTTGACTGGCCACAACCCTATCTATACCGAGCCTCTTTGTTAAATTACTGACAAATTCTGTCGGATGAGTCAGGCCGAGTAAAACCAGCCCTGTTTCTTCTGCCACTGTTCCAACCTGATCAATATGCAGGCCGTATTTTTTCCCGGTGTCATTTATTATGCGAGCTGTATCGACAGAAACAATAGCATCCTTGATCCCCTCTGGCATCTTTTGAAATATTTCATTTAATTCGTCGCTTGAATGTTGCATTTTTTTAATTAATTACCAGAGACCCTTACCAGCATTGGCTCCCAGATACTGATTACCGTCTACATTGAAGGTATTTAGGTTTACGGCTTCACGGATTAATTGTCTTTGGGCACGGTTTTTTATTATTCCAGACTTTTGGATTGCGGCAAGTTGCGAGCCTGAAAGTGATTCGGCGACCTCCTTCTTAGTTAGGATGTTGATATCTAGTTTAATCAGGACATCATCTTGGACATTTTCTAAGAAATTCTCAACGGTTCCACCCGAACCTGCTGTTATCGCCTCGATCTCTTCTGTTGCTGCCCTTATTTTACTGTCAAGATCTTTTTTGTCTGCTGCCTCTTTGTAGTATCCATAGCCGCCTCCATCTTTAGC
>CAZXEK010000015.1:0-5874 GCA_964639675.1 uncultured Candidatus Saccharibacteria bacterium
TCTATTTCATTCTTGTGATTGGAGGTCTTACCTTATCAGTGTATATGAGGAGTCGCAGTATTTTGGTCATGAGCACTCTTTTCCTTATTGCTCATGTTTCGTATATCACAAGCGAATATTTTGCAAATTCACTTGGTTGGCCAATCTCTCTTGTTATTCTTGGGTTTGTTTTTATTGGACTTGGATATGTTTCAATCAACATCAACAAAAAATATATCGCAAATTAAATTTGCGTGATTCAAGGGAGCAATCCCCGCCATTTTATAATATTTCCTAAAAATGGCGGGGATTTGTGCGCGCACAGGGCGGGCAAGGTGAGAAGCGAATACTTGGAGCTTCGCATTATCGAAGAAAAATTAATTTAAATGTTTATAAAACAACTTAAAGCCATTAAAGAATACACCCTCAACAAACCAATAACCAGGATGGTAATTGGCGTTATTTTAATCCTTATTGGACTTACTGCTCTTGTCACTCCTCTTACCCCTGGTTCGTGGCTGGCAATTATAGGCCTTGAGATGTTAGGCATACAAACTTTATTTTTTAATAGATTAAAATCTATGTTTAGACTTAAAACACTTGTTCTTCTGGGTGGTCTTACGGGCCTGCTTATTGGCTTAGGTTATTATTTGGGCGGGCAGAACGGTGCACTAGTTGCGCTTATACTTTCGGCAGTTATGAATCTCGGCTCTTACTGGTTCTCTGACAAGATTGTACTTGCAATCTATAAGGCAAAGGAGATCCATCGCGAGACAAACCCCAAGCTTCATCTGATGCTTGAAGATCTTGCACAAAAAGCTAACATACCAAAACCAAGGCTTTACCTTGTATCTCTCCCCATTCCAAATGCATTCGCCACTGGCAGAAATGAGAACCATGCAGTTGTAGCAGTTACAAAGGGTATCTTAGATCTACTAGATGAAGATGAACTGCGAGGAGTACTTGCTCACGAACTTTCACACATCAAAAACCGAGATATTCTGCTATCAAGTATCGCCGCAACGCTTGCCGGCGCAATTTCATATATTGCTCAGATGGCCTATTTCGCCGGAATGTTTGCGAGTAACTCTCGAGATGAAAGAGGTGGCGGTAATGCTTTTGGTACGATTGTGCTTGTAATCCTTACCCCAATTATTGCAACTCTCCTTCATCTTGCTATTTCACGCTCTCGTGAGTATTTAGCTGATGAGACCGGAGCAAAGATTTCTAGAAATCCCCTCTCCCTCGCTTCTGCGTTGAAGAAACTTCATCAATCAACACGAGCGCACCCCATGATTGGCGAACCAAAACATGAAGCAACGGCACATATGTTTATCGTAAATCCATTCAAACCATCACTCTTAATGTCTATTTTTTCAACCCACCCACCCATGGAAGAAAGGGTGAAGAGATTAGAAAAAATGTAATAAAAATAATTTGCTGGTAAATTTAAATAATTTTAAGTATTCTATAAAAAATGAACCTGCTAGCAATAGAGACAAGCTGTGATGAGACAGCTATAAGTATACTTGAAGCCAGGGGGACACATAGATCACCCTCTTTTAAAATATTGTCTAGCGTGGTGCACTCTCAAGCGGCACTTCACGCAAAATGGTCAGGCGTCGTGCCAAATTTAGCAAAGAGAGAACACTCAAAAAATCTGGTACCAATCCTACGAAAAGCCCTCGAAGAAAGCGGCCTCCTTGTAAATAAAAAGCTGGCATCTCTACCTGAAACAGAAAAAATTAAAAAGATGCTGGAACGAGAACCGGGGCTCGCAGAACTATTTTTAGAATTCGTTCCAAATATTGCAGTCCCAAAAATTGATGCCATTGCAGTAACATATGGCCCCGGACTTGAACCAGCATTGTGGACGGGTATAAATTTTGCAAAAGCACTGGGACTTTTTTGGAACAAACCAATTATGCCTATAAATCACATGGAGGGACATATCCTATCGGTTCTCCTACCTGAGACAACTCCCGGTCTCCGTTCAAATTTAAAGCTAAAACTCCCAGCCATTGCTCTACTTATAAGCGGTGGCCATACCGAATTGGTTTTAATTAAGGACTGGCTTAAATACAAAGTTCTCGGTCACACCAGAGATGATGCTGTCGGTGAAGCCTTTGACAAGGTCGCAAGGATGTTGGGGCTCCCTTATCCTGGCGGACCAGAGATATCGAAGTTGGCAGAAAAATTTTCCACTTGGGAGTTGAGCTCCCAAGTAAATAAAATCCCGATCAAGCTCCCCCGACCAATGATAAATTCTGGTGACTTAGATTTCTCATTCTCCGGACTAAAAACTGCCGTCCTTTATAAAATAAAAGAGATTGGGAAGCTTTCAGAAGAGATTAAGTCTGAAATAGCTCACGAATTCGAAGAGGCTGTTGTAGATGTGCTTATTAGTAAAACTAAACTGGCCTTAAGACAAAACGAGGTAAAAACTTTAATAATCGGTGGAGGGGTAATAGCCAATAAAAAGATCAGGGAAGCCTTCAAGGGGTTAGCTAACGAAAATTTGAGACTACTAATCCCCCACAGAACACTTTCGACAGATAACGCCGCAATGATTGCCACGGCCGGATATTTTCGTTATCTTGACTATAAAAATAAAAAAACCAAACCGAATAAAAATTTCAAAGCAACAGGAAATTTGATTTTAAAATAAATAAAACCAATATTAATTTAAGATACCTTAAAAGGTAACCCGCGGTCTAAGTGTTAAGTTTCCTAAGCTAAAAAAATTTGCTAGAATAAGCAAATGGACGAAAAACTATCTAAGCCTTATAGACCAGAAGAAACAGAAAAAAGAATCTACAAACAGTGGGAAGATTCTGGCTATTTTAACCCTGATGTTTGCATAAAAAATGGAATCACAGCTAAAGATGCAGAGCACTTTTCTATGGTCCTACCACCACCGAATGTAACTGGAAGGCTTCATCTTGGACATGCCCTCGAACACAGCTTGCAAGACGCAGTGGTTCGATTCGAACGAATGCGTGGTAAAAGAACTCTCTGGATCCCAGGGACAGACCACGCAGCCATAGCCACCCAGTCCAAATTTGAAAAAGAATTACAAAAAAAGACAGGGAAATCGCGTCACGATTTTTCCCGTCACGATTTTTTTAATATGATCAATGAGTTTGGTCTCTCCAATCAAAAAGATATGCTAGAGCAGATGCGTCTGCTCGGCTCATCTCTCGACTGGTCACGCCAAGCATTCACGCTAGATAAGGAACGTAGTCTGGCTGTCAAAACGGCCTTCAAAAAAATGTATGACGAAGGACTTATATACCGTGGCTATAGAGTTGTAAATTGGGATCCAAGAGGGCAAACGACAATCGCTGATGACGAAATTGTTTATGAAGAAAGAGAAGCAAGGCTGTATACATTTAAATATTCAAAAGATTTCCCCATCTACATATCCACAACTCGTCCTGAGACCAAGGTGGGTGATACGGCTGTTGCTGTAAATCCTAAAGATGTTCGATATAAAGAATACGTAGGCAAGACTTATTCAATAAAAGATTTTTGTGGTGTAACACTTAACATAAAGATCGTAGCTGATGATTCGGTAGAACCAGAATTTGGCACCGGGGCACTCGGTGTGACGCCAGCACATAGTCAGATAGATGCCGATATAGCCAAACGACACAGTCTGCCAAGCATACAAGTGATAAATGAGTTTGCGAAAATGATAGTTGGAGATGAAAGAATTGTGGGAAAGAAAACAACTGAAGCAAGAGAAACTATTGTCTCCTGGTTAAACGAATCAGGACTACTCCAAAAGGAAGAGACTGTCCGGCAAAATGTCGGAACAGCAGAGAGAACTGGAGGTATTGTAGAACCTATTCCAAAACTACAATGGTTCATTGACGTCAACAAGGCCATCCCCTCCAAAAATGGAAAAACCTTAAAGGAGCTCATGCGAGAACCAATTTCATCGCATGAGGTAGATATACTCCCCGAACATTTTAAAAAGATCTACTATAACTGGATAGACAACCTGCGTGATTGGTGTATCTCGCGACAAATTATTTACGGTCATCAGATCCCAGTATGGTATAAAGGTGGAGAGATATTTTGTGGAATAGAACCCCCGAAAGAAGAAGGATTTGAGCAAGATCCGGATACTCTAGATACATGGTTCTCATCTAGTCTGTGGACATTTAGCACTCTTGGTTGGCCCACCGACTACGCTCCTCTCCACGAGGGTCGAGGCTCTCGAGAGCAAGGCAATCCCATACCAAACTCTGATCTCAAAAATTATTATCCTACTACCCTAATGAACCCTGGGTATGAAATTCTTTTCTTTTGGGTAGCTAGAATGATTATGATGAGTAGATATCTTTTAGATCAGATCCCGTTCAAAATGGTATACCTCCACGGCATAGTAAGGGACTCTCAGGGTAAAAAATTTAGCAAGTCTGCCAAGAATGGCATAGAACCCGAAGAGGTGATAAGGCAGTTTGGTACAGATGCACTTAGAATGTCCATGATCGTAGGGATTGGCCCAGGGAATGACCTCAATTTTGATATTCAAAAAGTCAGAGCCTACTCTAAATTCGCTAATAAACTTTGGAATATCTCCCGTTTCGTAATATCAAACACGAGTGATCTAGACCTGACTAAAAATCAGACACTCACCACAGAAGATTTAAAGATCTGGAAAAATACTGAGAATCTTATAAAGAAAACGACGGATGATATGGAGAATTATAAATTTTATCTAGCTGCCGAAAATCTGTACCACTATATTTGGCATGAATTTGCTGATAAGATAATAGAAGAGAGTAAGCCACTTCTAGAAAATAAGGACCAGGACATATCAAAATCTAGAAAAAGATTGCTTCAAGATATATTAGAAACTTGCCTAAAACTTCTCCATCCTTTTATGCCTTTCATCACCGAAGAGATCTGGAGTATGTTGCCAAAGTGTCCCAATAAAAACAGTCTATTAATGATAGAAACATGGCCCCATTAGTAAGCCCCTTGGTCTTATTTCTTTCTTTGATCGGCGGCATAATACCCGCAATTTTATGGCTTTGGTTTTGGCTCCGAGAAGATGATAAACATCCGGAGCCCCAAAGAATGCTAGTCATTACTTTTATCACTGGAATCATCTCTATAATACCGACATACTATGCCGAAACATTCATTGTAAAAAATGTCGTCGCTAGTCAAGGAATAATATTCCTACTCTGGGCACTAATAGAGGAATTTGCAAAATTTGGGGCAGCTTACCTTGGAGCATTGAGAACAAAATTCTACGATGAGCCGATAGACGCCATCATCTATTTGATCACTGCTGCCCTTGGCTTCGCTGCTGCCGAAAACTTCTTGTTCATAATAAACTCGCCAGATGGAATGTCTAGTTTGTTGACCGGCACCATGCGCTTCGTCGGTGCTAGTCTATTACATACCCTAGCTTCAGCATTTATAGGTAGTTTGATGGCCCTAACTTTCAACAAGAACCACTTCTTAAAATTTGCCGCTATAATTTTCGGGATATTAACATCCACTATGTTGCACACATCATTTAACATCTCTATAATTAAAGACGGTGGTGGCAACATATCTACTGTCTTCATCTCTCTGTGGCTTGCTATAATATTCTTAATACTCTTTTTTGAGAAACTTCGGGTAGAAGATAACTATAATTAAAATAAAGATTACCAGACTAACTCTTTTATAATGAAAAAAGAAAAAAGATCATTTTTTGAACGCATCACTGGAACTATTCGCGGAATAGAAGATGAACCAAAAACAAAAAGTACAAAGGGAGAAGACTGGGTGCCGCAAGAACAAACCGAGGCTCAACTAGCCGTCGATGTCTACCAAACTCCGACAGAGATAATAATCATCTCCATGGTTGCTGGGGTTAAATCTGAAGAC
>CAZXEK010000016.1:0-2446 GCA_964639675.1 uncultured Candidatus Saccharibacteria bacterium
AGAGCTTCGATTGTCTCATCTGGATTTTTAACAAATAGCTGAGAAAGTAATGTCCTCTCAGAAAGGTAAGAGTCAATCTTTCCCTGAAGAATTTTCTGTTTTATCTCCTCTGGTTTCTGCATCTCTAAAACCTCCTTGGCAAACATCTCCCGTACCTCATTCTTAGTCTCATCACTTATTTTATCAGCACTTAAATAGATCGGAGAAGTCGCGGTTATGTGCATGGCGAGATCATATGCTAAGGCCCTAAACTCTTCATTCCTAGCAACAAAATCAGTCTCACAATTAAGTTCAACCAATGACCCCATGGCTCCGTTCGAATGTATATAAGATTGAATGATACCAGATTTTAGTTCCCTGTCCGATTTATTAGCAGCAATCTCTACTCCCTTCTTCTTAAGATATACCAAAGCTCTCCCTATATCTCCATTGGCATCTTCTAGGGCCTTCTTACACTGCATCATGGATATACCGGTCATCTCCCTTAACTCTTTGAGTTGTGAAGTTGTTATCATCATAATATAGATTATCCTACATTAAAAAGCTTCTGACAAGGTATCAGAAGACTCGCACTTAAGCTATTGGAGCCGTAAGATTTATCGAAACCGGACTACTAACCACCTTAGCATTTCGATAAACCTCGACAATCTTTGCAAGGAAAAATTCGATACTCTGAATAGATGAATCGTTGGCCACTACTGGATAATCAACCAAACTTATATCACAGTCAGAGCCGGACAAACTTATGACCGGAATATTCATTCTTCTGGCCTCTAGCAGAGCAATCTCCTCTTTATTAGAGTCTACTACAAAGATAGCCGCCGGCAACCTCTTAACCTTAACTATACCCCAAAATCTCTTTTTCAAATCAGACATCTCTTTGTCCAATATTCCCCGCTCTTTCTTGGTATAAACTTCTAACTCTCCACTCTCCTTCTTAATCATCAGATCCTCCAGACGAGCTATTCTCTTTCTTATCTCTGCGAAATTTGTCAGAGTTCCACCAATCCATCTATTGGCCACATATGGCATGTCAAGCTTTGTCGCAGTATCAACGACTGCCGCTTCCGCCTCTTTCTTATTTCCAACGAATAGTATCTGCTTACCCTCTCTGGAAAGAGACTCTATATAAGATAGAAGCTTATCGAACATAACGACAGTCTTGTCTAGATCAATAATATCCATCCGATTCTTAGAACCAAAAATATAAGGTTTAAGAGATGGATGTCTCCTTGTCTTAGAATAACCAAAATGAGCCCCAACCTTAAAGAGGTCATCTACCGACACCCCATAAGACCCTGTAATATTTACCATTTTCTCTTCTGTGACTTCTGTTTGCATATGTTGAAAAAGTTTACCAAAAGTAAGTTCAAAAGGCAAGTAAAATTTACTGCGGCCTATTACCTTTCCTTAACCCCTCCGCTTGGATTATCTATTCTCAGAGGAATATTAATAGTTTTTGTAATTCCACCCCCTGATGCCAAAAGCACAATTGTATAGTTACCTGAAGGCAATGGTGCTATAGAAGCTTGATTCTTAGTGAGATTTAAACTAAATACGGTGTTTTTATAAGGACCAGGAGATCCTACTAAAGTTATATCATTAGTAAGCGTGGCACTTAAGTCCTCTTCAGGTGAGAAATATGGTGCTTGAGCTATAAGGGGATCACTAGGTCCGGTCATATTGGCGCCATTAGAACCAGCGACGATTTTACTGAATTTGATTTCTATATTAGATTTGAAATCCCCAATCTTTCCAACCGAAAGTGTTATGTCAGGAAAAGCAACCGTGCTTATATTTCTTATAAACCGAGCAGTCATGCCAGCCCGAGGTTCGGCCCTTATAACAAAATCCTTATCGCTAACTTGATAACAGACGCCGTTAGGACATCCCGAGTCAACGACAACAGGTTGACAGCTACCGGAACCAATAGACCTACCCCGAGCATCTGTTACCGCAACATCGGTAACCCATGAACCTGGCTGATTATACAACACCGTCTCAGAAATCCGATCCTTACTGCTTGTGTAATCAACTGGATTAATGGCAAGTTGCAGGCTTTGAGGACTACCCTTAAATCTACTGAAACTAAAGACGGCATCAGTATAAGGGAACGATAGCGGAGTAACTTCTATTGTCCATTTTGTGCTCTGCCCTACAATCGGAGATCGATCATATTTACATGTAACTACAACCGTGCCTACTGGCTTGTCAACTAGCTTTACACCATAAGCCGAACCATTGGTTGCTTGACCACTCCAACTTATCCAGCCGGGAGATTGAGGTGATCTGTTAGTCAAATCCCCAGAGACAAAATCTGATCCCCCGCCCCAAGAAAATCCACTAAAAACTCCGCTATTTAAACCTACGCCATATTCTCTAGGGACAGTTCCAACAGTTTTTCCCGACAAGGCGATCCAGCCATCCCAGCCACCGAGTGATAATT
>CAZXEK010000017.1:0-3370 GCA_964639675.1 uncultured Candidatus Saccharibacteria bacterium
AACGTAGAATTCGAAAGAGGAGATTTGTATAGAATAAAAACAATAAAAATGGCGATAAGTACAACAAACAATATCAACAATGGCGAAATTTTCGAAAATCTTTTTTTTTCACAATTTAAGGCATATATACCCTCAAACCAAGTACGAGTTGATACGAAGATCTGAGTGAAAATCGCAGGTAGGATTAGGTTGATCTTATTGACATCTCTTCATATATTTGAAATACTCTCTTTAGAAAATTGAAAGTTATAAGATTATTATGGCAATAGATGATGAATCGGGATTGGTACCTCAAAATAAAAATATTCAGCCTGTTACTGACCATGAAGACCAAAGAAGTGCAGAACTAAGCCTTGATCAGGCCAAGAAAATCCTTCAAGCAGTTGTTGATACCTCCGAACAAACTATAAACGAAAATACTGATCTTTCTAAACTTGGGGGTTATGATTCATCTGAAGTACAAGCAGCAGTTTCATTGGTAGTTGATGCCATGCTACCTGAAACTCAAAGGCAACAGGAGAATAAAAAAGCAAAAGCTCGCGGCACTTGGACTTGGGGTATAGATGGTGATCGAAAACATCTTATAGCTGGAAGAGACAACCGCGATTTTCAGGTTGCCAAATTTGTTCCTCTTTCACAAGAAGAAGAATACGATATGTGGTATGAGTTAGGCTTGTATAGACATTATCCTGAGGCAGATCCAGACTCTGGTGGATCGATAGTCAACAGTGTCGGTCTAAACTTACAGCGAGGTAGTTCTAAAAAAGGCGACCAAACTCCCTATCGCTCCTATCAGATGAGTGGGTCAGAATATCGTTTTAATATGCCTTTATCAGCTGAATATGCTGCAACAAGAGCTTCTCGGAAAGAGAGTGGATTAAGGGATATGCGTCCGGGACATGAATCTAAAAGAGTCGAGACTGAGAGATTAAGAGAAACTGATGCTGTTCTTTCAGGATCTGCTTATGAGGTTGGTCCAGATAGGCCTGATTTGAGTGGACTCCCAATTGGAGCGACAGGTGCTGAAGACGTTAGAGATGGATGGAAAGGGGCTAGATGGCTTTGTGCTAATTTACTTAATTGGGAAAAGCCGGAAATAATCTTATTAGAAGATATAGATAGATTTTCTTCTAAGCCCCAAATAGTTTTGTCGGAAGCTGCGAATCGACTTACAGGTGAGAGTAATAAACAATATAAGATAATGATAAAACGAGTAGAGATTGGAGATCCAACACAACGAGATCGCTTATATTATGGAGTTCCTTCACCTAAAATCGACTCTTTTACTCA
The DNA here is from genome assembly GCA_964639675.1 of uncultured Candidatus Saccharibacteria bacterium. GTDB lineage: Bacteria > Patescibacteriota > Minisyncoccia > Phycocordibacterales > UBA12445 > JACQCV01. The sequence continues at coordinate 1,291 of CAZXEK010000017.1, forward strand.
AGATCATGATGTCTCTAATTTTGCCATAACCCTACATCGTGAATTAAGTGGAGAGATTCCTGATCTCCCAAGACAAATGGTAGTTGTAGGAGATAACTGGCAGCAGGCATGCGCTACACACGAAGGTACCCCCACCCCTATCTCCGAGTTAGAACGAATGATGCAAACAAGAACCTCAGGAAGAGGAACTGCATGGGCTATCAAAGAGCGCGGCCAGTCAGCAGGATTTCAGGAAATTTTCGAGTCTTTAGAAGCTGCTATACCCAACCTGGATGATAGACAAAATTTCTTTAATAGCTTAACAGTCGTTGACGCTACAAGCTTAAATCCACTAGATATAGCAGATATCCCTGATGCAGAGAAATTTCCTTGGGGAGCTAGAGGTCACTTCAAAGCAACAGATGTTGTTTTGGTTAGGGCCGATCATGGACTACCAGTAAAAATTTTACGCAGACCTAATACTTAGCAAACTCTTCTTTTCAATCTTACAATTTCACTAAACTCACAAATGTAAGAACAGAGTGAGCGTCTTACTCCTCACAGAAGTGAGGAGCTTCTAGCCTCAACAATTAAACTTTCTTTCCTGAAACTACATACCTATTTCAATGAAAAATTACTCCTAAAATTGTCCCTACGCGTAGGTACTAAATGTAGCAACGCGTTGACACATTTTTGAAGCTATTTTGAACTTAATTTCCTCAAAAACACAGACTCTTTATACTTATATAAATATAAGGGGATGTAAATTACATCTTTAAGGAAAATAAAACTCATAAAAACCAATTAATAAAAACTTGATATAATCTAACCACCTCACTGAAAAACTTAACAATAACTAACAATGAAAAAACCAACAATTCATAAAAAACTATCTCTCAAAGAAATACAAAAAAGACATAAAACAAATACCATGGACAAAGAGCTACATAAAGCTATAGAAGGTGACGAAGATAATGGATTAAAAGAGAAATTTAACAATCTCCTTAAGAAAGCTTTTAAACCTGCAAAGTCCTAATATTAGCAACTTGCCTTAAGAGAACATCAAACATATCTCCATCAAGTTTTCTGTGGTTATATCTGAAGGCATATTCATCTGCATAGGCTTGTAAATATTTAGCAGAAACAATTCTGTAGACTCCAAAAATACCTCTTTTTAGGTGAGACCAGACATTCTCAATATTTTGAGTATGGACTTCTTTCCTCACGTATTCTCCAGCTCCATGATTGACTGAACTATGTTCATAGCCTTTGTATGACAATTGTATATATCCTCTCCATTCATCGGTGAATATTCTGGCTTTTGGTGAGATATTATCCTGGATTTGTTTAAGAAGTGCCCATTTACCATTTGTTTCAATATGTCTGATATATACTTTTCCTCCCCGTTGTACCATTCCCATTAAGACTTGTTTTTGTTTCTCTTCTACTCCTTGTATCCACTGAGATTTTCTGTTCTTTCCTTTTCCGCCGACAAATGTTTCATCTACCTCTACGATACCATCTAGGGGATCAGGGGATGAATCACTGCTCATTAACATTCTGATTTGCTTAAACATTCTCCAAGCTGTCTTATATGTTACCCCTAGTTCTCTTTGTAATTGCTTAGCAGATATGCCACTTCTTGTCTTTGTCATTAAGTACATGGCATACAACCAGTATTGAAGTGGTGTGGTGGTTTTCTCAAGGATAGTGCCTGAAAGAGGATATACTACATGTCCACCAAATTCACAGGCATAGCCGGGTCGACCTTTAATCTTGTAGAACTTGGTTACTTTCTGGCATTTGGGACAGATAATTCCATTAGGGAAGCGAAGCTTTTTAATTTCTTCCAAACAGGCATCATCATTGGGGAATCTTGAGAAGAATTCTTTGAGGCTAAACTTACCTGGCATACAAATAATATATCAGAATATTTACTTGGTGTCAAGGGATAAGTGCCCAATTTAACTATTGCATTGCCGAACCTGATTGTCAAATGATCTGAAAAAATTATCGGACAGAAGTTAATATTAATCGATTATTAAAAATTTCCGTCAAAAGGAGCTTGATATCGATCAATGTTCATTCGATAGTATCAACC
>CAZXEK010000018.1:0-2176 GCA_964639675.1 uncultured Candidatus Saccharibacteria bacterium
CACCCTTATACTTATATACTTATCACTAAATGATTTCCGGTGCTAAAGATACAATCTTCTGGTATCCCAACTCAGCAATCTCACGAGGAATCGGACCGAAAACTCTAGCCCCAAGTGGCTCCTTCTTGTTGCGATCTATAATAACCACAGCATTATCATCAAACCGAACGTACGTACCATCTTTCCTTCTAAATGGTGCCTTCTGCCTAACAACCAAGCCACTCAAGATATCTTTCTTCTTGACCTGCTTTCGAGGTTCGGCCACCTGAACAGACAGAACAACGATATCACCGATTCTAGCATATCTTCTTTTTGAACCGCCGAGCACTTTGAAAATACGACCAATCTTGCCGCCTGTATTATCTGTTATTTTAACTAATGCTCTGGGCTGTAACATACTATTTAAACTTTGACTCCATTAATCTCCTTAAGCATAAAGAACTTTTGCTTCGACATTGGTCGACAAGATTGAATAGAAACCTTATCCCCCACCTTAGCCGAACCATCCTCATCATGAACACTATATCTCTTGCTCTTGATTATAAACTTATGATATTTTGGATGCTTAACGTACCTTTCCACTGAAACAACCACCGTTTTTTGCATCTTGTCCGAAACCACAACTCCGTCCAGAGTTTTTAAATTTTTCTTATCTATCTTATCTGTAGTAACTTTATTATTCATATTATTTATTATTCTGCCTTAAAAAGGTTATGGCTCGAGCTATATCCTTCCTGATTGTCCTAGCCTCCTTGATATTTTTAACACGACTACCAGATATACCAAAACGAAAATTCTTCAAGGCCTCCCTCTTATCCTTAATTATTATCTCCAAATCCTCCTTATTTTTAGTCTTAATATCAGACTTCATTACCATCAATTACTTAATAACTAATTAAACTAGCATTAATCCCCAACATTTTCAATGAAACCGGGCCACCACCTTCGTCTTAACTGGTAACTTATCGCTCGCCCTAGCCAAACATTCGAGAGCAGTAGCATCATCGACACCATCGATTTCAAACAAGACTCTACCGGGATAAACCTCAAAACAGTACCCTTGCGGATCACCCTTGCCCTTACCCATAGGCATTTCCGGTGGCTTAGCTGTAAATGGTCTATCGGGAAAAATTCTAATCCAGATCTTCCCAGTCTTCTTAATAGCCCGGCTCATGGCCTTTCTGGCAGCCTCAATCTGATTAGAGGTAATTCTAGCATAAGCCAGAGACTTAATCCCAAAAGAACCGAACGAGAGTTTAGCCCCCCTAGTTTCAACCCTAATCTTGTTTGGGTTTCTTCTGGTGGTCTGCCACTTCCTGTGTTTTACTTTTTTGGGTAGTAACATAAAATAAATTATTCCTTTTTCCCGCCTCCCCGACGGGCTGCCGATGAAGCAATAAATATCTCTCCCTTGTAAATCCAGACCTTTATCCCAATATCCCCGTATGGCAAGTGGGCCTTCTCGCGAGCAAAGTCAATGTCAGCCCTAAGTGTCTGTAGCGGTAATCTACCATTCTTGACGGTCTCTACTCTACTCATATCAGCGCCACCCAATCTACCAGACATGGTAATCTTTATCCCCTTAGCCTCTCTATTGGCCATCGTCTTCTCCACTGCCTGCTTCATAACTTTCATAAATGGCAAGCGCTTCTCAAGACCCTCAGCACACATCTGACCAACTATTGCTGCCGAAGTCTCTGGAAATCTTATCTCTTCTATCTCTAACTTGGTATCTTTCGGAACAACACCCCCAAGCTTTTTTAACTTGGCCACAACTTCGTCCTTCAACTTAACTACGCCATCGCCACTTCTGCCGATTATCATGCCTGGGCGAGAAGTTTTAACGAAAATTCGAAGAGAATTACTACCACGCTCTATCTCTATAGAGCCGACGTAATGGCCACGTAGTCTAACCTCTAAGAATTCCCGAATCAGGACATCTGACTTCAACATCTTCTGATATTTACCAGGTACCCCAAACCAACGAGACTTCCAGTCTCTTATCACACCTAATCTATGAGAATATGGATGAACGCTATGTGACATAATTCGGTTAAATTACTAATTTCTAATAGCCAGGGTAAGCTTCACATTACTAGTCTTCCTTCTTATCGGATAAGAGCGACCGAAAGCTCTTGGTCTACCCCTCTTCATAACGACTCCAGCATCAACGCTC
>CAZXEK010000019.1:0-3271 GCA_964639675.1 uncultured Candidatus Saccharibacteria bacterium
GCTTGGGCGACAGAGCCTTTATTTTTACTCTCTACTAATTTATTAAGTTCGTCTAATCGACTCCCAAGAAATTCGAGTTGTAATTTCGCTTTGTCTTCTGGTTTTGTAGTAACCGCGAGTCGTACACCCTCCTGGAGTCTCTTTACAAAATAGAGGGGACTGCTGGGGGTAAGATTTCCTCCAATTACATAGTTATTGTATTGTTTAAACTGGGTGGTCGCACCTAAAACATTCTTTGCAGGAAGATCGGTAGTGGTGCTCCAATCGTAGTAGAGTTGAGGAGACTGCGCCTGTACTGAAACAACGACTATGCTAAGAGATAATAATAGAGTTACAAAAAAACCAATTGCTTTACGCACAATATCTTAGAATTCAGATTAGAGTAATTTTTTACAGTTGTCAAGCCATACAATGATCTCTATTATTAAGTAATTGACATTTCCCCAGTTTGTATTTAGTATAAAAGTATGGGATACGCGGGAAGGCTGGAAGATAAACTTAGGGCTCAAACACTGAGAAAACAAGGATGGTCGTATAGAGAAATATTGAAAATTATTCCTGCCTCGAAAGATACAATTTCTCGATGGTGTAGGGATATCGAACTAAATAAAAATCAACTACTAAGACTGTATAAGAATCAAAGAAGTGGCGCACTGAAGGGTTCCATTATTGGTACAAAGAATCAGCAGAAAAAAAGATTAGAGCTTACGACAGCATTACTTAATCAAGGTATAAAAGAAGTTGGACAGTTGGGAAAACGTGAGAGATTTATAGCTGGACTAGCACTATACGCGGCGGAAGGAACGAAAAAAGATGGCAGATGTGAATTTACAAATTCCAACCCTTTACTAATCCAATTTATGTCGAAGTGGTTTAGAGAATATTGTAACATTCAAGACTCGCGATTAAGAGGAGCGATTTGGATTCATGAAGGACTAGACGCAAAAAAAGCAAAAGAATACTGGTCGTTGCTTTCTGGTATTCCACAAGCTCAGTTTCACAAAACATATATCGCGATTGATAAGCGAAATAGTAAAAAGGTGAGAAAAAATATCCATAATTTTGGAGTATTTTCTATAAGGTTTGTAGACACAAAGGCACACCGCTTACTAGTAGGATGGATTGCTGGAATGTTAAAAACATCATGGTATAATTAATCTACGATTTCCCTCGTAGCTCAATGGTAGAGCAGGTCGCTGTGTTAGCAGCTCTCGGTAGAAATACCGGGATGAAAAGTGGGTGAATTCAGGGAACGTCCCGCCGTGGCGGGATAATCCTGAGCCAATCCCCGCCACTGGCGGGGCAGGTGCAGAGACTAGGTGAGTACACCCTTTAGAGCGCCCACCACCTCAATCTTTAAAAAGATAGGTGAAGAGATAGTCCAATAAATGTAACGACAAGGTTCGTGGTTCGAGTCCACGCGGGGGAGCCGATGTTGACCTTTTCCGGGTCATACCTAAGAATAGATTGATATATAGGGCTAAATTTCAGCTTGAATAATTGACACTCCCTAATGATGGCTAGGCATAAACCCGTCATAGACTCCAATTACTGAGGCTAAACCACAACTTTTACTTGACAGATGTTACGTTTATAGGCTATAATCGTTACATCTCTAATTAAGATGTTACATATGAAGATTGGGCAATTAATTCAACAACCTACTGGGTATAAAGCATTTGTACCAAGTAAATTTCCTCCGAAAGAGCAAATTATATTGAGCGCAAAGACCCAACAGCTTCACGCCAAAGCGGTTTTGATGCTTGGTAAATTAGACGGAATTACCCAACTTCTTCCAGATCTCGATTTCTTTATCTTCATGTATATTCGTAAAGAAGCGGCAAGGTCAAGCGAAATCGAAGGCACTCAGGCAACGATAGTTGATGTTATCAAGAGTGAAGCCCAGATAGAAAGCCGATTTCCGCAGGATGTCGAACGAATCGTCCACTATATAAGCGCAATGGAATATGGTCTTAAGCGACTCGAATCATTTCCTCTGTCCCTCAGATTTATTTGCGAGATTCATAAAGTTTTGATAGAAGATACTCTTGATGCTCCAGGAAAAACTCCTGGAGATTTTCGCATATCTCAAAATTGGATAGGCGGAGGTTCACCCACTACCGCTAAATTCGTTCCACCACCACCCCATGAGATGAATCAAGCTCTCGATGACTTTGAGAAATTTTTGCATGCCAAAGATGAATACCCACCACTTATTAAAGCCGCACTCGCTCATGCACAATTTGAAACAATCCATCCATTTTTAGATGGTAACGGAAGAACGGGTCGGTTACTTACAACCTTTTATCTTTGCAAGTTAGGGATACTGGAGAGACCGGTGTTGTACCTTTCTGAATACTTTTTAAATAATCAACAGTCATATTATAGCTCTCTGGAAGCATATCATAGTGAAAATGAAGACACATCTACTTGGTTGGATTTTTTCTTGGACGGCGTGGCAATTATTGCGACAGAGGCAATAGAGATATCCAAAAAAATCAATGAGATACGAAGTAAGGATTTAGTAAAGATTCAATCGCTTGGTAGACGAACCAAAACAGGAGTCACAGTCCTTGAGAATTTGTATAAATTGCCAATAATAAGCGTTAAGAAAGTTGAAGAGTGGACACATCTTTCTCGTCCGAGAGCCAATGAGTTAGTCCAGAAATTAATCGAATTGGGAATGCTAGAGCAGAGAGATAGGAATGTCGAGTACGGACGAGAGTTCTGGTATAAAGATTATCTTAACCTATTTCTTAGTAAGAAAGAGGCAAAAGAGTAATACTTTATTTCTCTTTTTGATATGTGACTCTTAGACGTTCCCAAAATGCCAGTTCACTTTCGAACTGTGACAACATCGGGGAGCAAAAAGAAACAAGAAAAAATGGTAGAATAGAAAGGATATGTCAGTAAACAACAAAAAAAAGGTCCAGGGATTTACGGACGAGGAACGAGCAGCTATGAGGGCTCGCGCCAAAGAACTCGCAGCGGAAGCACGGTCACATAAGAATAAAGCTCAAGGCGAAAGCGATGTTCTTAAGGCGATTGCCGCGATGTCGGAGCCGGATCGCACCATTGCCAAACGGGTCCACGCGCTCATTAAAGAGACTGCACCAGAGCTCTCACCCAAAACTTGGTATGGTTTTCCCGCATATGCTAAAGATGACAAGGTCGTCTGCTTCTTTCAATATGCTGGAAAGTTCAAGTCGAGATACGCCACATTAGGTTTCACCGACGCGGCAAAACTCGACGAAGGGTCCATGTGGCCAAC
>CAZXEK010000020.1:0-7569 GCA_964639675.1 uncultured Candidatus Saccharibacteria bacterium
CCGAGCTTGTTGACCATAGCTTCGATCTGACCCATCGTCAGTTCTCCGTACTTCATAACAGTACCTCCCTTCCAGCTGCTCGCCAGAAGTTTTACCTCTGCCCGAGGTTAGGGGCTGCGAACGCAGCTTGCCAGAGGACCACTGGTACAGTAGTCATAGCCAGGAAGTACCCAGAGACTGAGAACCTTTTGGCTATGACCACCTTTACAAGTTAGATATTCAAAGAACTTATTACAGCGGAAGCATAACATATTCAAATGCTGTCTATCAATGGGTACTCACCAAAACACTTGGGGGTTGAACTCCCAAGTAGAAAGGAGGTATTTAAAAAAATCGGAGGTCGGACCTCCGATTTTAATATGGATACTGGATTCAGTAGCAAACAACCTTAATCATCTGCATATTCACCTACTACCGTTTTGTATAGTAGTAAAATTTATTTGAAAAAGAAAAAACCTCACACCGTTACCAGCGTGAGGTGCCCGAAGAGGGACTTTGTGAAAAGATTGCGACCTAAGGTCAAAGGACCAAGGGTCTAAAAGTTCAGAAGCTCCGAGCTCTTAGGGCGGAGCTTGCGAGCAACGCGGGGTTCGTGTCGTTGAAGTTGATGTCCAGCCAGCGGTAGCTCGAATCCCACGCCTTGCCATCCCAATACAGGTAGCGGACGCAGAGGTGCCCGAACGAGTCGCGGTAGATGATTCCCCAGAAGAACGTGGCCTCGCCCTTCCACTCATCGGGGATGAGGTGCGGGTTCTTCAGGTAGAAGTCGAGAAGCTGAGCGCCCATGACCTTCTCGCCTTCGAGGTCGTCCTTGAGGTCGTGTCCCTTGATGAGCTTGCCCTGCTTCTGCTTCTTCGAGAGGTAGAGCGCGAGGTCCTTCGCGTTGAAGGTCCACTTGCCATTGAAGCGAGAGGCGATTTGGTCGGACTCTCGGATTTCCAAGCCCGCGGGAATCATGGGTGTGGCGTCGAAGTCGATGACCAGGTCAATCACGGACTGACGACCCTCGATGATGCGCTGAAGTTCATTCAGTGCCCACGGAAGGGTAATCGTTCCTTCGTTGAGGCGTCTCTTGATTTCGTCCACCTTGCGAGTGAATTGACCAAGCTCCTCATTCCCGAGTTTGCCGTCGGCGACAGTCTCATGTACCGTCATGATGACAGCTCCTTTCTCCCGATGTTACATCGGGATAGTATGATGCCTCCACGTTGGGATGCGCATCAAGGTTTTTTGAACTTTTATTTGTCTGTGAAGAGCTAGCTTTTCTTATGTTTTTATCTGCTAGGAGTATAGCATACTATTATCAATTTTGTCAATGGGTACTCACCAAAACACTTGGGGGTTGAACTCCCAAGTAGAAAGGAGGTATTTAAAAAAATCGGAGGTCGGACCTCCGATTTTAATAGAATATTTTTGAAAAGTAAAAACCTAACACCGGTGCCAGCGTGAGGGGCCCGAAAAGGGACTTTGTGAAAAATGCGATTAAGGATCTAAGTATCAGCTTAGGGTTGAGTGACTCAGAGCCTCAGGGCTTGCAGGGAATGAGAAGCCCACCGTACGAAGCGACGTCGTTCTCAAGGTATTCCAGGTTGGACACACACTGCCCATCGTGGAAGAAGAGGATCGGAACGTAGCGGTAGTCGCACGAGTCGCCCACCCAGACACCGTCCGTGTGGGGCAGAACGAGATACAGAAATCCGGCCGCCCTGAGAGACTTGTACGCCTCACGACCAGCGGGACTGTTGAAGAAGGTGGCAATGCGCTCGCCCTCTTCCAGTGTGGTATCGCAGTTAGAGTCACCGGCGACCTGGATCATCTTGTCTCCTTTGATCGCAGGCTGACCCGCCTTGACCACCGGCTTGATCTCGAACTTGGTCTTGCCGATAAACCGACGCGGGTTCTCCCTGTGGAAGCCCTGTCCGGCGAACTTGTGGTCGGGACCCATGTCGATCTCGATGACGAGATTCGTCGGGATCTTGTTGGCCTCTTCCAGAAGTTCAGAGAGACGCTTCTCGATCTTGTCGGCCTCGGTGGACTTGCCCACCTTCCGCAGAGTTTCGATGCGAGCTGCCAGATTGTCCGTGTTACTCATGATGAGATCCTCCTTTTCGCATACCTGCTTTCGGCAGTTGCGAGATTTGAGTACCGTTACTGGTGGAAAACTGAATCTGTCTTTATTTTGATACTTATAATGACGAGGAGCTAGCTTGTCCCGCATTTGCGGTGGGAATTTGAATCTAGATGAATTATACACGAATGGTCAGATTTGTCAATGGCTAGTATCTTAAATAAAATAGTATTACCTTACAAGATAAAAAAGACTTTTTAAGCATCCATCGGTTCTGAAAATCGACACGCCAAGTCACTAAGTTTTTTGTTTCGCCCGTCCGAATGAACTCATCCATGCGGGCAGTTCTTTTGCTCCATCTACATCCAACAAAAAAAGGCCGCCAGGGCGGACTCTTTTTTATATACTATACTTCGCTAATAACCTCAAATCCACTAAAACTTCCTGTAACAACGAGACCTATTACAACCTTAGCAACAGCTTGTTTTTTAACTTTTTTGGCAACCTCGTTAAGAGTTGCACCCGACCCCAAGGCGTCATCAATAAGTAGCAGAGTATCATAAATCCTAGTCTCATCAACAACTATAGTATTTTTGGCATTTTCGATGCGATCCTCCAGCTTAGTAAGTGTCTTTTGAGGCACCGTAACTGGAGTCTTTATTTTTACTAGAGAAATAATCGGAAGTGACAAATTAAGTTGACGCTCCGCCTCTTTCATAAACTGGGTCTCACGCTTAACTGTTGGGGGAACAAAGCCCACAGCATCCACATTAAATTTTTTTATTATTTTCTCAACATTTGGTCTAATTGTCTCCACTAATTCATTTATCAATATCTTATTTTGACTCTGTTTTGCATACAAAAGCAACTGGCCAAGCTTTGTCTTGCCAAAACGCTCTATGCTATAAAAGTCTAGGTAGAAAAGTCTATCAAGATAAACTTCGTGGAAAGTCTTTTTGATTTTATACATGCCGTCAATGAGCCCGTCTTTTTTATAAAAAGCATATTTTCTTAGGGTTTTTTCATATTCTACGGCAGTTTTTCCAACCGGCAAGTTTTGTTTCTTGCACCAATAAACAAAACCATTAAGCCCTTCTGCTCGTTCGCCAGAAGGAGTTATAACAAGAAAATTATCTTCAATAATCTTTTTTAAATCCTTGCGAACTACCTCCACTACGACTTGTTTCTGCTCTTGTTTTATAAGATAAAAAACCTTCGGTGGCTTTCCAACTTTGTAAACCAGGCCTTCTTCAAGAAGATTATTAAGCTGTTTCCGCACAGCTCTTGTTGTAATACCTAAATAATTGGCAAGCTCGTTGCCAGACACCTGCCCCTTATCAGCTATATAACCTATAATTTTATCTGATGTTTTTACCTCCACGCAAATATAGTATCACATAAAGTTCCTAGTTCCTAGTGAACTAGGAACTCGTCTTACTGGGCGGGACCTATTTTATATCCTAGATCTTTCTAAGATATAGCGGGAAATATCGTTTTTATCGGAACATCGTTCCAAATTATTTGACTATCGTGATTGTATTAAGACCGATTATACCCCCAAAAAACGTCGGAATAAGCATGAACATCACTCCGAGGAAAACCCCGCTCAAAGTACCAAATATGCCTGGACGTTTCTTGCCACCAACGGGGTTATCAATACCTATAAAACCATCTAGGATCAAAAGGCCCCCAACGGCCTGTTGTGCCGCCGAAAAAGTTGCCGGTCCTCTCTGCTTATACGGCTCAAGAAAATTTTTAGCAGTTGTCTTTAAACTTGCAAACATTAATGCCATTTTAATAAGCAGGGAAGGATTGTCAATCACACAGGCTGGTTCTATCCCACTCTCCTCTCACTAAAATAACCCAGCATTTGCTGGGCTATTTTGTATCTAAACCCCTACTATATCTTTCTATCAAAACCTCTTTCTTTTCTCTCCGCCATTTTTTGAGCTGGATTTCTCTTGTTCTTGCTTCTGCTAATGTCTTATACTCTTCAAGAAAAACAATATGAAATTTATTGTCTCTTTTGGTAAATAAGGCCCCGGATCTGCCGTTATGAGTATCTAGTCTCTTTTTTGTATCTTCAGATATTCCGATATAAAGGTCGTTATTGGGATTTTTGATCATATAAACATAATGCATCTGGTAATTGTAAACATTTATTATTAAATAACCAGCCCTTCGACTACGCTCTCTCGACGCGGCTCGAGACAAGTCAGGGCACTCAACTCAAAATAAAAAGTCCAAGATTTTATAATCTTGGACTTTTTATTTTTCACTCGTGGTAACTTGTCCTTCGGGTACCTCAGGATGTGGTTTACCACGAGCGAGTTCTGCTTCAGCAGAACGAGTCGAGTGGAGATGGGCGGAATCGAACCGCCGTGCAAAAGATTTTCCCAAATGTTTCTACATAGTTTATTCTGCTTTTATTCCGACCTGCATCGGAACATTCGGTATCTTAACTAAGAAACAGAAGAAAACGTTAAGACACCTATATCCTCCCCCGATGATTATCGGGATTCGAACGATTGTAGGATAATCCAATCATTCTCATTCCAAAATATAACGCCTTATTTGACTTATGGAAATCTATCAAAAAGACGGCTTACGGTCTTAGCTTATGCTAGAGCGAAAGCGAAAGCAAAAGGAGATAAAACTCTTTTTGCAGTTTTCGATAAGTTTGCACTTGATCGTATCTAAGATTATTTTACGAGCTTCTTAGAATCCTCGACTATGCACAAGAAAGATTGACCTCTTGTCTAGGCCGATCATCCCCAATTTTTTGCACTAATAACTTTTCAAAGTTCTTTCTATATCTCTCTGGCTCGCACGTTTCTTTAAAACATCTCGCTTATCATACTTCTTTAAACCACGGCCAACACCGATTTCAATCTTAATTTTTCTGACCTTATTGTACAACGATAGGGGGACAATTGTCAAACCACGCTGTTCTATGAAAGAAGACAGCTCCCGAATCTGCTTCTTAGTCAGAAGCAAGCGCCTGTTTCTTCTTGGATCATAATCTTTCGGTGTGTTGTTTACTTGATAGGCTGAAATGTTGGCATTTATAAGATAAGCCTCTCCTCCCCTAAAAATAACATAGGCACCATCAAGTGAACCAGAGGAGTTCTTGATACTCTTCACTTCGAATCCCAAAAGCTCAATACCTGCTTCGTACTTTTCAATAATCTCGTACTTCAGATAAACTTTTCTATTGTTTATGAGTGACATCGCTTGCCCTGAATTATGTTAGCGGGCTACTAAATTGTAGCAATATAAAAACCTTTCAAGAACCTTGACTTATTACTATAGATATGATAGAGTTGTGGGAGATTCGTTGATAATCGAAAGATATTAGACCCACTTTCAGACAAGGAGGTTAAGGTGATCCTAGACCAACACGTACGCCTAGTGCAGATGCAATTCAGTTTTTCCAATCCAAAAATCATCCCGACCTCAGTAAGGCGGTTCAACAGCGAAACTGACGATGAGCGGTCGACCCGTAAGAGCCGTATCCCCGGAATCCAGTTCATCCCACCGACCATAAATACCTCAATTCTCGGATTCGCTACTCAGCTTGAAGCCTGTCGCTACGAGCTCGTCGATTCATTCTATAAGCCTCGGCTTGAAGAAAGATCGCGGCAGACCTACCACATGATTCGATTTGTCTTCGCAAGGGAAGAGGATGCCTCAATATCAGACACCTTCTATGACATCCGCAATGTCATCCGCTCTGATCTCTGGAAGATGTGTCACGATTCCCTCTGGCGAGTTCGGGCGTACGATAACCCATTCTACATGGACGACCAGAACAGTCCGGAGCGTACTGTGAGCATCAACATGGAAGCTCGAGAGCCACTCTACCTTCCCGATGGTCAGCTGATCAAGGCCCGACGAAAGAATGAGCAGGGTCAACCGATCGGCGAACCAGTTCCGATCTCGCCAAGCCACCGCCTAAAAATCGTCAAAAATAAAATTGACCTGATGAAACTCCACTGAAGATAAAACCTAACACACTTCACAGCCCCCGATCTATATCGGGGGTATTTTTTTGCTATAATATCTCCATGTCGCAAAAGATTAATGAGCTTAGACAACAGTTCCTGGAACATTTAGAAATAGAAAAAGGCCGAAACCTAAAAACTGTTCGGAACTATGATCGTTACCTAAAGCGCTTCTTCCAATTTTCCAAAATAGAAAGACCCCAAGACATTGACGAAGAAATATTACGAAGATATCGTCTTTTCCTAAACCGCCAACCAATTGTAAATTGGAGTCCGGAACCACAAGTAAAAACACTTGATAAAAAAACTCAGAACTACTACCTTATAGCCCTAAGGATGTTCCTCAAGTATCTTGTAAGAAGAAAGATAGCCTCACTCTCACCAGATCAGATAGACTTAGCCAAAGTATCACAACGAGATCTCGATCTGATTTCGAAAGATGAACTCAAGAGACTAATAAACGGGGTTTCTGAGGATAATCAAAAACAAAAAAGAGATCGGGCTATTTTAGATCTACTCTTCTCTACTGGTCTTCGTGTCTCAGAACTTTGTTCACTAAATAGAGACAGCATAGACATGAAACAGGACGAATTCTCTATCCGAGGAAAGGGTGGCAAGATAAGAGTGGTCTTTGTGTCGGAGCAGGCTAAAGATTCCCTCAAGAAATATCTTGAGAAAAGATATGACTTGGATGAGGCAATGTTTGTGCAACTGGGCAAGAAGAAGGGTCAATCGTTGAGATTAACGCCACGGTCTGTGGAACGAATCGTCGCTTATTATGCCAAGAAGGCCGGAATTGGGAAAAAAGTAACACCCCATATTATAAGACATAGCTTCGCCACAGACTTACTTCGTAACGGTGCAGATATAAGATCGGTACAGGTTATGCTTGGTCACTCAAATATCTCGACAACCCAAATATATACCCACATCACTGACAAAGAGCTTGGAAACGTCCACAAAAGATTTCACTCAAAATTAGATTAAAAATCGTCAAAATAAAAAGCCGCCCCGATATTAATCAGGGCGAGAAACTTTAGAAACTAGAAGCTAAACAGTGACCAGTGAGAAGCAACCTTCTCTATGACAGGCGCCAAACCAACGAACCCAATGAACAGACAGGCGACGCTAACAAAAAAGATTGCTAGCAAAGAGATAATGAACCTGGCAAGCACATTATCTACTGGTTCACCCTTGTACGTGATGCTCTTTGGCACCAACATAAACAGAGCACTCACAAGCACCCACAAGGCTACAGAGATCCAAGAGACAGTTGACATAGGCATAAAACCTCCTTTTACAACTTTAACAAAGTTCATTAACCAGAGATAAATAAACTGGCAGGATTCTTCAAGTGAAAGCCTAACAAAATCTAGATATTTGTGCAATCTTCACTCCGAAACTGGCTCATGGTGAATATAGATACCGCGAACATAATCAATATGCCTCCCATTTGAAAGACGGGTGCACTTATTAAGAAAAAAAGACTGGATCTTC
>CAZXEK010000021.1:0-3999 GCA_964639675.1 uncultured Candidatus Saccharibacteria bacterium
AAATACAGAGAAGTGCTTGAGAGACTAGAAGCTAATAAAGAGAAGTTAAGTACCAAAATAGAGCAAGGCTTCACTAAACTCCTAATCACCCCTTTCGCTATGCCGATCGGAGATCTGGTTGATAGATACAAGAGAGTGATAGTTAAGAAGCATAAGGAGGGTAAGCTTAAACTGGAGCTTGATACCGAAACCCCTGTTTACGTTTGGGGTGAATACAAGCAGGCAGATGAGAAGGGTACGCTCGTCTATTATCCTACCTCCTTCTCTTCAAATCACGGTGGCAAAACCAAAAAAGAACTGATCAAGGAAGTTCACCCCGACTCCGGCATCGGTGGGGCCTGGGACGTCTCTCTAATAGAGGATCTGCCAAATATACCGGCCGAAGGACAGGGTCAGACCTTAGGCGGCCGCAAACAGCTGGAAGCCAATAAAACCCCTATTGAATATCTCAAACTAACTCAGACTGATTCCAATCACACAAGGGAATAAGCCTTCACCCCTCAGCAGTGGCTCACCTATGCCATTACCCATCTAGAATCAACCGATCAGGTAATAGACGACTATCGAGGCAACGGCAAACTAGCCTATCTTACCGGTGCCTACTTCCCAGGCTCCAAGTACGTTCCGTACGGCTGTTGGAGTCGCTATCGTCAGGCCTACTTGGGCGGGGACTTTCCTGACGGTCGGGGTTCGGACTATGGTGTGTGGGTCTCGGTGAGGGTGTGATGGGAGGAATATATATAAGGGTGGGGATTTGAGATTTGGATTTGTTTAGGTTTTTTCTTTAACCTCGAACTTAACATTAATAGTAAGAATGATATACTATTGAAAGTTAAACATGGGGTTCACTTCCTGGGAGTTAATATTTTTCCCAAGGGCAGAACTCTTAAGAAGAGGAATTGGAAGAGGATCCGTGAAAGATTAACTCTTAAAAATGCGGCAAGTTATCTTGGGCTAGTGAAGCAACATGGTAATTACAAAAGAATAAAGGAGCTTAATTGGCGGATTATTGCGGAGATCGAATCTAATAATATATAAAATGATTGAAGGTAAAAATTTCGGAATAGGGGAGGGAATTTCTGGATTAACAACCGAGGAAAAGGACAATATTAAAACCAGGGCAGATCTTCGAAGAAGACGGATTGAATTTATAGAAAACGCCAAGACTGCTTCATCTTTATCTGCTGAATCGGACATTGCCCTGGTTGAATATCGTAACAAAGTATTTAATAAGATCAACAAAGAGGCAGCGGGTGAAATCCCGTTAGAAAAAATAGATATAGACACAGCAAAATCAGAAGTTGCGAGTCTAATAAATCAGGCAGATGAAATAGCAAATTCTTGTCCCAATGTCGCTGCCTTTTATTTTGCTAAAGCTGCAAAGCTTGAAATGCAAGCCGGGCTAGACTTCCAGGAAAATCTTAAAAAGGCTAGGAAGTATATTGATCGGTCAAAAGGTATACCTAAAATTGAACAGAACGCACTCCTGCCGGAGGCTATTGTGATGGGTATAGAAGGTCAGGTGGTAAAGAGCCTGCCAGAGATTCCGCTAGAGAGGGTCGCTGAAAATATATCGCAAAATCCAGAACTAGCTGTTGATTATGCTTTAGTTCTGCCGGAAGAAAAACGAGAAAGTTTCTTATTTATGGTTCCGGAAAAAGATCAGACGAAGATATCAATACTTCTGGATAAAGGACTAGGCCGATTTGTAAAAGAAGCTGTGGCGACTGCGGAACAAGATGTTACTCAAAGACAAAATATTCAAAAAAGAATACGAAAAGCTCTTGAAGTGGCCATCTCCAACCCAGATGAGGAGTACAGTAGACCTCTAGTTAAAGCTCTAACCGAAACTCTTTTAGATATCGGCGGGGAAGATAGTAAAAAGATTCTAACTGAGGTTGCGGTTATGAGTCTGGCTGGACACAAGGATGCGGAGAAAAATGTTGAAAGAATGTCTTACGCTTCAAGGATCTTAAAAACTTTATCTACCATAGATCGAAACAAGGGAGGCATTGCTACTATGAAATTTCTTGGTAAAAAAGAGATTCCGGAGAGATTATTCATATATTTCTCCAAAGAACTTATTAAGACCGGCTTTATCTCTTCAAATGTCTCTAATTATTTAGAAGAAAAAGATATTCCATTTTTACGCAAACTGATAGCTGAATATCCAAACCAATTTAATACCGTAATCGATAGTATTTCAAAAATAAAGGGATATGAACCAAGTGAACACCAAGACGAAATATTTAGTGCTATAAAGGATCTTGACTCCATAACTCCTATCATCTTCGATCGTTACCGCAAGGCCGATGCCAAGGGTAAAAAGGAACTCGCCCTACAGATCAAAGAGCTTAAGCCTAAGTTTTTCCAAAATATTCCTATTAAAAATATTTTACCGGCCAAGGACCGGGAAATCTTAACCGAAATGGTTTATCTTGCGTACAAGCCTATTGGTATGAGTTTGAAGGATGTAGAGAGGCTCATTGGACAGGTCGATGATCAGACAGAGGACTTGAAGAGTTGCAAGTTTCCTCAGGAAGGTTATGACTTCTCACTGACTAGCCAGAAAAGATGGGCACTGAAAGAAAAGGAGAAGATCGACTGTGATCGAATCGGTAGCTACCGAAATATCTTCGGCCATTCGCCTGAAAATAATCAAGAGGAAAAAGAAAAGTCTATCAAAGAATTTTCCTCACTTCTCGGTAGGCTTTCTAAGGCTGGTACTGACTTCAAGCCTGACGAATTACAGAAACTTATGAGCCTGATCTCTGAAGACGAACTTGTAACGAAATTTAAGGAGAGATATAAAACAGTAAACGAAGCTAACGCATATAACTATTTGAATGAGCTGAAAGAAATCATTGGCATCTATTTCAAAGATAACTATGAAGATCGGTTGATTAGTTTTATGGGCGCCAATAAAACGACGGAAGAAAATCTGATAAAAATTCTAGCCAATCCTGACCGAATTAAAACCCTAAAAATGAAAATGGGTGACGATGGCAATGACATCGACTGGGACAGATTGAATAACAAAAAGAGCATCGCCCATCTCTTAACCAGATTTTTAAGCAGCAAGGTTCTTAAGTCCCTTCAGGAAGAAGTTAATAGAAATGTGAACAAGTTTCAAGAATCGAGAGAAGGTGCCGTTTCAACTTCGACCACTTCCGATCTTAGGGTATATATTTCTAAAAACATTGGATCATTTTTTGCTAAGGCCTCTGCTGGTATCTGTACAGCCCAAGATGTTTCTCTCTTCCAAAGAAATGACCATTTTCATATCAACATAGTGGAAAAGGAACAGTCTGTCAGGGCTAACATCCAAGCCTATGTTATTAAGGATGGAAAGGAAAAATCTTTAGTTCTTCGTGGTTTCAATCCCAACACTGATTTCATAGAAAAAATTGATATTGGCGGCTTTTGTGAAAAGATTTTAGAAATCGCAAAGCAGTTTCAGAAAGATAATGGGTTGGCTAAAGTATATATAGTAGAACAGACAGGATGGCACCCGCTCTCAAACCGAGAGCAAGTCGCCTCCTATCTTGTTAAGAAGTACGCTAAAGAGAAAAATAGAAAGTCTTTCACTCTGCAAGTCAGCAGTTCCGCCAGTGTCAGCAATATTTACGAAGTCTAATAGGACATACTCACATGGCGCATAACTTTGTCGAAAACTGCGTTTACTTCTCGCTGTACTGTTAAGTACAGCTTCGTCGTAAGCCTCGTTTTCTTCGCGTTCTGCATTCAAGTGTGTAAGTCCTATCCAATATCCCCCCCGTTATATCCTCACCGAGGACCGGGAACCATAGTACGAATCCCGATCCTCAGGATCGCTCCCGCTCAAGTAGGCCCGACGACCGCCGCGACTCCAACAACCGTATGGAACGTACTCGGAGCCTGGAAAGTAGGCGCCGGTAAGATAGGTTAGTTTGCCGGCGCCTTGGTAGTCGTCAATAACTTGGTTAGTTAATTCTAGGTGGGTAATGGCATAGGTTAACC
>CAZXEK010000022.1:0-2767 GCA_964639675.1 uncultured Candidatus Saccharibacteria bacterium
CTCTCCTAGAAATAGGGGGAAAAGTGACGAGAGGACCGGAGTGAACTGACCTCTGGTGTGCGAGCTGTCCTGCCAAGGGCACTGCTCGGTAGCTAAGTCGGGATTGGATAACCTCTGAAAGCATCTAAGAGGGAAGCCAACTTCAAGATTAGTAATCGTTTGAGATCCCCAAGAGATGATTGGGTCCCGCAAGGGCTCGGCTGTCGCAAGATAGTCGGGGATAGGCTCTAGGTGTAATGCGAGTAATCGTTTTAGCCGAGGAGTACTAATGGATCGATTCCTATTAGGAAATTTGAAAGTCACATATTTTATTTTTGAAAAATTTAATTTACCCAAAAAATCGAGTCTTTTGTGCTGGTGATTTGACGCAGTGGTCACACCTGATAACATTCCGAACTCAGAAGTTAAGCACTGTAGTAGCGATGATACTCTTTTGGAGGGGAAAGTAGCTAGTCGCTAGCACAAAGCATTTGATTTTAAATTTTTACTACAAGGTTAAGCAGGGTCTAATCTGTGATCAGACTCCTGGTTGTTTTTTGATAATTCATCACTGAAAGATATTAGTACTGTCGGGGTTATCTCTAATAAGATCTTTATTTCGGAACGTCGAAGTCAAAGATCTACCGGGCTTGTGTATACTGTCGGTGATACCTATATCTGGGATGTCAGCTTTGGCGGATTTAATGGCCGTGTGTACGTTGATAGGAAATACTACGATACCGTTAAGGTTGGTGACAAGATGCATATCGTCTATAGGGAAAGCAGGATCTTTTCCAGGATAGAAATATTATCTTGCTGTTCGTAAGTTTCTGAGTTCTGCTAAGGCAGGGCTTTTTATAATTTAAAATTTTGATAAAATTGGAATCAGGACTATAATTAAATCAATATGTCAGCTTGGGGTGTAAAAAGGAGGCTGTCTTATCTTGTAATTGTCTTGTTCTTTTTTTCTATTATTTTTTTTTCTTTTTATCTTGGTTTCTTTAGGCGTCCGGCTAGTTGTTCTGATAATATCAAAAATCAGGATGAGATTAATATCGATTGCGGAGGTACCTGCAAGAGGGTTTGTTTAGCAGAGATAAGTCCATTAAGAAAAAATTGGGTTAGATTCTTTAAAACTGGTGATGGTAAATACGACGTCGCTGCTTTAATTGAAAATCCTAATTATAATCTAGGTCTAGAGTCTTTAGATTATACTTTCAAGCTTTATGATGCGGATAAATTTTTTATTACAGAGAAGGTCGGGCAGACCTTTGTAAATTCTAGAGACAAGTTCGTTATATTTGAAGGTTCGCTAGATACAGGCAAAAGAATTCCCGTAAAGGCGATAATAGATTTTGTGACGCCCATGACTTGGTCTAGAATTGATCCCAAAAAAAGCAGATCGCCAGTTAATACACAAAATAAAGAATTAATGGAAGGACAGACACCAAGACTTTCAGCAGAAATAATAAATAGCTCGACACTTGATCTAGATGGCATATCCATCACAGCTGTAGTTTATGACGAAGATGATAATGCCATCGCCGTTAGTCAAACCTTCGTAGATTATCTTAAGAGAGGTGGGGTTTGGAAGATCTTTTTCACTTGGCCGAAGCCATTTGCCACAAGTCATCCAACAACTCAAATCTATCCAAGGGTTGACTTAGTGGAATAAAGTCCCGTGATAAAGTCTAAAAATCTTTCTGATATTTTTAATGTCGACTGGATTCTTGTTGGTGCCTTATTGCCCCTTTTATTTTTTGGGCTTGTAACAATGGGCTCTTTTGCTGGAGAGAACTACTTGGCGACTAAACAGATTATCTGGATTAGCATCTCTTTCGTAGTTTTTTTTATTTTTAGTTCTATCGATTGGAAGTTTTTAAAAAGAAGTGATATTTTGGTCATTCTCTTTATCTCCTCCTCTATTTTGCTGTCTTTTTTGTTTGCGGCCAGAAGTATTAAGGGTGCTAAAAGTTGGTTTGATTTCGGCAACATCTCTTTACAGCCCGCTGATTTTGTAAAGTTAATTTTGATTTTGGTTCTTTCTAAATATTTTTCCAGACGCCACATAGAGATTGCACATCCTCGACATATCTTTATTTCAGGTATATATGCCCTTGTCCCTTTTGTATTAATATTATTACAGCCTGCTTTTGGTGGGGCTATCATTCTGCTTTTAATCTGGTTAGGGATGATAATTATTGCTGGTGTTTCTAAGCGGCATCTCTTTTTAGTCTTTTTTTTAGGAGCTCTATCTTTCCTCCTCTTGTGGGGATCGGTCCTTAAGCCTTATCAAAAACAAAGAGTTATGACTTTTATCAATCCTCTAACTGATATAAGGGGAAGTGGCTATAACGCTTTTCAGTCTCAAATTGCTATCGGTTCTGGGCAAATATTTGGGAAGGGTATAGGTTACGGTACCCAATCGAGACTTAGGTTTTTACCGGAATATCAGACAGATTTTATCTTCGCTGCTTTTGCCGAAGAATGGGGGCTTTTCGGAGTGTTAATTTTTCTAATGTTTTTCTCTATTGTTATTTGGAGAATTCTTTACAATAGTTTTATTGGTGCCTCTAACTTTGAGACGCTTTTTGGTGTCGGATTGGCGATTTTTTTTATGAGTCATTTTGTCGTTAATGTTGGGATGAATTTGGGCTTACTACCTGTCACAGGAATAACTTTGCCATTTGTTAGTTACGGTGGATCTCATCTGCTAGCTGAGTTTGCTGGCCTCGGTATATTGATGAGCATGCGTCGATACTCTCGCGCTACTCATAGAGATAACATG
>CAZXEK010000023.1:0-1755 GCA_964639675.1 uncultured Candidatus Saccharibacteria bacterium
TTTTAAAGCCTTTTTTATCTGTTCTACTGCCTTGAGAATAGGCTCTGCATACATCACCATCCCTGGCCCACCGCCATATGGTCGATCATCAACCCTCCTATGTTTATCCAAAGTAAAATCCCTTGGATTGTAAATTTTAACTGCAATAGTCTTATTTTCTATCGCCCGCTTCAAAATAGACTGTCCGAAGTAAGACGTAAAAGCCTCCGGAAATAAGGTTATTATGTGATAAGTCATTTTTAATGGGTGTAAAGACTTTAAATTTATTATAGGCCATCACCCTCATCTGGCCGATATTGATCCAGATCCCTCTGCTTGTCTTCCTTTCTACGTTCCTCATCTTTCTTTAGCTCTTCCCTAAGCAAATCCTTTTCCACAGGTGTCCAACCCGCAAGTTTATTTATATCGTCTTCATCAATAGTATCCATTAGGCATCTTTGCACGAGGCTACGCGGGGTTATTTTTCTACTAGAAAAATAAAAAAGCATGGCCACAAGACCATGCTGAAAACTATTTTATCTCCATAACTATCGCCCGATGATCAGATATAACATCCGGTAAAACTTTATAAGATACAACTTCGATCTCTTTCGAAACCAGAATATTGTCCAGCTCTTTCTCTGGTTTATAAGCCGGGAAGGTTGGCACTGCCACAGGAGACGCAAACTTAAGATTCATTGCACTAAGAACAAAATCAAGCTCTGTTCTTCCACGAAAAGAATTAAAATCGCCCATGATAACTTTCTTGCGTGGCAAATTAGAATCAATAAGAAGTTTGGCTAATTCAACTAACTGCCACCGCCTAGTCATAAAATCCAAAGCAAGATGCACCAGATAGAAATCAATACCGTTAAATGTCTGGCGCAAAACAAGCCTCTTCATACTCAAAGACAAATACAAAATTTCGCCCTTTATAGGGTTTGTATTTTTATAAAGAATAGCATTCATATGCATCCGGAGGATCGGTACGTGACTCCAAGCACTATCTGGCAGATACTTACTATTAGCCAAAACAGAATAGTTGCCCGCTTCGGCCGACTCTTGCCACTGTGGATTGAACCCAGCCCTCATAGACCCGCCATCAACCTCAACTAGACCAACTACATCAGGTGCTTCCCTCTTTACCAGCTTAGCTAGCTCAACAGACCTAGATCTGCCGGCGTAGAAAAAGAGCGGCGCGCGAACCAGATATGACAGCCTTGAACCGTCGACGCCCATGCCATAGGCGAAATTCGAGAGCAAGATCTTCAACCTTCACCACTGCTCCTGCTTCTTCTCACATTTACAATCCAACATCCAATCGCCGCATTTAGGACAACGTATCCCTGATCTGGAAAGGGTCAAGAGAAATAATGGCCCAGATAGAACTAGTAGTATCTTTTCATAAAGCGCGATCCTCTCGTCATCGTTCCCAACCATATCCTCGAACATTCCTTCTCTAGAGAAGAAGAGCGGGTAATTAAACACCACACACGCAAGCCAGAAGATCGCCAAGATAAACCAAGCCAGGTTTACCACTCTCCACCTCCAGTCTATCTAAAAAAATCAAGGTTCAAATTTTATTTAAAATAACACACTTATACTATTTTAGCAAATAAAAAGAGTCCTGACTTACATCAGGACTCTTTTTAAATTTTAGATTTATTAGAACTTACAGAATTGGATGCAGAACGAAGAGAAGATGAGGCTTGTGACGAAGCTGTACATTTTAGTACTGCGAGGAACAAACGCAATCTTCGACAAAGTTATGCGCCA
>CAZXEK010000024.1:0-17216 GCA_964639675.1 uncultured Candidatus Saccharibacteria bacterium
CAACTTTGTGGGCAGATACGATTTTTTATAACTGTTGTCATTTAGATAGAATTATCCCAGACAGAGGAGGACCAAATGAGCGACGATAAGGAAGAATACAAGCCTGGTAGAGTAGCCACACTAGAAGAGATGCTAGAGGCAGCTAAAAAGCTCGCCGAGGAAGATATCTATGATGGTCTTAACACTAAACACCTTGCCAGATGTCCTCATACCTGTAGATGTATTTGCCATATCTATTCTGATCAACTGGCTCAGCACACCTCTGTTTGCTGCAGTCAATGTAACAGATGTGATAAAAATATAAAGTTGGGTCATAAAAAGCAACACTTGGAAGAGTGCCACGCCAACTTAAATAAATAATTTTTACTACCGCCACATTGTGTGGTGGTTTTTATTTTTTATAAAAAATAATATATAATTATGGAATGATTCACGAAAATATTAAAAATGGCATAAAGGAGGCGACACTGGCGCGTGATACGGCCAGATTGGCAATGCTTCGAGGCTTAGTTGCCGACTTCACCAATGAACTGGTAGCTAAAAAAAAGAAGCCCCAAGAGATGCTCTCAGACGAAGAGGCCATCGAGGTTATAAAAAGGGCTGTTAAAAAGAGGCTCGATTCAGTCGAGCAGTTTAAGAAGGGTGGCCGGCAAGACCTGGTGAATGAAGAAGAGGCGGAGATAGTGCTTCTGAGACCATTCCTGCCACAGATGATGAGTCAAGATGAGATCCGCCCAACAGCCGAAAGAAAAAAAGCAGAACTAGGTCTAAATGATAAAACAAAATCTGGAATGCTGGTCGGCGCAGTCATGAAAGAACTTAAAGGCAAGGCCGATGGTGTGGATGTGAAGATAGTTGTTGAATCACTTTTTATTTAGACCAGTGAGTTTAGTACGGAAATCTAAAAATCCTAACTAAAAAACTTTTTGATAGATGGAAGAGCTGCTTTCTTCCAGGCACTGTTTGATCGGATCCTCTCTAGGGCTTGGGCGACTGTACGCTCCATCCCGGGAACTTTATTTTTTGTAAAAAATTGTAAAACATCGCGGGCTAGGATATCAGTATCAAAGTCAGATGTTACTTCAGTTAAGATTCGACTAGATAGATGGCCTCCAGAATATCTAGAATATAAAAGACCCCAATTATCTTTCACAAATTGCCAAGAGAGATCCCGCGCACGATTATTAGAAGCTGCTACAGCCAAAAGAAGTGGTGCATCTTGATCACGAACCTCCTTAGAAATAATAAATCTGAGTGCTCTCTTTATAAGAGATGCCTGTCTAAACTGGCACAACGCAGCGGCTAAACGATTTCTCTCTTCTTGGAGCGAAGCCCCTCTGTACAACTTCATCAGATCTTCAAAATCGTTCTTGTCTCCACTTCTGGCAACCAAACTATAAACCATAGCCCTAAGATCCGGATCTAAGGGCTTTTTATCTTTTATAAATTTCCCAAATCTAGATCTTGCTTCTTCTATAACTGTCTCATCGGCATACTTACCAGCTTGTGCTAAAACCAATTCCCTAAGAAGCGAATCGAGATGCCCCTCTCCTCTTCTTTTATGAAAGCCCACCTTAGAAACTATCCTGCTAAAAATTGCCCGCACATAAGACTGAAACTTTGGATAAAAACTCTCTTTACAAAGAATATTATCCAGGCCAGAAAGTTCTGTTGAGATATCCCTCCAGACAGTATAGTTGTCCTCCTCTTTATAGGCAGATAGTAGCTCTAGAGTTTTAGCGGTATCAGAAAGACCAGCCCTAGACAATGCGAAACTATCATTAATCAACCCCAATCTATCGGCTGGACCAATCTTCTTTTTTTCTAGAGCCGACTGGAGAGGTCTTAAAAGTTTTTCATCATAGAGAGTTCGGAAAAAACCTGAACGATTAGCATTAATATTAATAAAACTACCATCTAAAGACTTCTCCTCCAAAAGAACATCCGATCTGGCCATTAAGAGATATCGTTTCCTGTCGATCATATTGCCTGTATATCCGACTGGGATATTCCAAACTGTACTGGCCTGTTTTTTCTTGTTCTCCAAAATTGAAGAGTAGAATCTCTTCTGCCTTAATCTAATCTTTCCATCCTTATCTTCACTAACAGAGATCAAGGGATAGCCAGGATTTTCAGTCCAGTTTTGCATAAGTTTTTTAACTGATTTTCCTGAGGCCTCTTCGAAGGCGTCCCATAAATGCTCCGTTGTCGCATTATTAAAACTATACTTCGTAAGATAGATATTCAATCCTCTTCTAAAATCGACCTCGCCAAGATAATCAGCTAACATTCTTATAATCGAAGCGCCCTTGCTGTAGCTAATCGCATCGAATATTTCACTGATCTCCTTGGGATGATTAACTTCGATCTCTACCGGATGAGTATTTTTAAGTGCATCAAGAGTGAGCGCTCTGTTTAAATCTGCATAAACGAACTGTGTCCAGATGTCCCACTCCGGAAACAGATGATCAACTGCAAGATATTCGATCCAGGAAGCAAAACCTTCGTTTAACCAAAGATGTGTCCACCATTCCATGGTAACCAAATTACCGAACCATTGATGAGCAAGCTCATGGGCAATTACAAGTGCCACTCTTTGTCTGGCAGATGCAGAAGAATGTTTCGGGTCAATAAGTAGAGCTGTCTCCCTGTAAGTAATAGCGCCCCAATTCTCCATTGCACCAGCTGCAAAGTCCGGTATCGCAATAAGATCCAAGACAGCCATAGGATATTTGATCCCAAAATAATCGTTATAGTAAGAAAGCATTTTGGCTGTAGTGTCCAATGCAAACTCCGCCTGTGCTTTTTTGCCCGGAGTGACAAAAACTCTAACAACTATACCATCCTTATTTTTAGTCTCTACGAAATCTAGCTCACCAATAATATAAGCAACCAGATATGTAGACATCTTCGGTGTCGTGGCGAAAGTTACAAGCTTGTAACCAGATTCATGTTCGGTGATATTCTCAATATGAGTGTTGGATACAACAGTATGAGTTTTTGGTACTAGAAAAGTTAGATCAAAAACTGCCTTAGCCTTTGGCTCGTCAATACAGAGAAAGGCGCGCCTGGCATCAGTTGCTTCAAATTGAGTGGAAGCCATAAATCTCGTCTCCTCGCCCACAAGATATTTACTCCTATAAAAGCCGGCCATTTTGTCATTTATCACCCCCGTAAATTTCAAATGAAACTCCGCATCACCTACGACTACTGGTTTAGCAAAACTGAAAATAACCCTGTCTTCGTCAGTTTTATAAGATATTTTTTGAGGTTTATACTCTTGGCCATTTTGTACCAAGAATGACTCTACGACAAGAAGATCAACTCCATGCAAAGATATCTGACGAATCGTCTTGTTAATTTTTAGATAGATCGTCTCCTCACATTTGAAAGTAAAACTACTAATGTCTGGATGAACCATTAATCTGTACCGCTCCGGTCTGATATGTATCGGCAGGGTAACACTTTTTGTATTTTTCATAGACCTGATTCTATATTATGAACATTAAAAATACAAACACTGTTTTATTGCCACAGCCGTGAGGATAAAACAGGTATCAAAAACTGAAGAGTAGAGCCGCCGCACTAAAACTAGGCCCCGCAATCAAGAAGATTGTCGGGGTCATTTTTAATTAGACTTTATTTTAAATTTGATATAAGATATCGGATACTATGTTTGAATATAATGAAATAACATTAAGAAAATATATTATCTTCGAGGGCGAGCCCTATGAGGTCTTAGCCTCACACGTCTTCAGAAAACAACAAAGAAAACCTGTAAACGCGACAAAACTACGTAGCCTGATCAATGGCCGAATTGTCGAATACTCTTTCCACCAGAATGAAAAAGTAGAGGAAGCTGACATTGTAAACAAGAATATCAAATACCTTTACAACAATCGCGGTGCATATTGGTTCACTGAGGAAAATGATCCGTCAAAAAGATTTGAGATTGAACCAGCCATGCTAGGTGGAAAGGAAAAGTTTCTTAAACCAAACTCTCTCGTTTCAGCAATGGTCTTTGACGGAAAAATTGTCGGTATGACTCTACCGATAAAAGTCGAACTCAAGGTTACAGAGGCAGCTCCCGGAGTCAAGGGTGACACTGCTAAAGGAGGAATGAAGCAAGTCAAGATTGAAACCGGTGCCTCAATAAACGTCCCTCTCTTCATAAATGAAGGTGACATTATTCGAATCAACACTGAAACTGGTGACTATGTTGATAGAGTAGACAGCAAAAAATAAAAGAACCCCGTCAAGCGGGGTTCTTTTATTTTCTATCTAGAAACAAACGGGATGAGAGCTAGATGCCTTGCTCTCTTTATACTTGTAGTCAACTTCTTCTGATGCAGAGCGCAAACACCGGCCTTCTTACTCTTCATAATAGAAGCATGCTGAGTTATAAATCTTTTCAAGGTATCGATATCTTTGTAGTCGATATACTTGAATCCATTAGTACAAAAGTAACACTGTTTATTATTCATATTTTTCTTAATTATTCTTTCTGAATTCCTAATTAAAATGGTATATCGTCTGGGTTAATCTCTTCACTTGGATACTCTATAGAATCTGCTTCACCCGGGGCTGCGCCACCAGTTATCTCTTCTGGCCCACGAGGAGTCCCGACAGATGGACTAAAATCTCCCACTCTCTTCGGACCAAACTGCACTCTATCAGCAACTATCTCAGTTTTATATTTTTTCACACCATCTTGACCGGCCCAACTTCTGGTCTGAATCCGACCTTCTACAAGAACTGTCTGGCCCTTCTTTAAATACTGACTGCAAGTTTCTGCTTGTCGTCCAAAAACTACAATATTATGATACTCAGTTGCTTGCTGCTTATTGCCAGTTTTATCTTTCCAGACCCTATCAGTCGCCACACCCAATGTAACAACTTTCTGCCCTGAAGGCATGGCTCGTGTCTCTGGATCTCGAGTTAAATTTCCTATAATAATTGCTTTATTAAGATACATTTTTTCTATACTGTTGCGACTTTATCTTGACCTAATAACATATCAATCTCTTTATCCAAATCCTGATCAGAGATTACATCCTTCTTCTCTTTTTTGAGAACCTCAATCTTAGGCTTTACAACTAAAGAAGATCGAATAAATCGTGGAGTATCTTTGCCTGGCTTGATAATTAGAAAACGTAAAACCTTATCATTCTTGTCGAAAAATTCTTCTATTACTGCCACCTGACTAGATTGTACCTGAAATCTAACCCAACCGAAATAGGCTTCACTAAATCTCAATCTTTTGCTAGCAATTCCCCGCTGTTGTATCTCATATGCCAACTTTCTCATCTTGGGTTGATCTTCTGAGGCTATAAAACCGCCTGAATTTTCAATGTAGGAACGCAAAACATTAACCTCGTCAGCCACCTTATCAGTAGGTATAAGAGGAATCAAAAGATAGCCCACCTCATATAATCTTTTTGCGGAATCTTTTTCTACTGTATTCATGAAAAACATCCTAACAAAAAAGACCTAAGTATGCAACAGTCTGAACACTCTACGGGCGTTGGCTACTAAAATCGGTGCGACAATATCTTCAGACTGGCCCTTAATCTCGGCTATTCTTTTAACTACATAAACCACATTAATCGGCTCATTTCTCTCGCCCCTGTGAGGAACCGGCGCAACATAAGGGCAGTCAGTCTCAGTTAGAATCATATCGAGTGGAGTGAATTTAATAAGTTCTTCATAGTCAGCCTGACCTGACTTCTTACTCTTTGGAAAGGTAGCCACCCCGGTAAAAGATAGAGTAAAACCAAAATCTATGAACGCTCGTGCATCCTCTATCCCTCCGGCGAAAAAGTGGACGTCTCCTCTAACTTTTGGATCCATACTCTTCAAAATATCCAATGCGTCTTGATAGGCATCAGCGCCTCCTTCAGGCGAGTTCCTAATATGAAGCATTAGGGGCTTGCCGAGTTCGTCCGCTAACTTGATATGTTCCTCAAAAACTCTCTTCTGCTTATCTATAGTTTCTTCGTGAAGCCGATAGTAATCCAGTCCGCACTCACCCACTCCAACCACTTTCGGATCTTGTCCAAGCTTCCTGTAAGCATCATAGTCGAACACCTCTCCGCGTGATGTGAATGCCTCCCCTTCTTCTCCCAACTCCTGCTTGTCGTGATAAGACTTAGAAGTATGGGTCGGGTGTAGACCGACAGTGGCGAAAACGCCGGACGTAACAGAGTTAGCCAGCTTAACGGCATTGACCGAAGTGTCGTACTGGGTACCGACATTGATCATCCACGTGCCAGAATCTAGTGTACGCTTCAGCACAGCTTCACGATCAGCGTCAAAAGCCGTGAAGTGTAAATGTGAGTGTATATCAATATATTTTGGATTCATATAGTCAAAATAATTAAGAGGTGTAATTTTTGTATCTGCTCACAAGGCTGAGTAGACGGAAGCCTAAAATTACTTTTATCGCGAATTTCCCTTATGACTCTCCGCAGGAAAAGTGATTTTAGGCTGGAGTGTTTGGGATTTAGGGCATTACTCAGAGTTGTGAGCAGATACTAATTTTCCCATTTTATAATTCTAATCCTTCCTCAAAAAAAGTGGCGCGGGCATCTTGTTTTCCTTAATTGCCTTCAAAATCTTTTTGGAGGTTTCTGGCATAAAAGCAGAGAGCATCCGTGCGATCTCTGTAAGTCTGGATAAAAGATTTTTGACAATCTCTCTAGCTTTATCAGGATCTGTTTTAAACAAAGAGAACGGTCTCTCTTTTTGAATTATAGAATCAAGTTCAGAAATAGATGCCCAGATTAAATCCATAGCAGCCTTAAACTCGTAAGACAGAACCAACCTCTGAAAAACCATGCTCTCTTCCGGCTCCTTAATAACCGGCGGCTCTACAAAATAGTTCTCAGCCATTTTTAAAATTCTGCTTGTTAAGTTTCCGATACCATTAGCCAATCCCGAATTATAAGCCTCCTTGAATCTTACTTCTGTAAAATCACCGTCTTCAAAGGGCGTTATTTCTCTGGTTAAAAAATAACGTAGGGCATCCGTGCCATACTTCTCCACCATCTCAAATGGATCTATAACATTACCTAGACTCTTACTCATCTTCCGTCCCCCGGAAGTTATAAAACCATGGATTACAATCTGTTTAGAGGGCGGGAGTCCAGCCGACATAAGCATCGCCTGCCACATAGCTGCCTGCTGGCGGATATTATCTTTACCAGCAAACTGAACCACCGGCCACCAGAATTGGAACTTCTCTATATTATCGGGCCAACCAATTGCTGAAACATAGTTGACCAAAGCATCAAACCAGACATACATAACCTGCGTTGGATCTCCCGGAACCGCCACACCCCAAGGCATCTTAGATGCAAGCCGCGATATCGAAAAGTCTAGGAGCTCGGTCTGAACAAAACTTTTTACCTCATGAAATCGACTCTCCGGAACAACAAAATCAGGCTGCTCATTATAGAGCGATACCAGTCTTTCCTGATATTTTGAAAATCTAAAAAAATAGTTCTCCTCTTCTCTTAACTCAAGCTCCTTGTTGGGATGTACTGAACAGTGCAGATCTAGAAGCTCGGAATCAGTCTTCTCCAGTTCACATCCTACACAATATTTGACCTTGTAATTCTTCTTATATATATCGCCATTTTTTTGACAAAGATTCCAAAATTCTTTGGCCGCCATAAGATGGTGTTCATCAGTCGTTCTGATAAAATTATTGTAAGTCAAAGATAGCACCTCTTTCAGCCTATCAAATTTCTTGGCATAAAGATCTGTATAATCCTTAGGAGATAGCCCAGTCTCTATCGCCTTCTCATAAATCTTCTGTCCATGTTCATCTGTACCAAAATTAAAGAAAACTTCATACCCTAATCCCCTGTAGTATCTAGCAACCACATCAGCCTGAATAATCTCTAAAGCAAAACCAATATGTGGCTCTGCATTAACATATGGTAATGTTGTTGTTAAATACAGTTTAGACATTTTTAAAATTAAGCCTGCTCTCTCTCACTAAAAAGTTTTTTTCGTTGTTCAAAATCACTAACCAGTTCCATTAAGACAGCCGCAACTGGAACAGCCAACACAGCCCCCCATAAGCCAGCAAACTTAAGCCCTGTAATAATACCCAGAACGACAAGAAGTGGCGGAACACCCACTATCTTTCTTACAACTAAGGGGTAGATAAGATGATTCTCAAATTGTTGAATAATCACATAGAATCCAAAAACCATAAGGCCTAATGTCGGCCCCTGCGTGAAAGCAACAATGATACCTGGAGCGGCAGCCAAGATTGGCCCGAAGACAGGAATAATCTCAAATACACTAGCGAATATTGCGAGAGCTAAAGCGTAAGGCACCCCAAGAATTGAGAGCCCTAAGTAAACGAAAACCCCTATCAATAACCCAAGTAGAATCTGCCCCTGCATCCAAAGACCAATTTTACGTTGAGATCGCTTCCAAAGATCAATTAGATATTTTTCATACTTAACATGACTTACCAAACGAAGAAAGTTTTCTATTCCACCCTCCTGAACTGAAAGATAAAAAGAGATAACTATTATTAGAAGTAAACTAACTATCCCACCGAAGAAAAACTTGGCTGTCTCAACCACACCACTTGTTGTACTTTCGGCCACATTGCCAAGTGTTGGCAATATATCTTCTAAAGATAAACTATTCACCAAACTGTTCTTAAAATTATCAAGTAAAACTGCCGGCCCAGATGACACATAATCATCGAAATTTATTCCACTTATATACCTAGGTACGTTATTCACAAGCTTAAATAAATCGTCAAAAACTAACGGAAAGAACCAACCCATTAAACCAAAAAGCAGCACAAAAGTCATAATATATATGATGATGACGGCTGGCACCCTAGGCATCTTCCATCCTACAAACCAAGCAATTAGTGGTTCTATGGCAGAAGCAATGACTATCGAAGTCAAGATGATCAAAACAAGATCTCGCAAATAGTAGATAGCCCAAAAGAACAAAAGTAAGAGTACTCCCCGAACTATCGTCCCCGTAGTAATAGAGATATTTATCTCACCATTATCATTCTTCACTGTCCAATTGTACTATAAATGTAAAATTTTGGCAAAGGGCTCTTCCTTATCAAATGGACCGATCAGAGCAAGATTCAATTTTTTATCAGTGAAAAGAGCTGCGGCCGCTTTCTTTATATCTTTAGCCGTGACTTTCTCAATCTGTTTAGCAAACTCTAGAGGATCATCAATGGGCTTCTTAAGAATCTCTTGTCCACCATAATAGTTAGCGACTGCATCTGAAGTTTCCAAACCAAGGATAACATTGCCAATCATAGAGTCCTTAAATATCTGAAGCTCTTTGTCTGTAATTACATTCTTAGAAATCTTTTTACACTCATCCAAAATTGCTTCGATAACGTCATAGACACGACGATTGTCTACGCCAACTGCAATTGCTAAATAGCCATGGTCAGTAAAAGTGTCGTTATATGATCTTACATAATAGGCCGCACCCATCTCCTCTCTTATTCTCTGGAATAATCTAGAACTCATACTACCACCTAAAATATGTGCCAGTAGTTCAAAAATATAGTTTCTCTCATCATAAACGTCGTACGCCCGCAGAGCCAATACAAGATGAGTCTGATCAGATTTCTTATACCTAACTAAAACTCCAGGTTGATCCTGTATCTCTTTGGTTTTAATTTTACTAAACTTCTTACCCTCAATTACATTTTTAAATTTAGCCTCTACTTTTTTAAAAATATTATTTTCATCAAACTTCCCCGCTACTACTACAGTTGTTGCAGACGCCACATAATGCTCCCCACGATATTTCAAAAAGTCAGCCTTGGTTAAAATCTTGATTGTCTCCTTTTTCCCAGCGATAGACCAACCAGCTGGCTGATCACCATAAAGAAGCTCCGTAATTAAATCTTGCACTTTTTTTTGGGGCAGATCTTCATACATATTTATCTCCTCTATGACAACACCCTTCTCCTTCTCAATTTCACGCTCTTCAAAAAGTGGATTCTGATAAAGATCGGCAACAATATCTAGGGCCTTATCAAAGTGCCTTGCTTGAACCTTGGCATAATAACCAGTATATTCATGACCAGTAAAAGCATTGTATGAGGCCCCCAACGAATCTAATTCACCACTTATATCTATGGCTTTGGGCCTACTAGTTGTACCCTTAAAACAGATATGTTCCAAAAAATGGGACAGCCCATTTATCTCCTTGGTTTCATATTTTGACCCAGCTTCGACTAGAACCAAGATCGTTGCAGCCAGGCTATCTTTATTTGGGACAGAAATTATTCGGAGTCCATTTCTTAAAACCTTCTTTTTGTAATTCATTCCGGACATCCTAACATAGATCTCCGTCAAATGTTAGATTTGCAACTTTTGATATTATGTGTCGAAATATTGATCTAAATGTGGGGCTAAATTTTAGATTTAAGCAAAAATACAATCTCGTTGATTTTAATCCTCTCTTGATTACCGGTGTCCCTATCCCGCAGGGTAACTGTATCATCGACTAAACTATCAAAATCTATTGTTATACAAAAAGGTGTCCCGATCTCGTCCTGCCTTCGATAACGTTTACCGATATTACCGTTATCATCGAAAATGATTGGCTGAATCTCTTCATTTAGAATATCAAAAACCTCTCTGGCTTTTTCTACAAGTTCAGGTTTATTTTTGAGTAGAGGAAAGACTGCCGCTTTAACTGGTGCAAGAGCTGGTTTAAATTTTAGATAAACTCTCTTTTCCCCACCCATTTCATCTTCGTTATAGGCATCACAGAGAACGGCAAGAAAGAGTCTACTAACTCCGCCCGAGGACTCGACAATGTGTGGGACAAACTTTTCATTTGTAATCGGATCTTGATAGGACAAGTCCTCACCCGAACCCCTGGAATGCTGTGTCAGATCATAATTACCACGCGCGTGAACCCCCTCCATCTCGTCAAACCCCCACGGGAAATTATATTCAATATCGTAAGCCTCCTTAGCATAGAAAACCAGATTGTCATGTTTTTTCCATCGTAAGTTTTCTTCCTTAATTCCCAAACTTATTATTGCCCTCCATCTATATTCTTTCAATTTTTCATACGAGGCCATCTCATCTTCTGGTCTGACAAAATATTGCATCTCCATCTGTTCAAACTCACGCAACCTAAATAAAAACTGCCTCGGAGAGATCTCATTTCTAAAAGCTTTGCCAATTTGAGCAATACCAAATGGTAATTTCAAATGTAGTGAGTCAACAACATTTTTAAAATTTACATAGATCCCCTGACAAGTCTCCCCCCTTAAATATGCTGGTACCGAATTTGAATCAGTAAAATCACCGAGGTTAGATTTAACAAGCAAATTAAACTTCCTAATTTTTGTAAAATTTTGCTTCCCGCAATTGGGACATTTAACTTTACCCTTATTCGTCTCAAAAAGTTGACTGATCTCCTCTTCAGATATCTTCTCATCGGCAGAAACGCCAATCTCACTTAAAACCTTATCCACCCTAATTCGGGCATGACATTCTTTACACTCGGCCATAGGGTCAGAAAATCCCTTGGTGTGACCAGATGCCTCCCAAATTTTCGGGCTCATAAAGATCGCCGAATCTAGCCCGACAATATCTTGTCTTTTGTAAACCATCCACTTCCACCAATGCATCTTGAGATTATTTTCTAGCTCAACACCCAGTGGTCCGAAATCATAAACACCCGCAAAGCCACCGTAAATTTCAGAGCTTGGATAAACAAAACCGCGCCTCTTACAGAGAGAAACAATTTTATCCATTAAATCTTTTTTTTCTTCCATCTCTTTTATTTTAGAACGACGCCATCCTCGTTAGGTTTGAGCTCTGGATCTGTATTGAGTTGAATATTTAGAGACCGCCTAACACTCTTGGTCTCTGTGCCAGTAAATAGATCGACACCAGAAATGGTAGCATCAGAGATCAAAACCGGAAGTTGGCCACTCTGACTAATGCTAGGTGTGAAGCCAATCTGGAAAGCAACCTCCCTGCCCTTAGAGATTATCCCACTGCCGGCTTTGATGTCACCGACCCTCCAGACAATCTCTCCTCCAAGTTGGTTGTAAACAATGTCTTCGCTTTGTGGTGAAAAGTTGCCGAGCCATCGAACGTAAGAAGGAAGCGCCGCCCTAACCACGACATCTTTGACATCGTTAGAAGAGTTAATAACAGGCCAGATGATTGTATATGTCGTCTCCTTATCTAAAACTGGCGGCAATGCCCCGCTATTTTTAAATGGTCCAACATAATATACCGCACGTGGAGTTAGTTGCAAGTCAGACAACAATTTTATCCTTCTACTTATACTATTCTCAACAATCGACTCAGACTCTCTCCCCTCAGCAAACCTCGTTCCTCTAAAAGTAGCATCGAGGGTAAGCCAAGGATTTTCAGATATAGATCTGCGTCCTCCAATCAACGGTAAAAAGGTAAACGAAAAACTCTGATTGCCAGTTTGTCCTGATTCTATTGACTGGGGAAAGTTGCCATTTAATCTGTCCCAAATAATAACCCCATCTACTGATCGAAAGAACCCCTGCCCGGCAGTAACTGAAGATTTGTTCAAGGTCTCGCCATTAATTTTTACAGAAAGTTCAGCATTTAAAATTTTCACTGGCAAATTATTGGTCCAACCGATATCTCCACGAACTACCTCACCACTAAAAGCGATATAATCACCATTAGACCCATCACCATTTAGAGCAATACTCATCCCGATAAATGGCTTCTTAATAATCACAGACCCTAAAGAGGAACCATAGGGCACGCTGACCTCATTATCATCCTTACTACCTCTGGTACCAGCGGACGCTCTGAACGTTTTCACCTCGCCATCCTGTCCCTGCATAGAACCACGAAGACGAATCGATCTTTGGCCCTTAACCAAAAGATCTCCAAGTGCCCATAGATTATTGCCATAAACTGGCACCGGATTTGCATCCTTAAAAATAAACCCTGATGGATAGGCCACCTTGACGATCACATCCTTAAGAACTTGACTCGAGTTAGAATTAATCTTTACATTAAGATCCATCTCCTTACCAAAACTTGTATCTCCCGGCAAATCAAGCGAAAGTGAAAGTGGTGAAGAACTAATAAAGATTTTATAAATCTTCTCTTTAATGAAAGTGGCATTAGAACCCTCTGTCCTGTATTCTAGAGTGATCTTAATCTCCTCCTCGCTATTTTCTTCACCAAATAAAACCGCCTTAACACTCTCATTAACAACACTATTCTGTGTCACCACCCCCAGCTCTTTAGTATACCTATTTGAAACTGTACTACCGCTACTCTTTGGGACCTGTGCACTTTCCGGATATTCAACGATAAGCTCCGCGAATTTAAGATCCGTATTGTTTTTATTACCGACAAGAATCTGTAAATTAAACTCCTCGCCACCCTTAATAGAAATTGGGCCGGAGACAGAGAGATCAATGTTGTCCGTAGAAACGATATTTGAACCAGCCAGCAAAAAATAGGCAGAAATACCTAAAGCACTTAGAAAAAAGATGGCAGAAAAGATAAGCAACGTTCTTAAGACTGGTGTTTTAATGTCGTTAGCTCTTTTCATGGTTGAAATATCTTCTGCGCCCTCCCAAGCATTTTTAACATCATACTCTACGGGGGCAAGCCTGGCCCGCTCCGTTTCGCTACTTATGGGCTTACTAGCATACAAACGTTTTTCTACCCTTTTTATACTGCTGTCTTGATTATTATTTTCTCTCATCCTTTACTAACTATTTTAGCATATCTATTACAGGTGACTATGCATGAGAGAGTTATTAATCTGTTTCAGGGCCAGAGACTTAGTAATATCATCAACTTTCAAGAGGTCAATCTCCCAAACGAAAAAGTCAGCTAAGTAATTCAACCGCTTCTCTCTTGGAACGTAACCCAATTTCTGCAATATCCGAAAAACTAAAATGATCTCTAATATTCCGAGCTCCAAGCGAGACAATCTATTCTCTCCGATTAATCCTATCGCTCCATTTATATCTTCAAAGATTCTACCATCCTTTTCCTCACCCCTAATCAATCTTTTAAGTAGAGCGAAAATTCTACAGACCATCTGAAAAATCTCCTTGTCCTTATATATTGAATTAAAATCGTCTAATCTCTGAACATTAACTATCCGCCAAAAATCACGCCCCTTAACCAAAGAAATTTTTCCAAAAGAGTAGTCCTGTAAGCCATACCGAAGTTTGGAGTTAATCTTTCTTACACTCTGGGCCATCGCTCTAATTAAACCTAAATCAAAAGTAAAAAGATCGAGAAACCGATTAGCTTCACCGACATTTTTGCTTGCCAGAACCCATCCCTCTGTTTGATATATATGGTACAAAAAATTTAAAGTTAAAAAAGAAAATTATAGCAACAGAGAAATTTTTAGGATCACCTCGCCTATCTTAACCTCTTGACCGTCATTAGTAGATTCTTTAATTGAAACCACATTAACTATCTTCTTAATCTCTGCCTCAAACTTGGTAATAAAATTCTTGCTAGAATCATCACCAGAAAAGATGAGATCCACTTTTTGGCCCGGCGTAAGACCCATCTCTTTTCTCATATTCTGAAGATATCTCGCCAGATCACGAAGGTTTCCTTCTTCCCTTAGTGAAGTTGTTATGTTCGTATCTAACCACACCTCACTTTCTAGCTCGAGGTCAAATGTAACCTCTTTGACATTTACTTCATCCTTTATAAGTTCTAACAGGTCTAATCTATTTTTCAATTTTTCTTTTCTCAATTTTAATTTCGATAACGGCTGTCTGACTGGTATTGAAACTTTCTTTCTCTCATCTAAAGCAAGTGAGACAATATCTCTAACCATCTTCATCTCTTCAAAGATTTTCTCCTTAGCCTCTGGTTGATGATCTACGGTCCCCCCAAAGAATGGCCAAGATTCTAGATGGACGCTTTTATCTTTTTCCCTGCTAACTCTCTGATAAATATCCTCTGCAATAAACGGCATAAATGGCGCGATTATTTTTGAAAGCTCGACCAAGACATATCCTGTAGTCAAGACTGCCGAATCTCCTGACTTGAAACGATCTCTGGACCGTCTTAGATACCAGGTTGATAGATCATCTACAAAGTCCATAATCGGTCTAGATGCCCTATCTAACTCATAATCCTTAAGATGTTTATCCACATCCTCGGCTAAACTACTAAGTCGTGCCAAGATCCACTGATCCAAAACATTTTTACTCTGTGGTAAACTGATCTTGATGATATCACCCCTATAAAGTTCATAAAAAGAGAGAACATTCTGGAGCCTTAAAATAATTTTTTTATAAATTTCATTCACTGATGCTTCAGAAAATCTGAGATCTTCTCCCCTAACAGCAGGCGAAGATACCATGTAGTAACGCAACGCATCAGCTCCGTACTTCTCTATTATATACATTGGATCTGGGTAGTTCTTAAGCCGTTTGCTCATCTTCTGCCCATCTTCGGCAAGTATTAAACCATTAACAATAACATTTAAGAATGTCGGCTCATTAAATATGGCAGTCGACAAAACCATTAGCAGATAAAACCAGCCCCGTGTCTGATCTATACCCTCAGCGATAAAGTCCGCAGGAAAGTTAACCTCAAAACTCTCTTTATTTTCAAAGGGATAATGCGCCTGCGCATAAGGCATTGATCCAGACTCAAACCAACAATCAAAAACCTCGCTAACCCTTTTAAATTTGGCGCCACAATCACAGCCAAATGATATATTGTCTATATATGGCTTATGGAGATCAATCTCAAAGTCCTTATTGTGAGGAACGGGTGAAAAATCCAATTTACGCACTTCAGCATTTTTAAGATAAAAAAGCTCTCGATAATCCCTTGAGAGATCCTTAATGATCTCTCGTGGAGAGATGCCGAGGGCCACCACTTGTATAAGCCATGCAGGATCACCATGGGAAATAAACAAGACATTTTTACCCTTGTGCTTATCTTCGATTTCATATAAAAGCGCACCAACCCGATCCCTAACATCAGAAAGATTCTCGCCCCCTTCTGGCCTAACACTAAAACGTTCGAGTTGGTTCTTGAAGTGACTATGATAGGTCTCTATCGACTCATTATTATAAACACCAAAGTTCACTTCATGAAGCCTGTCATCATAAATAATTTTGTTCTTATCATAACCTATGATCTCTGCGGTAATCTCCGCTGTCTGACGCGCCCTCGTATAGTCTGAGGCGATGATTAAATCAATCGATTCTCCCACAAGAGACTCTGCACTTGATTCTACTTGTCTTCTACCCTCTTCTGTCAATTCATTGCCAATTGGTTCACAAGAAATAGAACCCAAGACATTTGAGGCCGCCTCCCCGTGTCGCATAATGGAATACCTGTTTGCAGATTTATAATGCTTCTTAAGATCTTCAAGAGACCCCATAACTTCAATCATCTTGCACCCACTACAACGCCAGACCGGCAGTGGTGCCCCCCAGTATCTAGAACGAGATATCGCCCAGTCACGCGCTCCCTCAAGCCACTTACCAAATCTGCCATCTCTGAAATTAGCTGGGACCCAATTGGTCTTTTGATTATTGGTAATTAATCTGTCCTTAAATTCTGTGACCTTAACAAACCAAGAAGAGGAAGCGTAGTTTAAAAGTGGTGTATCGCAACGCCAACAGTGAGGATAAGGGTGAACAATCTTTTCTTTGGCAAAAAGTAATTCCCTGTGGGCTAAATTTCTTACTACTTCTACATCCGTTGCTTGGACATTATCTTTCGGCTTAACCTGAAGTCCGACAAAATCCGAAACCTCTGGCCTCATCCGTCCATCGGTGCCAACATGCTGGACAAAGGGTAGGTGTTCCTCCTTCCCCAAATTCATATCATCCTCACCGAATGCTGGAGCGATGTGTACCACACCAGTGCCATCTATAGTTGTAACAAAGTCTGCACCATAAACCTTCCAACCATTTTCTAAATTTTTTAAACTCGAATCTTTAGAATAATAATCAAAAAGTGGTCTATACTTTCTACCTATCAACTTTTTACCCTCAAATTCTTCTACGATTTCATAATCATCCTTAATAACAGAGAGTCTTTCCTTAGCCAAAATATAATGAGTATCAGAAATTTTTATTTTACAATAGATCACCATCGGATTTATTGCCAAAGCCACATTGCCGGGCAGAGTCCAAGGAGTAGTGGTCCATGCCAATACAAAAGTCCCAG
>CAZXEK010000025.1:0-8454 GCA_964639675.1 uncultured Candidatus Saccharibacteria bacterium
CTGTCGACTCGAACCTGACCTTCTCTGTAAATGCAGTCAGCAGTGGTACTACTCTTGGTGATTCGTCAACAGACGCAGCTTCTACAGCGACGACGCTCCCATTCCCAGAGATTTCAACCAGCACATCTAAAGAGGTTGCCCAGAGACTGAAGGTGATCACCAATGCTAGAAATGGTTATACAGTAGTGGTTTACCAGAATCAGGATCCAACAAGTGTTAAATATCCTGAAGCTAAGATTGCACCATTTAGTTCTGGATCAAGTATTACAACTGCAAATAGTGTTGCTTGGGCGACAAC
Organism: uncultured Candidatus Saccharibacteria bacterium; assembly: GCA_964639675.1. GTDB lineage: Bacteria > Patescibacteriota > Minisyncoccia > Phycocordibacterales > UBA12445 > JACQCV01. The sequence continues at coordinate 299 of CAZXEK010000025.1, forward strand.
ATCACCCGTTCTTACCAATCGTCTAACTTGGGGTCACTGGGCTGTTCATTCGAGTGACACATCTACCGCTTCTGCACAAGCACAGTACGTCGGATCTAATACTTGGGCTGCAATTGCAAGCTCTACTGCTGGAACGGCTGTCCTTTATCATACAACAGTTGGTGATGGTTCTACTGATGGGTCTGGTCAAGCCGACGTGGTTTATCGTATACAGGTCGGTGATCTACAGGAAGCAGCTACTGACTACGCCAATACTCTGACCTATGTGGTGACACCGATATTCTAATACCCTTGCATTAACCTGACTACTAGAATGAAGTCTATTTTTGCACGGAACTATTTTTGTGCTATTATATAGAAAATAGTTTTATTTTTATTAACCATTATTTACATTATTATTTTGTAGAACCTAAATATGCCATTTATAAACTCAATCCACAAACATTTTTATTATTATTTTTTAGTCTTATTATTTTTAATATCCATTTCTCCTGCTCTAAGTCATGCCTCTACTGCAGTTAGTCCGATATTGATTGAAGAGGATATTACTGTTGGGCAGAGCGTTACCAAAAAATTTAAGGTTACTAATAACGATTCAGAAGCTCATACCTATTATCTCCAACTTAAGGATATTAAAGATGTTGGACCGGGAGGTGTGCCGATCTTTGCCGAATATGGTGAACCTAGTGGTTTTGAGTTAAGTAGTTGGCTTAAACCTTCTGTTTCTAGTTTTAGGGTCCCAGCGGGTAAAACTTTTGAATTTACTCTAAGCATCAATGTGCCTAGTATTAATGTCTCACCGGGTGTTCATTTGGGGGGAGTGGTCATAAGCCGCACTCCACCAAATCAAAGCGAGGTGGGACAGGGTTCAGTTGTTGGCTATGAGGTCGTAACACTTATTAGTCTTGATTTGGCAGGCGATAAATTTAGTAGCGCTCAGTTGTACGAATTTAACACTGACTCTTTCCTGTATGGTCACCCCAGGGTTAACTTTAATTTAGTCGTTGGTAATTTAGGTAACACCTTGGTTCGACCGTCTGGTATCATTATTATCAAAGATATGTTTGGTAAAGAGCGTGGTCGCCTTGATGTCAATAGAAATTCGGCGGGTATTATACCAGGTGGTAGGCGTGAGTTTAAGGTAGACTGGACTGGTGAGACGCTTACTTTCGGTAAGCATATTGCCACGGTTGCTCTTTCCTACGGTTCAGATTCTGATGGTAGGCAGTCCCTCTCTGGTCGCACATCTTTTTGGATACTCCCCATGAACATCATTGGTCCTGCTCTGGGCGGGTTACTTCTGGTAAGCTTGTCACTTTTTGTGCTGGCTCGCCTATATGTCCGTCGGCAGCTTCGGGGGGTGGTTAGAGGCCATGGCCAAAGGAGTTCTAGACTGGCCGTAATGTCTTTAGCGGCGACAATTTTCCTAATAGCTTTCTTATTGTTACTCTTTTATCTTTTTGCCTAGTCTATTTAGTAGCGATGTTTTATAATAAATACCAGATTCAGATAGTGTGTATTATAGTTGCCTCTTTATTTTTATTTTTTTTTCTGGATTTGCCAAGGCGTATAATTGAGCAACTCGGCTCGGTCGGTGTCAGCATGAGTGTAGCAGTTAATCCTATTAACACTATGGCATTGCAGCTTCGTGAGCGGGCCATGGAGTTGGAACAGAAGCGTGCCTCTCTGGAGGCTCGGGAGTTAGAGGTAAAAAAAGACGCTAATGCTTATCGCCTTCTTGCTCTCGGAACCGGGTCGGCTCTCTTTTTGTTGGCTATTATTTTTATTAGGCATTTATATTATGATCGTAAATAAGCGGTTTAATTTAATTATTGCCCTTAGCCACTTGATTTTATTGTCATTTTTCCTATTGAATCCAAAACCAACAGTTGCCGCTGCTATAACCTATTCAAGTGACAGGCTTTCTAACTCTGCTATCTCTAGAACCACTGATCAGACGATAAATTTCACGATTTCTAGTGTAATTCCGGCTTCTGGCAAGATAGTTGTTACACCACAAGCTGGGGGCATGACTATCCCAACTATTTTAGATCTAAATAGCGTTGACCTACTAGTTGATGGTGTAAATCGCAGCTTGACAACTACTCCCGGTAGCGGTGCCAGCAGTGCTTACGGTCTTAGCATCGTCTCTGGTGCTAGTGGTTCTCTTACCTTTACGCTTAATAATACTGATACCATAGCCGCCAATAGTCAGATTACCGTCTTGATTGGCCAGAATGCCACTTATGGTGCCACTGGCTCTCAACGTGTAATTTTATCAAGTACCTCTGGATCCTATCGCTTGGATTTGAAGACTACTGATAGCTCTGGCGCTACTATTGATCAGAGTCAGACCCGTTTTGTTGTTACCAAGGCAGTTACTCTCACCGTGTCAGTAGATTCCAGTACAGTACCGAATATGCCACCGACGATCAGCCTTACAAGTCCGACCAACGGCGCGACTTTGACAACCCCAACTTCTGTAACTCTTTCTGCCACCGCCGCAGATGCCGATGGCGCTGTAGCGCAGGTTGAATTTTACGCTAATGGGGCGCTTCTGGCTGTTGACGATGAGTCTCCATACACAAAGACTTGGTCCAGTGTTCCTATCGGAACTTATAATATATATGCCCGGGTTATAGATAATGTAAATAGGGGGGTTGATTCGTCCACAGTGACGATCACGGTATCAGACCCAGTGACAACTGCCAGTGGCGGCGGCGGTGGTGGCAACAGCAGTAGTGGGGGAGGCAGCGGCGGCGATTCATCCAGTAGCGCAGCTCCTCTTGCGGTGGCGACGGAAATAGTGACAGTAGAAAAGACGTCTCTTAAAGAAAGCAATAGCAACTCCAAGATGAAAATTGAGTCTTTTCCGGATAAGGTTGTGGTTAATATCGCAGAGGTAGTCGTCAAGAAAGGTACGATCGTCTATATACCAACAATTAATGATAAAAAACTAGAGATTATTTTTCCCCATTCATCTGACCAAGTTCTTAGGGTCTATATGCCCAAAGGCTTTTCTTCTGCTGGAACCAATATGACCCTTGCTCTTTCTGAGGTCGCTGTTTCTTCCGCTGCTGTTAGGGGATTATCAGTTTTAATTGGCGCCAACGTTTTCGCTGATAACCACATCTATCAAATACAGGCGTTTTTAGATGGAAATAAGGGTGAGATAAAAAGTCTCCCGGCTCCTATTCGGGTAGAAGTTAGCTATAAGGATCAGGATTTTGTCCCAGAGTCAGTAGGGCTCTATTATTCAAATGGCGGTGGCGATAGATGGCACAGGATTCTAGGTGCAGTCAACAATATAGCCACAAAGACCATGATAGTCGAGAATCTTGACCACCTCACCTTCTTTACAGTCATGGGCGTGCCTAAGATTATATCACCCACTTGTGGCGGCGACCTCAATGGTGATGGTCGGACTAATATTACCGATTTCAGCATTTTACTCTATAACTGGAAAATACCAAAGAATCCAAAGGCAGATTTAAATGCTGACGGTAAGGTTAATCTAGTTGATTTGAGTATGATGCTTTACTGTTGGACGAGGTAGTTTTTTTAAAGTAAAAAATGACAAAAAAAAATATTTTTAAAGCCGTATTCTTTCTTCTACTTATTCCATCCCATAATATCTACGCGGCGACTTTAACTGTCAACCCAGAAGAAGAATATATAAGGGTTGGTCAGAAGATTAGCCTCAATTTTGATTTGAGTGTCGAGAAGCCCATCAATGCCATAGAGAGCTGGATATCTTTTCCACCTCGAATATTAAAGGTAGAAAAGGTTGTGAGCGAGGATTCTATTATGAGTCTTTGGGCAGTTTTGCCAGAAATTGATAATAGTAGCGGATTGGTTCATTTTGTGGCTGGTCTACCAGATCCTGGTTATACTAAGAAAGAAGGGGGTAGGATGATTAGCCTTATTTTTAAGGCCATATCGCCTGGGATAGCAGATGTCTCTTATGTCGAGACTTCGAAGGCTGTTTTGGCTGATGGTTTAGGTACCCCAGATAAATTGATAATTAGATCCGCCTTAATCTCGGTATCGCCGATACAACCCATGGGTCGGCCGCTAACTCTTGCTTTTTTTATAATAATCGTTTTTATTATTATCTATAAAATTAAAAATCACCATGCGCGATCTTTTTAAACGTTTATTAATAGTATCTTCCTTTTTAATTTTGCCACTAGCAAGCTATGCCTCTAGCGCATCTTTAGCACTTGTGCCAAGAGAAGGTAGTTTTGAAGCCGGACAGCTAATTAAGGCCAAGATTGTTTTGGTTAATAGTGGTGGGGCTTTGGTCAACACCATTGGCACCAGTCTGGTTTTTCCTGCTGAGCTGTTAACCCTGGTGAGTGTATCTAAGGATGGCTCAGCTCTGGGTCTCTGGGCAGAGGAGCCGTCTATTAAGGCTGGTAAGGTCTCGTTTGCTGGGGGTTCTACTAATCCGATAACGGCCAATAGTTCTCGCATCTTGACGCTCTCCTTTCGAGCGAATAAGACAGGGCAGGCCACTTTCTCCTTTGAAGGGACCAGTATACTTATAGCTGATGGTTTAGGAACAGATATAACCTCACAGCCGGAGACTATTGCCTGGAAGATTGTTCCATTCCAAAAGATTTTAAAACCAAAGCCAGCTGTATCTACTAGTACACCATTAGTTAATAAAATAGAGTCATCTGAACCAGAACTAGCTGTCGAAACAGGAGCACCAGGAGTATCTTTTGAAAACGGTGCTTCTCTTCTATCTATCTCTCTGGCCTTAAATATCCTACTCTTAATTTTTGTTTTTACCTATATTCTTAGGGGCTTTTTTTGTAAAAAATGTGGTAAATAATACAGGAAGAAAATGAATATTAAGACAGCACATTTCATAATTGCAGGAGTTGTTGGCTTGGTAAGCATAACATTTTTCGGCCTGGGCTTCTTAGATAGCTGGCAGGGGGCCATTGTTGATAGATTATTGCCAACTCTGAATTTAGACGAAAGGGTTGCGGTCATTGGCGTAGATGATTCCCCGGTTGATTTAGTTACTATTTTGGGACAGTTTGAGGCTTATAAACCAAATACGGTCGTCTTTCTTCCATCAATAATTGATTATATTATTGATTTTAGTAAGGATAAAAAGCTGAAAACTTTACTGGAAAGTCTCAGTTACAAGCTTATTTTACCAGTTATAGCGGAAAAACGTGAGAAAATCTCTAAAACGCTTATAGAATCTATAGAAATAACTAAACCACCATCTTTTTTTAACCAATTTAATCAAGTAAGCTACGGTCACCCCTATTTTTCAACCGACAATCGTGTTATTGTTCGTAGTTTACCGCCTGTCCTTACTCGGCAGATAGTTTTTGTCTCAGATGCACGTGGACAGGCTGAATATTACCAGCCCATTGCATATCGGGCGGTTATAGCCTCACATCTGATTCCAGTTGTACCAGAACCAAGTGATGGACTTCTAATTTATCCATCGGGCAAGATTATTACCCACGGAGCTTTTTCATTGTCGGACTTAATTTACAGCCCTACGAATAAGGATATTTTTAGGAATAAGATAGTTTTTGTCGGTCTTACTGGTACCAGCAGTGCCAGAACTCTTTCTTTGCCATCCAGATTTAGTGAGATGGAGGATGTTGATGTTCAAGCCGGACTTGCGAGCATGCTTTTACAGCCAAGAAAGATTAAACCAGTTATCCCCATAGATCGTCTTTCTGCCATAGCACGGATTCTGATTGCTTCTCTTATTCCGGCTTTTTCCATCTGGCTATTTAAGCCCAAGAGGCTAATTATTCTCCTTAATGTTGTTATTGGAGTACTTTACATTATTGTAACAACCATACTTATTCGTTATGGGCAGCTTTTGCCAATAATTTATCTTGAGATGAGCTGGCTTCTTAGCCTACTTTGTTGTTTTGGTTATACCTATCAAGTAGAAAAAGTCAGAGAAGCTCACAACCCCGAGTGAATTTAAAAATGTCCGAAGTGAGTCTTCGGACATTTTTAGTCTTCGAACATTTTTACTCACTTCGAACGTTTTTAAATTCACTCGGATAAATGTTCGAAGACTCACTTCGGACATTTATCTTGAGGCGGGAGCGTTTTTTTTGGGGTCTTGGTACCTGTATTCTTTATGACCATGAGACAAAGATAGAGATATAGAGAAAAAAAGCTACCGATAATTTTAATAATTAATAAATAGTAATCTGTCAATAGATATTTTACTGGCCTTTTTGGGAAATTGCTAAGATTCTAGATGAAATTTAATGGGGGGGGGGGGTTATTATAAAGTACATTGATAAATATAGCAATCTCGAGTCTCGAGATTGCTGTTTTTTTAAAAAAGAGATAAAACTTCTTAAAATCTCTAAAAAAATCGTAATATTAATCTAATATTTTTTTTAAATAGTTTTGTAAGACAAGAGTTATCCACTGTTTATGAACTATTTTATGTGATCTTAATTTTTTATTCGTATATACTTTTATGGTATATGAATTTTGTTTTATCGAGATTCGAGATTGTGTTAAAAATATTTAAATCCTTCAAAGAGAAGAAGATTAATTTAAAAGAGGCCTCAGAGCTTTCTGGTTATTCCGCTGATCATATTGGTAGTTTAATTCGCACTAGCAAAATTATTGGTCATCGCCTTATTGGGACTTCAGCTTGGGTAACCACTGAAGCCGCAGTATTAAATTATCTTCGTGAAAATACGATTGGCCGCATGTCTACCAAACGTAGATATTCCTTAGCTCGTATTGAAAACGATAAACCGGAGGCTCCGTCACCTGTTCGATTACCACTTTTTATCATCGAAGTTATCTCTGCGATGATTATATTAAGTACTGTTTTTGGGATGTTTTATACATTTTATATTTATTCAGCCATACGGGATAAGGTCGGCGAAAGGAGTTCAATTAGTCAACCAGGAAAGAAATAAATTTATGCAAACCTGATAGAAATAAAAAAGTTTTTATAAATAAAGAAGTTGTGATAAGGAAGTTTTATAATCAACGAAGGGGGAAATCTCTAAGAGAGAATTTTTCGTATTTTATAATTTTTGGAATTTTCTGTTTATCAATAAGCACAAGTTTAATTTCTATCGCTGCTACCGGCGTGCCGAAGGTTATTAATTATCAAGGCCGCCTCCTTGATTCCAGCGGCAGTTTGCTTGGTGGATCATCCGGTACAAACTACTGTTTCCGCTTCGGTATCTATGATTCATTAAGTTCAGGAACAAAGCTCTGGCCATCTAGTTCCCCAGCCACCACAACCATCTCAGTCAAGAATGGCATCTTTGATTATGGCATAGGATCAGGCGCTGGGAGTGGAGACACCGACGTCACCTATAACTTCAACGATGACGATTCAGTTTTCTTAAACATCGAAGTAGCTAATGCAAGCGCTGGCGCCTGTTCAGCATCTTCACTTTCTTGGGAGACCTTAAGTCCACGCAAACAGATATTCGCTTCTGGGTACGCCATTAATGCCAGTACGCTTCTTGGTTATACCCCAGCACAATCAGCAAGTAGTAGTCAGATCGTTGTTCTTGCTGGTGGTAACCTGCATCTTGGTGGGACTAATCCACAGGTTAATGCCACAGGAAGCAATGCTCTAATTCTTCAGGGTGATAGCTCTCTCACTAATGGTCGTGTCGGCATCGGCACCACCACTCCATCCCAAGCCCTCTCCGTCCAAGGCAACGCCCTCTTCTCCGGCAACCTGACTTTAGCTAACCTTATAGCCACCGGAACAGCCTCTTTTACAGGTGCCACCACCCTCTCTTCCACATTAGCCGTCACCGGTGCTACCACTCTAACCGGTTCGACTGCGCTAACTTCGCTCACCGCAAGCGGCCTAGCCACATTCAACGGCAACGCCTCTACCACCCAACTGACCTCCACCAACTCTGCCTATCTTGCGACAACAGGAGGGTCAGTCGGCATCGGCACCACCACTCCCTCCTCTCTCCTCTCCGTCCAAGGCAACGCCCTCTTCTCTGGCAACCTGAGTCTGGCTAACCTGATAGCCACAGGAACTGTTAATCACGATTTAGGCACAGTAAGCGCGCCTTCTATTACATTTACTGGTGATAGTAACAACGGCCTCTACTCTCCTGCCGCTGACAGCCTTGCTTATTCATCAGCAGGAGTTCAGT
>CAZXEK010000026.1:0-4121 GCA_964639675.1 uncultured Candidatus Saccharibacteria bacterium
ATAGGCTATAAAAAATTCTCAATCGGGCTTCGATTCTCCACGAAAAGCATTTAATATGCTTTTCTCATCCTCGCATGTGTAAAAAGATAAAAGACGGATTTCAAATCCGTCTTTTATCTACAAATGCGGGATGGGAGAATCGAACTCCCAACCTCGGTTTGGAAAACCGATATTATACCATTTAACCAATCCCGCATTCTAGGCTTATATTATAGAGCAATTATACAGAGTGAACAATCCGAGTCAACAAGAACGAATAATTTTTTTACTTAAAAGTAGCCCAGCAAAAATAGATAGAGTGATGACTATCAGATATAAATTTAAAAACTGAATCGAAGAAAGTTCCAAATTCTTAACCATCTCAAAAATAAATATCAATAGCCATGAACTCAATGATACCGGGCCGAAAACAAAACATGCCTTTTTTAAGTAATTAGTAGCAGGAAATTGGGAAACAGTTTTATTTGAGAAGAGATCGACTAATTTTGAAGATATAAAGAGATCATAAACGATATTTATTACAACTAAAGTGACTAATATATATATTTTGGCCAAAAACTTAGGTGATGTAGAAAAAATAGATGGGTCTGTTAAATATAGCGCATAGTTCGAGACGGCCATAACTCCTAAGGCAAGCCAGGTTGTCTGACGCAAAAGATGCATTGTATTTGACTCTTCTCTCGAAATTGTGCCGTTTTGTAAAAATTTTAAAAAAATTAGCTCTGCTGCTACTGCTAGGCCCAAACCAAGAGATGTAGCTAGGGCATATATGAATACCAGAAGCATTTTATAGCTATCGACTATGATCACAAAACTATCTACCAACGAACTGGTCTGCAAAGTTAAGATAAAGATTGCTGTGGAGATAGCTGCCGACATTAAGCACCAGCTACACCACTCCTTCAGTTTAAACATCTGGACAGAAATAAGGTAGGCAGAAAAGAGGAACCCGGAAGCCGTCACAAGAAAAATTGTAAAGACTGAAAAAGAGTTATTTAAGACTGGGGCGAAGATAAATATAGAGTAATTGATAGTTATCAAACTATAGTAAAATATACCCAGGATCTCTAATGGGATACCTAAAAATTTAGCGTATTTACTGTACAAAACCTGCTCGCATCTCATCTTAAGCGGACAAACCATCGGCTTTTGGTCCCTTTTTTTACAATAGATATTAATGGCAATTAGGAAACCAATTAGACCCAGAATCGTATTCAATACATATATAATATTATCGTACATATACATATATCCTACCATTCCGCTCTGTCTGTTCAAAATCTACTTCACTCCGTGTCTCTTCCTTATCTCCCCCAACTCTTTTTCCTCCGCTTCATCTTTTGACTCTTTCCCACTCTCACCAATTCTTTTAAGCTCTTCGTCTGGCAACCCTGCTAGTTCCAAACTCTTTTTTTCTAAATACTCGTTATTATTTAAGGTCGGATCATCTAAAATTTCTTCTAGAATGGCGTGCAGGATATAGCCAATTTTTGGACTAGGAGGTATCTTAGTAATTTCCATGATTCTACCACCGTCAATTTTTAACATCCCTACGGACACCGGGGATCTCATTGCCTCCTCAATCATCGCTTCATATTTACGAAGTCTATAGGGGGTCTCCTTCGGTCTACCCATGCCTATCCTGTCACAGGCCCTAACCTTCATTAGATCCCAAACGTTTTCTGGACCGACATTTTTAACAATTCTACGTACGGCTGACAATGTAATCTTCTCTATATCAGAGAAAAATAGATGGTATCTTACAAGCTTAGAGACCTTATCAATAAAGTCATTAGGAAATTTGAGTCGAGACAAGATTTTTGAGGTCATCCTGCCTCCAACAACGTCGTGGCCATAAAACGTCCAGTCGTCTTTTTCCTTACTCCATACCCTAGTCCTAGGCTTCCCTACATCGTGAAGTAAGGCAGCTATTCTAACATCTAGCGGCCAGCCTCTATCAGAAGAATGGTTTAGGGCTCGTAGATTGTGTTCCCAGACGTCATATATATGATCGCCATTCTGTTCTATCCCCAGCCCCTCCTCTACTTCTGGGAGGATATATTTGAGGATCCCATACCTCTGCAACATAACTATTCCGACCATTGGATTTGGTGACATGATTATTTTGTTGAACTCCTCGCGGATTCTCTCGGGAGAAATTTTAGAAAGTAGGTTAGCATTTTTTTCAATTCCGTCACTGACCTCTTTGTTAATCATGAAACCAAGCTCACTAGCAAATCTAACAGCGCGGACCATTCTTAAGGCATCTTCTCCAAACCTTTCTGCTGGAGTGCCCACAGTACAAATAATCTTGTCCTTTATGGCTTCTTGTCCTTTAAAAAGATCAGTAAGTTGTCCTTTTGATATATCGTAAGCCAGAGAGTTTATTGTAAAATCTCGTCTTTTTAGGTCTTCCTCAATCTTTTTGGTAAATTTTACAGAATCTGGATGTCTGTGATCGGTGTAGTTGCTTTCAATTCTAAAAGGAGTCACCTCTATGATCATTGCCGGCTGACTGGGATTGTTTTCACGTGTAACAACACCTACTGTCCCGTACTTATTTTCATAAAAAGTTTTCACGAATAACCTTTGTATCTCTTCCGGGTTAGCATTCGTAGTAACATCCCAATCTTTCGGCTCTCTATTCATAATCAGATCTCTAACACAGCCTCCGACGATATAGGCTTCAAAACCAGCCTTTTGCAAGGTTTCTGTTACTTGTGAAACTTCTGGTGGAATTTTGTTTTGGTTAATCATGAAACAGATCTATTGGGGGTTAACAAGTGGGCACAGAGGGACTCGAACCCTCATGTCTTGCGACATACGCTTCTGAGACGTACGCGTATACCAATTCCGCCACGTGCCCATTGATAATGATTATTATCTAGACTATTTATCTATTCATTTGGTCGCTATGCTCCCAGAGGGACTCTCGCCCTACGGTCGCGGGTACCCCGATGATCATCGGGGTCTTTCTCCTCCCTCTCACGAGCCAAGCAGTTGGCTCGTTTGGTCGCTATGCTCCCAGAGGGACTCGAACCCCCAACATCAGGTTCGAAGCCTGGTGTGATATCCATTTCACCATGGGAGCATTGTATATCGTGCTCATTATATAGTGGAAAATCATTTTTTACCATACCTATTTTTATATTTAAGATAAAACTTTGTGTTTTTTAGTTAGTGATATATAATTCAGTGTAATTTGAAATGATGCGGATATGGTTTAGTGGTAGAACAGGACCTTGCCAAGGTTCAGATCGGGGTTCGATTCCCCGTATCCGCACAAAGTAAGGATAAGTCCCGCAACTGCTTGCGGGACGTCGGGAATCGAAAGATTTTTCGTTATCCCGCTTATCGGGATCGAAAAATACCCGCGACCGTAGGGCGAGATTCCCCGTATCCGCACACGAAATTTAAAGGCCCCTAACTAGGGGCCTTGGTCTTAACTAGGGGTTAGATCACATCATAGCCAGTAGCAAATGGCTTGAAGAATATTTCGTATTGACCAGTATGGATCCTTTTCCGGACGGCTCGGCGATGACGACGGTGGGCACATCTTTTCATCTTATAGCGCCCGATGGCTAAGTTTCTATTTGAGCATCGATAGCGCCAGCTTTTCTTGAATCCTCTAGTGACGATGGATATGACTCCTCACTCCTCCCCTTAGTCTACAATTGTTAAGCTATCTTTCTGTATCCTAGCATGGTGAGGACTCAGTTGTCAATTGTCCTATTAGAATAACCTTATTTAGTAATATTTATCCAAAAGGTCATCAAAAACTGTGGATAAACCTGTGGACACTGTGCATAAAGGACGTCTTTATGACTTTTTAGGGATATATTAGTACATTTCACGTGAAACTTGTTAATCATGAAACTTCGTGTATAGTTTATGATATCATGGTTATTACAGAGAAAAGGAAGACGGGTGACAAAGGGGAAGATATAGCTGCTACGTTTCTTATGAAACAGGGTTTCAAGATAGTTGGACGTAACTATTGGCGCAAGTGGGGCGAGATAGATATCGTAGCTAAAAAAATAAAGGACAGTTCCACTCATTTCGTGGAAGTGAAGAGTGCTTTTAAGAATTTTAGTAGGGAATTAGATTTTACTTCAGATTAT
>CAZXEK010000027.1:0-18473 GCA_964639675.1 uncultured Candidatus Saccharibacteria bacterium
ATGTCGCGGACGTTATTTACTCTAAATGGCGCGATTTCTGAAATATGAACCATTCCATCAGTGTCTGGTCCAATGTTTACAAAAGCCCCAAACTCGGCAATTTTAACCACCTTACCCTCTAGTCTTTCTCCGGCTTTGTATTCGTGGGTTATACTTTCAACTATCTGCTTTGCTTTGGCGACACCTTCTGTCTTTCCAGTTATGTAAACAGTTCCATCTTGTTCGATAGCTATGTCTGCGCCGGTGTCTTCAGTAATCTTTTTTATAACCTTACCACCCGGTCCTATGACTGCCCCGATCTTTTCAATGTTTATCTTCATACTGACAATTTTCGGAGCAGAATCTGCTATTGTTGGTCGTGGTTTATCTATAGCCCCAAGTATTGTCTTGAGAATTTCAAGTCTTGCAGTTCGGGCTTTCATTAGGGCCTCACCAAGAATTTCCGGTGGAATACCACCGACTTTGATATCCATCTGGATTGCTGTTATACCCACATTCGTGCCAGCAACCTTAAAGTCCATGTCACCGTGGTGATCTTCTGGACCTTGAATATCGGTCAGGATTTTATATTTACCATCTGGGACTAACATCAAACCCATAGCAATTCCAGCTGCCGGACGACTTATCGGTACGCCACCGTCCATCATAGCCACAGATGAGGCGCAGACGGAAGCCATTGAGGTCGATCCGTTAGATGCCATTGATTCCGAGACCAGCCTAATAGTGTATGGGAAGATCTCTCTATCAGGTAGTATTCCTCGCAGAGCTTTCTCCGCTAAAGCGCCATGTCCTACGGCTCTTCTATTAATACCCCCCATGCGGCCAGTTTCACCAGAAGAGAATGGTGGGAAGTTATAGTGGTGCATAAAATACTTTCTTTCTCTGACTTCCATGCCGTCTAGTAGTTGTGAATCTTTCGGTGAACCAAGTGTCAAAATAGACAAAACGTGTGTCCCGCCTCTATAGAAGACCCCAGTACCGTGAAGAACCGATGAGAAACCTCCAGCTTCGGCAGATAGTTTTCGTAGTTCATCCATTTTCCTACCATCGGGACGCCTCTCTTTATCTATAGCTTCTTTATGAAGCAGGCCATTAACGAACTCATCATAATAATCCACTGCCAAAGCCTTTTTCTCTTCTGGAAACTTTTCTTGGAAAAATTTTAGCCACTCATCTTGGAGTTTGTAGATCTCTTCGTTGCCAGCACCGCTAAATACTGCTTCTAACCCTTTTGGTTCGATAACTTCCCTAAATAAAGCTATCGCTTCGGAACTAATCGAGGGCTTTTCGAATATAGTTTTCTCCTTTCCGATCTCTCTGATGATCTCTTTCTGAAAATCTTCTAATTTTTTAATCTCGATCAGTGCAGTAGTAAAAACTTCTTTCATTATATCCTCAGAAATCTCTTTGGCCTCGGTCTCTATCATATTGACTTTTCCATCCTTACCGCAGATTACAGAATCTAGTTTTGCCTTCTCACGGAGAGCATAGCTCCCGTTGATATGACTCTTGCCACTTTCATCTATAATGACTCGAACGCTACCAACAGGCCCGTTCCAGGGTATGTTTGAGGTTGATATTGCTAGGGATGCCCCGAGGACAGATAGAACATCCGGATCATTTTCTTGATCTATTGATAGGGCTGTTATTACTATCTGTATATCCCGCCGAATTTGCTGGTCAAAGAGAGGTCTTATGGTTCGGTCTATGACACGCCCGGTAAGTATTGCTTCATCTGATGGTCTGCCTTCTCTCCTCATGAACTGCCCACCGAGAATTTTGCCAGCGGCATAGAACTTCTCCTCATAGTCAACTACCAGTGGAAGATAATCCATATCTTTGTCTCTTTTTGACATTACCGCCGTTGCCAGGATAGATGTTTCGCCACATTTTATGATAACCGAACCGTTAGCTTGATCCACTAGATCAGAAAATATTGCGGTTATCTTTTTGCCGCCAATCTCTACGGTGAACTCTTTTTTTTGCATTTTCTTAGATTTTTTTTCTTGTACTAAGTCCCTTGTAGCCTATGAGGTACCTCTCTGGTTTATCACCCAATTCAAGGAAGTCATCGGCTACTTCTATAAGTTTACCTGAGGTACTCTTGCCAAAAGAGACAACCTCCACCTGTATCCCGGAATGCCATTTTAAATATTCTACAAGCGGCACATAGTCGCCATCACCTGCGACGAGCACTATAGCATCAAGCTTCGGTGCTAATTTCATAGCGTCGACAGCTAAACCAACATCCCAGTCTGCCTTCTTAGCTCCGCCATAAAAAATTTGCAAGTCTTTAGCCTTAGTTTCTATGCCAAGTTTTTCTAACGCGTCAAAAAAACCCTTCTCTTCTCCTGATTCGGTGGTAATCACATAAGCGATAGCTCGTACAAGTGTGCGTGAAGCCACTGCATCTTCTAGGATGCTTTCGAAGTTAACTTTAGCGTGATATATGTTCTTAGCACTATGATAGAGGTTCTGGGCATCAATAAAGACCCCAACCCTCTGCCCTTTTTGTTTAATTATAGCCACTTTAGGAAATTAAAAATTAAAAATGCAAAATAAAAAATAGTCTAAATTATTTTAGTTCTATTTTTTTGACAACCTCATCGTATCCCTTCTTATCTTTCTTCTGGAGATATTTTAGATGAGATCTTCTGTCAGCAACCATCTGTAACAAGCCCCTTCGTGAGTGATTGTCCTTCTTGTTCTTCTTTAAATGTTTGGCGAGTTGATTAATCTGCTCGGTTAACAAACCAACCTGAATTTTGGCAGAACCGGTGTCACTCTCGTGCTTCTGAAGCTTTTTAATAATATCCTGCTTCTTCTCTTTCTTTATCATGAGAAAAATCTTATCACATAAGCCCCAAAAATGCAAATTCGGCTGGAGCTTAATTATATGAGATTAATAACTACCTTATATCCTTCTCTATATCCTGCCCTTCGATGTTATATTTCTTATTTTTGAAGAATCTTGAGACGATACTGTTAATAATCCAGGTCATGAACATTAGCAGAGAGAAATAGACCAAACCGATTGAAGTGAACTCTGGCAATTTATCTTTGCCAAGATAACCCAAGATTGCAGAGACAACCCCAATTGTTGTAATGAGTTGTAAAGATGATATCGTGTTTTTAGTACTTTTGGCCTGAAGTTCGGCAAAAATTTCGATGGCAGAGGTGAGATAGTTCTTAGTCATCCCCCAGAGATGTTTAATATACTCATGGGTATCCAGCAGAGTCTCAAATTTAAATTGGAAAAGTGGCTGTAGATAGTCGTCGATTTTTCCTAGATCAGTAATTTTCTGTCGCGTTTTTACGTAGGCTGGCATCTGGTCGATTCGTGAACCGATTAGATTGATCGTTTTTTGATAGACGGATAGCCTATTTCTTAGTGAGTCTACTTCACTGCCTTTTATTGCACCCCGTTCCTTGATGGTCCTAATTTTTTCCCATAATGTTCTGTGGATTGCTAGGTACCTGTGAAGTTGGGACTTGAATTCTCTGAAAAATATCTGTGATTCAATAATTTCTCTTGCCAGTCTTTCATCTTTTAGGTTGTTTATCAAAATTATTCCAGACGCGCGATACACCTCAATGTTTTTGGTATTCAGTGTGGAATAAACACTCTCGGAAAAATCTTTAAAAATCTTCTCCATTTCTTCCTTTGTAGCATCAGTGACAGTAACAATGTATGGTAAAATAGTCTTAATATTCGCCAGCTCTTTTGGAACCGGCGCGCCTTTACTAAAAATTAAAGAGAGGGCTTTTGAAAGTTTATTATCATAATAATCCTTGATTACTTCAAAATCATTCTTCAGAGATCTAAAATCTTTTTCCAAAATAATTAAGCCGTCCTCATATATTCGGTAGCTAATCTCTTTACTCGTTTTTACGTATATATATTCTAATGGCCCACCTTCCCTGCTCACACTGTCGATATGTAGGGAACCCCTCGCCTCATCAAGTTTTTCTTTTGAAAAATCTAAATTAGACTTCCCGCGGTTAAGAAAGTCCCAAATTTCTGTCAGATGTAGGGTGGTTCTTTGAAACCATCCACCAATGTAAATTTTCTGTATTGTCATAATGATGAGATTAATCTCCCCAAATTTTATCTTCTAACCTTTTAACAAAGCGACACTGGCAATAATACCCCAGATAACCTGTAAAACAAAAGCTGGCCATGCTTGTTGGTAGAAGACATTAGTTCCGACCCCTATTGCACCCAGAACGTTCATTGTCTGATAGATTTTACTACTCGCGCTGACTCTCTTTGATGAGACAAGAAAGTAGGCATAAAGAATAAAGAAGGTCCCAACCCAACCGACAATTTGTATCAACGTCTCCATCTTACTATTTTAGCATGAATCCATTTGTGATTGAAAATACTAATACTCAAGTGGGATGGGCTAATTTTTTAAAGAGATATGATCTGTGCTAAAATCAGGTTATAAAATGGTGAGGAAGGTAAAAAATAAAATGTTAAATAATCTAATGACTAGTATTTCCTTGTTTATTTATAAAAAAGTTGCTTATTTTTATCAGCATATTAAACCTAAGCCCGCACGTAAACATATTGATGACATGCGGAGGATCATTCGTGGTGGCGATGTTGTCTTGTTGCGTAACAATTTCTTTGAGAGAATCTTTCCAGGTTATTGGAGTCATGTTGGGGTCTATATCGGTAACGATCGCATGATTCAATCAAGAGGCAACGGGGTGCACTACATATCTCTTTATGAATTTCTTACAGCTGCTCGTGCACTTGTTGTACGACCTAAACTTAACTCAGATGAGATTGAACAAGCCATCAAGAAAGCCCACACTTATATCGGTAAATCGTTTGATTTTCGTTTTAATTTTACGGATAACAAAAAAATATCATGTGTTGAGCTTATCTTCATTCTTTATCGTAAACCCTTAGGTTTGAGACTTCATCGTCTTTTTTGGAAGAGAGTTTTCCTCCCCGATGACCTACTTTCTAATAATTTTAGTATTGTATTTGATACAGATAAAGTGTGCATAAGTAAGTAGAAATTTATTATTTAATAAACAAAATAAAATGAATCCCAATCACCCATCGCAGGGCACAGAAATTGTGGTCGGAGCAGAGACTACGGCCTTACCAAGACTGACTCTCGAAAGTATAAAGAACATAACCCATTTAGAAATTAAGGTCGAGGGCAACTTTGGACCGGTAATAAAGCAATTGAGCGAGACTCTCAGTATCGAACTTAAATCCAGACCGGAAGGATTTCACATAACGGTTGTGGGACCGACGGAAAGTGGCAAATTAAAAGATTTATCTCAAGATCAATTAGACCGCCTTCTGGTTATTAACAAGCAATTACAGGCTGGTCAGGGAATTCATCCAGACGGTATTGGTTATATAGATGGGGCCGATCCTTCCAGGGGAGACATCAGAGTAGTAGATAAAACAAAAAAGACTATTTTCTTGACTTTTAGTTCAGAGGCAGTAAATGAATTTAGGGAAAGCATAGGATTGCCCAGAAAAGATCTGCACATTACTCTTGGCTTTGTTGAATCTGAGAAAGGAGGTGATATTCACACGCACATCATAGGCAAGGACGAGAAGGGCAAGGATATATTGGCGCCAATCCCAAAAAAGGCTGGTTTTTCTTACGAAGATCTATTTTTGCAGCAATTACCCGATATGCATATTAAGTACGGTGAGGTAGGCGGTCCAGATAAACTTCGAAAGAAAGGTTAAAAACGCGCCATAAAATGTCTAAAGAAATCGACTTATAAAATTTAGAAAATGTCCTATTTCCCTTAGTAGGTCGGACCTTTGTACAGTCACTCTATATATTTAGAGAGAGTGCAAAGACGTGTGGGGTTATACAAAAATTTGACTTTTTTGGATATGGAGTATATATTAGAGCAACTGTCCATTCATCAAGAAGTGGACATTTTAAATTAAAAGTGCAAAGTGAAAAATGCAAAAGAATAACTTCTAAGTTTAGACCACGTTTTGTGTTTCTAGCCTTTAATTTCAAGCTCTAATGATGGACTTAAAAACACTTAATTCAGCGCTTTCCCAACTAGAGGAGGAAAGAGGTATACCCAAAGATAAGGTGATCGAGGCGATCGAGATGGCCCTAGCTGCTGCATATAAAAAAGACTACGGTAAGAAAGGGCAGATCATTCGAACCAAGTTCGACCTAAATTCCGGTAAAACCGAATTCATCCAGGTTAAAGTGGTCGTTGATGGATCGGTTCTTAAGGAGCGACCAACTGAAGAGGAGATAAAAGAGGTTGTTGAATCTAGCAAAAAGAATAGTAAGGCAAGTAAAAAAGAGGCGATTTCAGCCGCAGAAGTTAAAGACGAAAAATATACAAATGAAGCCGGGGAGGAGGTTCCCAAGTTCTATTTTAATGAGGATCAGCACATAATGCTGGAAGATGCCAAGAAGATTATAAAAGGGGCCAAATTGGGTGACGAAATAGTTTTCCCTCTAGATTCAAAAGATGATTATGGTAGGATTGCTGCCCAGACTGCCAAACAGGTTATTGTTCAGCGTATCAGAGAGGCAGAGAAGGCTTCCGTTATCAAGGATTATGGTAAGAAACAGGGTGAGATCATAAGTGGTAAGGTTCAAAGAATTGAACTGGGGAACGTTTTTATAGACCTCGGCCGAGCCACAGGAATATTACCTAAGGAAGAGCAGATCCCCGGTGAAAGATATCGACAGGGTGAACAGATTAAGGCCTATCTTTATTCTGTAGAAGAGACTCCGAGGGGAATAAACTTGAGACTTTCCAGATCACACCCTCAATTTATAAACAAACTTTTTGAAATAGAGGCTCCAGAGGTAGCCTCGGGTGTTGTCGTTATAAAAAATATTGCCAGAGAGCCCGGATCCAGATCTAAGATTGCAGTCCATTCGACCGAGTCAAATATTGACCCAGTCGGCTCATGTGTGGGCCAGAGAGGTGTTCGAGTTGCCACAATCACCAATGAGCTTGGGGGTGAAAAGATTGATGTGATAGAATGGTCAGAGTCTCCAGAAGCCTTTATCGCCAGTGCATTATCCCCAGCCAAGATATCAAGTGTCACGTTAAATGAGATGACACGGGGTGCAAAGATTGGCGTCGATGACGATCAGTTTTCACTAGCTATAGGTAAGGGGGGTCAGAATGTCAGACTCGCAGCCAAATTAACCGGCTGGAAGATTGATATC
The DNA here is from genome assembly GCA_964639675.1 of uncultured Candidatus Saccharibacteria bacterium. Taxonomy (GTDB): domain Bacteria; phylum Patescibacteriota; class Minisyncoccia; order Phycocordibacterales; family UBA12445; genus JACQCV01. The sequence goes on from CAZXEK010000027.1 coordinate 7,200, forward strand.
ATCCATAGTACCAAAGAAGATGATGGAAAAAATGCCAATGACGATTATGACGATGAAGGAATATAATGAAAACCTATAATTTAAAACTAAAAATCTTACTGTCTATAAGTCTTATTTTAATCACGCCCCTTTTCTCTTTAGCTAATGTGTCCGCGACAACTTCAGAAAAAGTGGTCTCTGAAACACCGAAAAAGGATGAGAAAAAAGAAGAGCGGAGGTGGGAATTAAGGAGGCAGCTAGAGGACACGATTAATATCTGTGCCGCACTCATAAATAAGATCCAAAATCTCGTCAGAAGGATAGTAGAGAGAGAGGCAGTCCTTGTTTCCCTTAATATTTTAAACGAGGGTTCAAAAGAGAAGATTGATCTAAAACTTAAGGAGATCGACAAGGTGTTGGCAGGCGCAGACGACAGGACTAAGAATAGTCTACCAGAGATTTCAGAAAAATTGTTAAATTCAGACAAACCATCAAAAATAATAAAAGATTTTCGAAAAGAGATTAATAAGGTTCGGGCCGATATAATACTGGCCGGTAAATTAATCACCGAAACGATTGATTTAATAAAGAAAGAATCTCTGATTGTAGATGTTAAGATGAATTATAATAAGGAAAATAAGGAATCAACTCTTGAAGAGACAGCTACAACTACAGCTACCAGTTCAGATCAAACACAATGAGCGGTGAAAAAAATCATGGAATAGGGGCACTAATAGGGTCAGTCGTTATTGTTTTACTACTTTTGATTGGTGGTTATTACTCCTTACAAAAAAGTAATAATCAGAACCTAGGCAAAAACCTAGAGCCAATAGAAGATTCTTCTAGGCAACCCGATCAAGTTATTGTTACGCCAGCTGTACCGCCACAAGAATCAACCGAGATTGAAGATATTGAAATTGATGCCCGTGCTCTCGATTTAAAAAATCTAGATTCCGGCTTAGAAAATCTAGATTTACTAGTGAAGCAAGAAAATTAGGATAAGAGAGATAAGCTCAATATATGGAGATTAAAAAACTAGCTAAATCACAAATAGAGATTGTTGGCGAAATATCAGCCGATAACTTTGGCTCCTTTTGGGATAAGGCGGTAGCTAAACTCTCGCAGAGTATAAAGATAGATGGTTTTCGTTCTGGTCATATACCAGAAGATATTTTAGTCAAAAATGTCGGCGAAGCAGAGATACTTGATACGGCAGCGGAGTTAGCACTTCGGGTTAACTACTCCAAGATAATTTTAGATAACAAAATAAATGCGATAGGAAGACCAATAGTAAAAATAACGAAGATTGCCAAGGGTAATCCACTGGGATTTACGATCATTGTGGCTATTATACCTGAAATCAAACTCCCAGATTATAAAAATATTGCTAAAAAGATTTTCGCTGAATCTCTCAACAAAGAGATTATCGTAACTGACAAAGAGATAGAAGATTTAACCGACGAGATAAGAAGATCGAGGGCCGACAAAACCAAACCAGAAGAAATTCCAGCCCTTGATGATGACCTTGTTAAGACACTAGGTGAATTTAAAAATTTGGAAGATTTTAAGGAGAAGATGAGGGAAAATCTGAAGTTCGAAAAAGAGTCATCTGCCAAGGAGGCGTCTCGGCTAGAGGTAATTGAGAAAATCAATCAAGTTGTTGAGATGGAATTGCCAGATGTTTTAATAGAAAATGAAATTGACAGAGGTATCTCTCAAATGAAAACTGAAGTGGAAAGAGAAGGTTTGAATTTCGATGAATATCTTAAGGGTATTAAAAAGAGTTCAGATGATATTAGGAAAGAATCTAGAATCAAGGCCGAAAAGTCTGTGCGTTACAATCTGATTCTCAAAAACTTGGCCAGAATCGAGGGCATCGTTGTACCTGCCGAGGAGGTTCTCAGAGAGGCAGAGAAATTAGTAAAGATGTACGCGGGCGCAGACCTAGAGTCTGCTAAGATTTATGTCGAGGATATATTGGTAAATAATAAAGTCTTCCAGTTTCTGGAAAACTAAGGTAGTGTAACCTTTAGTCGTAGTTTTTTGTTTTTAATTTTAAATTTATTTAATGTTAATACCAACAGTAATAGAAAAATCGCAATTTGGTGAAAGAGCTTACGACATCTACTCCCGATTACTTCGGGATAGGATCATTTTTCTAGCTGGACCAATAGATGACAATGTCGCTAACATTGTTATTGCCCAGCTTTTATTTCTAGAATCAGAGGATCCAAAGAAGGACATAAGCCTATATGTCAACTCTCCGGGCGGTTCGGTGACATCTACTCTAGCTATCTGTGACACAATGAACAACATTAAACCAGATGTAGCGACAATCTGTGTAGGGATTGCGGCCTCTGGCGGGGCAGTTGTCTTATCTTCTGGAACAAAGGGTAAGAGATTCTCTCTTCCCAATGCTGAGGTGATGATCCACCAGGTCCTTGGAGGAGTAGAAGGTCAGGCTTCTGACATTGAGATTTCAGCCAGGCATATTTTAAAAACCAAAGAGACTCTAAATAAAATTTTAGCTAAAAATACTGGTAAGCCTATAGCCCAGATAGAGAAAGATACTGATCGCGACTTCTATATGTCATCCGAAGAAGCTAAGAAGTATGGAATTATAGACGAGATATTGAAACCGAAAGGAAAGTAGCCTTGTTAAGGGTTGAACCTTTAACAAACAAAAACAGCCCCGTTAAATCGAGGCTGTTTTTGTTTGTATTGGACATCTCTAAATAATCGTGCTAGATTGAAATTACTAATTTATTAATTTTAATTTAGTATTTCGTTCTGAAGAGGAAAAGGCTAAAAAATATGACTAAACAAAATGTTTTTATCTTTACGACACTAGATCAATCATTTGCGCTACTTAGGTAGCCTATTATCTCTAAAACGAAATACCGCATATTTTTATGAGTTTAAAAATAGTTCTGCTCTTGGCCGGCATCGCTGGCTTATTGGGCATAATCATTGGTTACTTTCTGCGATGGCTAGTTTCTCTTGGTAAAAAGGGGTCTATGGAATTGACCGTCAAGCAGACCATGCTTGACGCTAAGACTCAAGCTCAAAAAATTCTCGAAGATGCAGAAAAGAAGGCGACACTACTTCTTAGCAGTGCAAAAGAAGAAGTGAGAGAGAAAGAGGTCGGAATGAAGAAATTAGAAGATAGACTGATTAAGAAAGACGAGTTGATTGATAAGAGGCAAGCTGATCTGGATCAAGAGGCAGAGAACATTAAGCAGAGAATCATTGAGATTAAAGAGCTGAAGAATAAGGTTAAAGAACTTGAAGTTAAGGCTGAAGGTGAGTTGGAAAGAATCGCGCGTTTAAGCCAAGAGCAGGCTAAGGGTGAGCTGATTGCCAATATTGAAAGAAAATACGGTGAGGACCTGTTAATTAGAATGCAGAAACTAGAACGCGACGGAGTGGAAAAGTTAGACAGAAAAGGTAAAGACATTCTGTCAACGGTTATTCAAAGGCTAGCATCTTCTACGGCCGCCGAAATAATGACCACGAGTGTCCAGATTACCTCTGAAGATATTAAAGGTAAAATAATTGGTAAGGAAGGTCGAAATATAAGATCACTCGAGCGAGCCACTGGTGTTGAGATTATTATTGACGATACTCCAGGCATGATAACGATCTCTGGTTTTGATCCCGTTCGAAGACATGTGGCTAAATTGGCACTGGAAAATTTGATGGCTGACGGCAGAATTCAACCGGCCAAAATCGAAGAGACAGTTGAGAAAGCCAAGGGTGAAATCAACAAGATAATTAAAGAGAAGGGAGAGCAGGCTGCCTATGAAGCTGGGGTCTTCAATCTTGATTCACGCATCGTCTCTATTTTAGGCAGACTACATTTTAGGACAAGCTATGGCCAGAATGTTTTGCAGCACTCTCTAGAGATGGCACACATCTCGGGGATGCTCGCAGAAGAGCTTGGTGGGGATGTTTTGATTGCCAAAGCTGGTGCTCTTTTACACGACATCGGCAAGGCTCTGGATCATGAAGTGGTTGGTACTCATGTTGATATTGGCCGCAGAATATTAGAGAAGTTCGGTGCCGACGTCAGGATTATTAAGGCAATGCAATCTCACCACGAAGAGTATGAATATGAAACTCTCGAATCTATCATCGTCCAGACCGCCGATGCTATCTCTGGCGGAAGACCTGGTGCGAGACGAGACAGTGTAGAAAATTATCTCAAGCGACTTGCCGACCTAGAAGCGATTGCCAACTCTTTCGATGGTGTCGAGAAGTCCTATGCAATACAAGCCGGAAGGGACATCAGAGTTTTTGTTAATCCTGAGAAAATCACAGACCTAGAGGCCAAGCGAATCGCTCAAGAGATCGCACGCAGAATAGAGCAAGAGTTGAAATATCCTGGTGAGATAAAAGTTAACGTCATTCGTGAGACAAGAGTTATCGAATATGCGAGATAGTAAGTTTGGGTTGCGCTTAAAATCGCTTGTAGTATAATGGTGGGATTAATAGGTCGAAGAATTAATACGTTTTTGTAATTACAAAATTATGAATAAGCAGGGCCTAGTTGAGGTAGTTCACGGGAAACTTGGGGGGACCAAAACATCCTCTGAGGAGTTAGTGGATCTTATGCTCAACTCTATCGTTAATACCCTTAAACAGGGTGAGGAGGTATCTATCGCTGGGCTTGGTATCTTTTCCGTAAAGGCAAGAGCTGCAAGAACAGCCAGGAATCCAAAGACTGGAGCCGCTGTCGCAGTTCCAGCCATGAAAGTTCCAAAATTCCGGGCAGCTAAAGCATTGAAAGAGGCTGTAAGGTAAATAACCAAATCTTCGCTATAACTAAAAAGCCCATTCGATGTACACGGATGGGCTTTTTAGTTATAATAACCAAATGATTTCAGGAATATTAATTTTTATCATAGGAATATCTGTTGGGAGTATATTGGCGCACTCTTATTTTAATAGAGAAATAAAAAAGCATAGCGACAATAATCTAACTATCGAAGCTATCATACATGAATTGAGAACTCCTCTTACCGGTTTAAATTGGATATTCAGTTTATTATCAGATATTAAAATCAACGATAATATTGGTCAGGAAACACTAGGTTTAATCAAAGAAGGAGTCAATAAGGTAGGCAACGCCCTTGGGTTGGCTAACGACGCCTTGGTTGCCCTCAATACAAATATCGGCCAGGCATCTTATAAATTTGAGAAGAATAATATTAGGGATGTTATTGATAAGGTTATAGAAGAGAACAGCCTAGGTGCCAAAGAAAAATCAATTAATATCGAGCTTGAATTCAAAAGTGATCTGGTCGATTTCTCTTTTGATCTAATAAAAATTACTTTGACTGTAAGAAATTTAATAAACAATGCTATAAAATATACTCCCAAGGGAGGCAAGATCTCTATTCAGGTTCATAGGGATGGATCAGAGATGGTAATTGTTGTCTCTGATACAGGTATAGGCATTCCGGCTCCTGAGATAAATAAGGTTTCTAATAAATTTTTTAGAGCTAAAAATATAGGAGATATTACTGGTTCTGGATTAGGTCTTTTCATAGTTAGAAACATTGTTGCTGGACATCAGGGTAGAATAGATATACAATCAAAAGAGGGAGAGGGTACAAAGGTTACTATCTTTCTGCCAATAAAATAACACGATGGAAAAAATTTTAATTGTAGAGGACGATAAATTTCTGAGAGAAACTTTGGCCAAGAAGTTTATTGCCGCAGGGCTTGAAGTCCAGGCAGCAGTTGATGGCAAGAATGCTCTGGATATTTTAAAAGGTTTCACTCCAGATTTAGTTATACTAGATCTCCTATTGCCAGATACGGACGGTTTTGCAGTTTTGACAGAGATGAAAAAAGATTCGAAATTTGTCGTAACACCGGTCATCGTCTTGAGCAACCTAGATAAATCAGATGATATGCAGAAGGCTAAGGGTCTTGGTGCCAAAGACTTTATGGTTAAGTCTAATTTCACCTTAAACGAGATTGTTAACCGAGTAAAATCTACTTTGGGGATAATCTAATCTTTGAACTATTTAACTAAATTACAATCCTCTTAATAAGAGGGTTTATCCGTGTGACTATTTCGTAATTTATAGTGTCAGATATCTTTGCCAACTCATCGGCGGTTATTTTTTCTTTGCCCTGTTCACCAATAATCACAACTTCATCCCCGACTTTTACATTTTTTATCTTACTTATGTCTATGATTATCATATCCATCGAGATCCGGCCTAAAACTTTAGCACGTTGCCCACCGATTAATACATTACCAATACTCGAGAAGGCTCTACTGTAGCCATGCCAGTAACCTATAGGGCAGATCCCAATCCTGGATCCAAGGGGCACTTTTTCGGTCAAGTCGTAACCAACTCCCCCACCGTCTGGCAGATTTTTAACTTCACCGACAATCGTTTTCCAGCTAAGGACTGGCTTAAGTTCAATTTTATTTTCCAAAGCCCTTCGAACCTCTTTGGCCGGCCACATACCATAAAGTCCTATGCCAATCCTGACCATATCGTAATGTGCCATGGGGAAAATAAGGGTCCCAGAAGTCGCAGAGGCATGTTTAATTGGATTGAATCCAAAACTTTCGACAATTCTCATGGCCTCGTTGAAAAACTCTATCTGCCCGTTGGTCACTTCCGGAAAACTCGGGTTTTTAGCCGCCGCGAAATGAGTGTAGATCCCATCAACTTTTATCTTCTCTCCTCTGACATTCACCGCCTTAATCATTTTGCAAACCGAACCTAATTCCAAATTTAAAAATCCCTGTCGATGCATGCCGGTGTCAATCTTTAAATGAATTTTTATTAGTGAGTTTAAACCTTTCGCAAATTTTGTGAGAAATTTTAAACTATCAAGACTAGAAATAGTAAGAGTTATGTCATTATTAATGGCTTCATTAAAACGCTCTGGTAGTGTATACCCTAGAACCAAAATCGATTTGTTAATCCCCTCTTTCCTGAGAGCCAGACCTTCAACTAAAGAATCAACACCAAAGTAATCAGCACCCAACCTCTCGACTTCGGTTGAAAAATCCAATAAGCCATGGCCGTAAGCATTGGATTTAACGACTGCCATAAGCTTGGTCTTCTTATTAATTAGAGATCGAAAAACTTCTAAATTGTGTCGGATAGCGCTCCTATCAAGCTCTATCCATGTCCTAAGATCCTTGTGAATAATACTCTTCTGACTTTTCTTATGTATCATAGTCCGTAGGATAGCACCACTCCCTGCTCGGGTAAAGGACATCGTTTCAGTTAATTAAACTAGTCCTGTCTCTACTGTCGAGTCAGTCCATGCTTTTGTACCATGACAAATGTCAGACTTCTCTGACAGCCGTCACGGAAGTCTGACATAATGTATTAGAACGTGACGCAACATGGCGCACCCGTACGTGCACGTGCACTTACGTTGGCAACATCTTATAAATGGTATAAGATGATGGAGGTTATCAATTAATTTAAATAAAAATGAGTGAGAAAGTTAGAAAATATCTAGGCCTTACTGGTATAGTCCTTCTATTGAGCCTCTCTTATAGCGCCATTAAATTCGCCAACTCTTATAGTACCTCTGTCCAACCATCATCTTTTAGAAGCTTCGCGGTTAATGCCGAAGGTAAATCGACATCTATTCCAGATATTGCCAAGTTTTCTTTTAGTGTGGTAACCGAGGGTGGTAAAAATATCAAAGAACTGACCGACAAGAATAATATTAGATCTGATGACATAATTAAGTTTCTGAAGGGTAGCAATATAGACAAAGCCGACATTAAGACTACATCTTACAGCGTTGAACCCCGAACTCAATATTATAATTGTATTCCTGACACAAACGGAGTGGCGAAGCGTTGCCCACCATCAGAAATTATAGGTTATACTATCAGGCAATCAGCCGAGGTTAAGGTCAGGGACTTTTTACTAATTGGAGATATCTTAAGCGGGGTAACAGTCAAGGGAGCTACCACTATTTCAGACCTAAATTTCACCAATGACGATCTAACTAAGGCTGAAGATATGGCTCGTGCTGATGCCATAAAAAGAGCAATTGAGAAGGCCAAGGGAGTTGCTTTGGCTGGAGGTTTCAGTTTGGGTAGACTAATCTCTATTGAAGAGTCTAACTATTCTCTTGCGCCGTTTTATGGAAGCTATGGAGCTTCGAAAATGCTCGGGTCTACTGATGAAATTGCTCTTAGTGCTCCTATAGAGGCCGGATCTAAGGAGACTAAAGTTAATGTAACACTTAGATACGAAATAAAGTAGCCTAATGATTTTAGGCTAAAGCGTCCAAGATTTAAAACCTTGATTTACATATCAATATGTGGTAGTTTTTTTATATTGTTATTTAGTACATTGACACCCCACATACCTGCAAAGGTAATTCAAAACAAAGGAGGAGTAGGTGAAGGTTAGCAGAAAAAGCTGGCACTACAAGTTTTTCAGACTGGTTTACGTCCAGGAAAATTCCAATCTAAGTCGAATAGAATACATATTCTGGTCGCTCATTGGTTTCGTGGCCTTTGTGGCATCAATGCTAGTAGGAATCAAAATCTTCTTGCTTGTTAGCTACGCTGTATCCATACATCCTGAATTGGCAGCGCCCATTAACGTAGAAATACTTGGTCTGGCGCTCATCTTCATCCTCACCTACATGACCATCCGCAGAACTAGGCTCTACCTATGGCTAGTCTCTTTTCTAGATAGGCCGAAGGCGATGATTCTTCCACCGGTTACGTTTGTAGACTAGAAGGAGGTAGAAAATGCAGATTAGTAAGAAGAGCTGGCACTATCTTTCAACCGGTTGACTTCGTAGCGTAGGTTCTGTCTTCTAACCCCTGGACTATTCCGGGGGTTTTCTAGTCTGTTTTATCGTGACGATCGTTCTCATAAAACAGACTTCCGCGACCCCGGCTCGTCCCCGCTTAGCGTGGACTCCGCCCTTCGATTCTCCACGTCCCGCTTAGCGGGACTCATCCCTTCCACTCGCTACACTCGTTGATGCGGGATGGGAGAATCGGTCACAAATACTTTGCTACACAAAGTTTCGCGACCCCGGCTCGTCCCCGCTTAGCGTGGACTCCGCCCTTCGATTCTCCACGTCCCGCTTAGCGGGACTCATCCCTTCCACTCGCTACACTCGTTGATGCGGGATGGGAGAATCGAACTCCCAACCTCAGTTTGGAAAACTGACGTTATACCATTTAACTAATCCCGCTGGTTTAAAAAATCACCAAGCCTTTTTTTCAGGAAGGCTCTTCCGAAACCTGTTTTAAGTTGTTTCTCTCTCTTGCTTGCATCGGTTTTGTTTAAACATGCCTCATAATAAACAAGTTCTATCGTTTCAAAGCTTTTTGTTGTTTTGACTAAACCTAGCTTATGCCTTTTGATTCTTTCTCGCAAATCATCTGTAAGGCCAATATAAAATTTCTTTCTATCTTTATCATTGCAAAGCAAAACATAAGTGTAGTGAAACATTTATTTATTGGTAAAGTTTGCCCGCCTAAAGGCCGAATGTCTTAGGCCATTCGGCCATTATGGCGGGTCCGCCTGCTTGGGCCGCGGCGGCCCTTGCGGCGGAGAAAACTGACGTTATACCATTTAATCCCGCTGTTTCATGCATATAAAATTTAACAGAAAATGCGCCAAAATGGAATATTTTATGCTATAATCAAAATGTTATGGAGGAAAACCAAAAAGCAAAGCCCACAGTTTTAATTATCGAGGATGAGCAGTTCCTCTGTTCGCTCATGCTCAAGAAATTGGAAAGTTCGGGTTTTGTGGCAAGGGGAGTGTTCGGCGGAGAGGAAGGCTTGAAGGCGGTAGAAGAGATGAAGCCGGACGCTATCTTGCTTGACCTGCTTCTTCCCGGCATCGACGGTTTCGAAGTCATCCAACGCTTGAAAGGAGATGAACGATTCAAAAAAGTACCCATTTTGGTCATCTCAAATCTAGGTGAGCCTAGCGATATCAGCAGAGCTCGTGAATTGGGCGCTATCGATTATCTGATTAAAACCAACTATTCACCCGATGAGATTGTGGCCAAAGTCTGGCAAGTTTTAAAATAGACCTTGTGACTTTATAGACTTTATAGACCTTACGACTTAGGATAGGGCCATGGTCAAGAAAAACCCCTTGCACGCAGGTAACAGTCTAAGAACTTGGCTTGAAATAGACAGCCAAGCCCTAGAAAATAACTACCGCATTTTTCGTTCTATTATCAAACCTAAAACCAAACTGATGGCTGTGGTGAAGTCGAACGCTTATGGGCATGGCCTTTTGGATTTCTCTCAAGCGGTTGAAAAGCTGGGCGTTGATTGGTTGGGCGTGGATTCGGTCATAGAAGGCATAAAACTGCGCAAAGAGGGGGTTAAAACGCCTATTTTGGTCTTAGGCTACACCTTACCTGAAAATTTCCCTCAAGCAGCGGAATACAACATCAGTTTGACCATCTCTAGCCTAGGACAACTTTTGGAAATTAAAAATTGGAAATTGAAAATTCATCTCAAGATTGATACGGGGATGCACAGGCAAGGATTTTTTTCAGCGGAAGTTTATCAAGTTATAAAGTCCATAAAGTCTGAAAAGTCAAAAGTCATTATTGAGGGGGTTTATACGCACTTGGCTAATGCCAAGAATCCTAGTTTTTTTAAAGACACCCGAAAGCAGTTAAAAGATTTTAATACTGTTTTAAAAATGCTTAAAGAGGCTGGCTATAAACCCATGGCCCACGCCGCCGCCACCGGTGGCACGCTCATTTTTCCGGAGGCCTATTACGATCTAGTGAGAGTGGGCATAGGATTTTATGGCTTGTGGCCGTCACAGGAGACCGAGGCGGTCTATAAGGAGAAGATTCTACTTGAACCCATTTTAAGCTGGAAAACAGTGGTGAGTGAAGTGAAAGAGCTGAAGGAGGCGGGAAGGGTGGGGTACGATTTTACGGAGAGCGTGTCGGCCGGGACGCGCCTCGCAGTCTGTCCCGTCGGTTACTGGCATGGCTACCCGCGAGCCCTTTCTTCAGTCGGGCAGGTGCTTGTCAGAGGCAAAAAAGCGCGCGTGGTTGGCCGCGTCTCAATGGATATGATCGTCATTGATGTAAGCAAAACTAAGAATGTAAAGGCGGGCGATGTCGTCACCTTGATAGGCAGGGATGGTAAGGAAGAGATTGGCGCGCATGAGCTTGCTGAACTGGCCGGCACCATCAATTATGAATTAGTGACCCGCCTAAATCCCCTCATCAAGCGAGTGCTCATCTAACCTAACCCCTCCGGGGAAAGGTTAAACCTTTCCCCAAATA
>CAZXEK010000028.1:0-11315 GCA_964639675.1 uncultured Candidatus Saccharibacteria bacterium
GGTCATGCTTCGAAAAGGCGCTCGATATCAGTCTACGCGGAAGCCAAATTTATGCCTGACAGTTCTCTGTAGTTCTTTGGAGGCCATCCGTAGGATTACTGTCCTCTTGTATCTGCTCACAACTCTGAGTAAGGCCATAAACCCCAAACACTCCTTTTTCTTTTCTTTTTTTTGACATTTAAGATCTCTGATGTTAGGGTTTAGATTAGTTGTTCTGTTCATTTACATCAGTGTCTATCTAGAAAGAAATTAATAAGTCCAGACACCAATGCGGTGTGGAGGCAGGTTGAAAGGAGAGTTAATGACAAAGTGGCTACTGGTACTGGGTGTATTTGTGAGGGCACTCTTTCGAGCTTTTGATGTTGTTACAGTTTTGACCTTCGCTATATACATGGTATTGATGCATCAAGTTTTGGGTTGGGACCTAGCTTTTGTTTTGGGCTTCTTTTATTTAATCAGAGGGGCGGGTCATCTCTGGGCGCTTCGTGAATGCGCTGTTCCCCATGGAAGATTGCGCTTTCTGCCGTTTCTCGGTGGCTATGTACAGACTCTTTCTACTTTTGAACGAAGGTGGGACGAGGGTTTTTCTACTCTTGGGGCGCCAATCTGGATTTTATTTTCTTCTCTAATAGCCTTCTTCCTCTATCTTACGACCGGCAACCTCACCTGCCTTCTCTTCTCGATGACATCACTTAGCATTAATCTTGTTGTTCTACTTCCGATCGCTTCTAATTTTGACGGCAGTATAGTGCTTAAATCGATTCTATTCTCTTTCTCGAGACCAGTCGGCCTATTTTTCATGTTTGTCAACATATTTATTTTACCGGGCATTATCTATCTGCTACTGTCTAAGAGCGGCCCAGTAGACGTTATGGGACTTTGTCCAATGCTTATTGATGGGGTGAAAAGATTTTCGGATGAATATAATAATGACCAGCCGATGGCATCGATGAATAGCGCAGAGTTAAAAATTCTTTCTGGTCTCTATCTAGGAATCTTTCTTGCCTTTCTTTTCGTACCGAAGATATTTAACATATCAGCGGTATCTAGTGTAATACAGACAGATTTATTCTCTGCGGTTAGCATGGGCATAATTGGACTTTTGTTCATGGCTGTTCTAGAGAGCAACATAATTTTCTTTCTAAACCTAAAGAGGCGGTTCCTCGGTAATATATAGCCTGAGGCCATATCTAGTTTTACTCGGCTACATTTAATAATGTGGCTGGGTCTTTTTTTTTCTTGACAGGCCATTACTACAGTGATATTCTAAAAAGAGAAGTCAAAATCCGTGATAGTTCATAGACATTTTAAATATAAACTCTAGCTGAGCAAGACGAAGGAGGCACTGTCATGTGGGAATTCCTTAAGAATGTTTATCGGAGGGCTGTTATTATTATTAGGTCTAACTGGAACTCTTGGGATAAGCCAAATTCAGATCAAGAATTCGAAGAGATTGACCTGCCTAGGGGGGATAGGGTCGTTGCGGTTGTTGCTGAAAGGAACTTCGTTGGTGCCTATCCATGGCAGGATATAGATTTTAAGACAGAGATTATCTCTATACCTTATTTCAACAAGACGAGTGTCCTGAACATGATCGTCTCATTTTTGTCAGCAATCATGTTTATCTCTTCTTTTTTGTTGTTTTTAAATTTTCTCTATCTTTTGATTCTCGGTTCGTATAGTTCGATCGTTTTTCTTTTCTTCGGCTATAATGCTCTCGATTTTGGGGTACGTCTAGCTGACCTTTTCCTCCGTGGTGGGGCCACTGCCATGGCTTTGAGCTCCGGACTTTTTCTTCGAAAACTTGATAAGGCAGTTACCGCAAGACATTGTTTGAAGGCGGCGCAAAAAGCTCTTCAGAATCCAGAGCTTTATCATCAGGAGAAATGTTTTCTTCTTTTGGAAGATATTAATGAGAGGGTTTGGTCTGAGCTCGGTGAATATCAAGAGAGAATTGCTAAGCGAAGCCAGGAGGTTTCTCGGCTTGTAGAAATGTGCAAGGAGATTAAGAGTATTCCAGATCTGGATGGTAAAAGCAAAAATAAGGATCTGGCACCGTATCGCATATCTATTAGAAAGCTTAGAGGAGAGATTATCTTTCTTCGAAAACAGATGGCAGCAGCCGAGAAGAGTGTCGCAGGCATTAGAGCTGAGGTTCTGAAGTCTTCTGTTATGAGTCGGTTGGCTAACATGACGGGGACTCTTGATGATCTTAAGACAGGTCTTCAGAAGAAGCAGATCAGGGATTTGAGTAATAAGACCGAGGACTGTTTGGCTCTAATCGAGGGTCAGGCCAAGAATCTTCACGAGAGCTTTCTTATTGAGACAGGGATTGCCGAAGCAACCTCGGAGGACTCGAAGAATCTTGATAATGGGAAGAGTAAGAAATCAGATCCCTTACTAGAGTAGATTATTTTTTATATATTTCTGGGGCTTTATCCCGTAGTGATTACGCCGTGGCGTGATTACTACGGGATTTTAATTTCTTTGCCATAATATTTTAAGTGTGTTATAGTCAAGAACCAATGAAATTCGATAATTTAAGAAATATCGCAATAATTGCACACGTTGACCACGGTAAAACAACCTTGGTTGATTCTCTTTTGCGTCAGTCTGTAACTAATATCAAATCCGATCTTCTTAAGGGAGAATTAATCATGGATTCTAATGAGATTGAAAGGGAAAGGGGGATAACTATTTTTGCCAAAAATGCTTCAGTCGTTTGGAATGATGTTAAGATAAATATTTTAGATACTCCTGGTCATGCTGATTTCGGAGGTGAAGTTGAGCGTGTTTTAACTATGGCTGACGGAGCCTTGCTTGTGGTTGATGCCAAGGAGGGGCCAATGCCCCAGACTAGATTTGTTTTAAAAAAGGCTCTACAGCTTGGGTTAAAAATTGTTTTGGTAATAAATAAAATGGACAAGCCAGACGCCAGACCAGATTTTGTCTTAAACGAAACCTTCAGTCTATTTGTCGAGCTTGGTGCTACTGATGAGCAGGCTGATTTCTCAGTTGTTTATGCTATTGCTAAGCAGGGGAGGGCTTCACTTGAGTCAAGTCTTGAATCGATGAAGGATATTGATCCGGTTTTTGAGACAATTGTTAAGCATATTCCTCCTGCCAAGAGGTTAGTTTCCGGACCATTTCAGTTTCTAGTCGTATCGATCACAGGGAATGATTTCAAGGGCCGTATTGCCACAGGGAAAATTTATAGAGGCAGTGTTAAAAATGGCGACACGGTGGCTCTTATAAGAAGGGATGGGTCACGGAGTAACATAAAGATCACCTCTCTCATGACTTCAGTGGGCCTCGATAAGGTTGCTATAAGCGAGGGTTTTGCTGGAGATATTGTCCACATTGCTGGTTCACCAGATGTAATGATCGGGGAGACATTTGCTGACAAAGATAATGCCGACCAGCTTACTCCACTAAAGATAGATGAGCCTACGATTCAGGTTTTATTTTCTGTAAATAGCTCTCCTTTTGCTGGTAGAGAGGGGACATATGTGACATCCAGACAAATAAGGGATCGACTTTTTAAGGAGATGGAAACTGATGTGGCTCTACGTGTTAAGGACACTGATCAGCCGGAAAGTTTTTTGGTTGCTGGGCGTGGGGAATTACATCTCGGAATTCTAATAGAAAGAATGAGGCGCGAAGGTTTCGAATTTCAGGTCTCTAAACCACAGGTTATTTACAAAATGACCCCCTCAAATACTTTAGGGCAAGCAGAAAAGTTAGAACCACACGAACAAGTTTTTATAGAAGTTCCAGACGCCTATACGGGTATTGTTATTGAAAAGATGGGTTCACGCGGTGCGGACATGAAAGATATGCGATCGGAAAATGGCACTACTCATTTTAATTTTGTTATACCGACCAGTAGATTCTTCGGTTACAGGACCAGATTTATGACCGACACAAAGGGCCTTGGAATTATGAACACTCTGTTTTTCGACTACTTGCCGGCTGTTGAGTTAACTTCGTTACCTCATGGCTCTATCATTGCTTATGAAGACGGACAGACGACAGCCTTTGCTCTTGACACAGCACAGCAGAGAGGGACGTTGTTTCTCGGCCCAGGCGTGGATGTTTATCGTGGTCAAGTGATAGGTCAGACATCGCGTGATGAAGACCTGGAGGTTAATGTTTGTAAAAAGAAGGAGCTTACAAATATGCGGAGTAAGTCTAGTGATGGTATAACTTTTCTTGATCCGCCAAGGCCAATGGGTGTTGAAGCATCTCTCGAGTATTTAGGAGATGATGAGTTGATGGAGGTTACTCCAGGTAATATTCGTATTAGAAAAGCCTCTGTTGGTAAACGAAAGGGCAAGTGATAGAATGAGTTTATGGAGCAGAATGTCGATCTTAAGCCCCACACAACCTTTGGGATTGGTGGTTTTGCTAAGTACTTTGTTGAAGTCGGAAGATCGAAAGATGCTATCAAAGCTATCGGGTTTGCTAAAAAAAATAAAATTCCTTATGTGTTGATTGCTGGTGGCAGCAATTTAGTTTTTGACGATGGTATTTTAGATATGATGGTCATTAAAATTGTCACGCCCAAAATTCTAAAAGATTTTATTTTAGTAAAAAATAATAATCTTATTTGTGATGCCGGCGTCTCACTTATGGATTTTATTAATTTTACCATTTCGCGTGGTCTAGGTGGGCTGGAGTCACTTTCTGGAATACCTGGATCTTTAGGTGGGGCGGTAGTGGGTAACGCTGGAGCGTATGGTCAGACTGTGAGTGGTCCGATTGAGGCGGTAGAAATTTTTGATGGTGCGAAGGTTAGGCTTTTATCTAAAGAAGAGTGTCGCTTTGCCTACAGAGAGTCTATTTTTAAAAATAAGTCCTGGCTTATTTTGTCTATACATTATAGGTTAGTATCCGATGATAGTGATACATTAAAAAGAAGGTCCGAAGAGATTATAGAGATCAGGAATAAAAAATATATCCCGGGTATTAAGTGTCCAGGGAGTTTCTTTAAAAATCTTTTGATAGAAAATATCCCGAAAGGTAGCCTGAAGTTTTTACCAAAGGATCGAGATTACTACGGGAAAGTGCCCGCCTGGTATTTTCTAGATGCTGTTGGTGCCAGGGGCATGGTATCTGGCGGTATTAAGATTGCTGATTTTCATGGTAATCTTTTGATAAATACCGGTGGTGCAACCTTCAAAGATGTTTTTACTTTAGCTAAAAATCTAAAGAAGCTGGTTTACGATAAATTTGGTATAACACTTGAAGAAGAAGTAAGATATATAAGTAGTTCTTTAATAAAATAATCAAAAGAGAGGAGGGTTCTCGTGCCGCATAATGATTTTAGGATGTTTAGGGAGATTCTTATTGCCATAGACAGAATAAATGAGTATAAAAATCCATTTGATCTACTCAAGGCTCTTGAAGAGATGACTAACAGCGAATTACTTGAGTGGATAATTGTGAGGGGTTCTTCATCGGCGGTAAAAATAGTTGCTTCTCCAAAAAATAAATATTTTTCGGTGACTCTAACCAAGGTTAGGCTAGAGTATTCTTCACCGCTTTTGATTGAAGTTAGGCATCAGGCAGAAGACCTTCTTCCCCAAAAGTATAGAGTGCTTTCTCTTGATCCGGGGGATTTTGTTTCTTCTGTTGATGTTATGATTTGGCAGGGGGCAATGAGATTCTTTAGAGTCTTTTACCGATCGGCTACTATAAATTATCTGACTGGAAAAACTGACCGTGCAGATAGAAATTAGATTAGCCCTGTTTCAAGGGGCATCTCGCGACAAGATCTGCCCGTCATTGCCTATGGCTTCAGTCATTGGCAGGCGGGCTTTTTTTTTGGTAGAAAATAGTTTCCATTGTATACTAAATTTTATGCCAAACTATATAACCACAGTCGGTCTTGAGATCCACGCTGAGCTTAAGACCAAGACAAAAATGTTTTGTTCATCTTCCAATGACCCCGAGGAGAAAAGGCCGAATGTAAATATCTGCCCGATTTGTATGGCACATCCGGGGACGTTACCGACTATAAATAAGAAGGCTGTTCTGCATGTTTTACGAGTTGGTGCAGCTCTCGGTGGAACGCTCGCGGACTTCAGTGAGTTTGATCGCAAAAACTATTTTTACCCGGACATACCCAAGGGCTTTCAAATTAGCCAATACAAATATCCGCTGGTTTCTGGCGGACTGCTTAATGGAGTTTTAATTACACGAGTTCACCTAGAAGAGGATACTGCAAAATCTTTTCATCTTGATGGACGTAAAGATACATTCTTAGATTTTAATAGAGCCGGTTTGCCACTGATGGAGCTTGTAACCGAGCCAGTTATTAAAGATTCCAAACAGGCAGTTGCGTTTGCTAGGGAGCTACAAATTCTCCTGCGCCATCTTGATGCCTCAGAAGCGAGTATGGAGAAGGGTCAGATGAGAGTTGAAGCTAATATCTCTGTAAGTAAGGATTCTAGCCAGCTTGGGACTAAGGTTGAGGTCAAAAATTTAAATTCTTTTCGTTCAGTTACACGAGCGATTGACTATGAAGTTGTAAGACAGATCGAGGCGCTAGAGGGGGGATTGCAAATAGTTCAAGAGACTAGAGGTTTTGATGAAAACACCGGTAAAACTTTTTCTCAAAGACTAAAAGAATCTAGCCACGACTATAGATATTTCCCAGAACCTGATTTGCCTAAGATGAAATTAGGCGAGATGTCAGAATTTAAAAATTTAAAAGATGGGCTACCAGAGCTACCGTGGGACAAAAGAAGTAAATTATTAAAAGAGTATGGCTTAAGGATCGAGGCCGTGGAACTATTTGTTGCTGACTTAAAACTTGCTAATTTTTTTGAAGCGGTTGTTTCAAGTCATTTAGCCGATAAAGATTTTATATCTTTGACCTCTAACTACATAACATCTGACCTCCTAAGTTTGCTCAAGGCCAAGAGCAATAGTTTCGAATTAGGGGAGGAGAAAATAATAATAAAGCCGGCCGATTTTGAGTTATTGATGATAATGGTTCAGGGCGGTGAGGTTTCATCTCGTGGGGCCAAAGATATTTTAGCTCTGATGTTTAGTGGGGGAGACGATCCAAGAAAGATTGCTCTAGAAAAAAACCTTTTACAAAAAAGTGATGTTTCTCTATTAAAGATCATGGTGGAAGAGGTTATAAAAGAGAATGAAGAGGTTATGAGCGAATATATGTCTGGAAAAGAGACCTCTTTGCAATTTTTAGTAGGGCAGGTGATGAAAAGGTCGAAAGGTTCGGCTAACCCAAAAATAGTTGCCGATATTTTAAAAAAACGATAACATGAAGATAGTGTCATAATTTTTACAATTACACCCTCGACCTTTGACATATTTATAGGAGGCCCTTAGATGAAACTTGGGGCAAGGGAGGTCTTCAATATGACCCGTCTATTTCTTGCCACGTTCTGTTTAATTTTTTTTGCATCTAACCTGATGGCAGAACTCCCAAAGGTGCTACCATTCTATTTTCCCACTGGCATGATTTCGACCACTGATCCAGTCAAGCAGATGCAAGAGTATATCAGATCCCTGATGGCTACCTGTTATAAGTTTCAAGGCAATGAGCATAATCCTTCATTTGGAGTTATACCGGGCAGTGACAGTATTGTTATTGAAACCAATATCGAGAGCACATCATCTGTTGCTTATGATAAGCCAGAGAAATGTAGAATAATTCTTGATCACTTTGTTCGAATGAAAGATGGTAGAATTAGGGTCACCCAACTTGCTGATCAGTTCTACATAACTGAGGCAGAGCTTAAGATTGCTTCAGATGATCTAGTGGCTCTCGTAGGAGAAGCTGCAAGAGATAATTATGAGTTCTTTAAAGATATGGCTGATGTGGCATTAAACGCTCGGATTAGAAAAATTTTTGCTACGTCTGAAACGGGCATAAGCACGGCTGAAATTACCTTCAAGAATACACTTGATGACAAAGACCCGATTTATGGAGTTACCTTAAGAGAATTAAACTATCTTCCTAAGCCGATTAGAATTTCAGATTTTGTACCAAGAGAACTTCATCTTGGTTATACTCCTAAAATAGAAGGTATCTTTGGTGCCTGTTGGCTAAATACAGGAATTATCTATTATAATCCGCAGGCACGAATTCTAGATTATCTGACTGGTAGACCTAAGATTTTGCAGCATGAGATGGTTCACTGTAATTACAATCTTGAAAAGTTTCCCCTGGTTTCCGGTTTCGATGCAGAACTATTCGCAATGCTCCCAGAAGTTTTTCTTGAGGAGAATAAGCTGGACTTGTTCTTTCATGGTTATTGTAAGGACCTCCGTGAAATTTGTGAGATCTATTTTGGCTTTGATTTTTCTGAGGCCAAGAAACAGATCTTCAAGTACGATCTTGCCGGCTCAATTATTATTGACGAGACTTTGTACCGAGAATATTCTAATAAACTAGAAGAGATTAAGAAAGAACTCGTACATACTATCAAGAATTATATTATTCCTGAGTTCTATTCAGACCCACTTTGGTGGTCTTCCATGCATGACAAGCTGGGCGACAATAACGGGCTATTTTGGATAATGATGGCTAGGCACTATAAGCCAACCATATTGAATAACTCGAGAGAAACTGCCATATGGCTGTCAGCACACCATGAAGAGATTATGGATATGGCTAAAGAGTCCTTTATCGCTAGTGGGGCAGAAGGCGACAAAACCGTTGTTGTCGGTGAAAAAAAGATCTCATTCTCACACCTTCGTGAGTTGTCAAAAATCTTCTCACTGAAAGAAAGAGAGCGCATTAAAATCCATTTCGAAAATAATCCCGAATCACTTAAGGGTCTTTCTCAAATGAGTATTGATAGGGCGGTTAAATTCATTAGAGATATCGCCTATAAAATGGGAGGGGTGATAGATCTTGAAAAGTAGAATTGTTGTCTTGCTTCTAACATTTACTATTTTCTTTACCGGGTGTTCAGAAACTTCCTTTCGGTCTACCATCTTAACTGAGGCCAAGAAAAAAGGTTGGACGAAAAAGCAGAGTAAGGTTGCTGCAGCTTATGCCCATGCCTATTTTCTAAACAGTTTAGAAACAAGCGGAGAGAAGAATGACGATCCTCTTTCAGATACTGATACTAAATCTTTGCTTAAGTTACCAAAGATTAAATATAATCTGCTTGATCTGGATAGGGTCATCATTAAAATTGATCAATGGCTAAAAGATTTTGATATTTTGCTAGGATATAGCATGCCGGAAGAGGTTAAGTATGTTGATACGTTTGGACTTAGACCATCTTTGGACCACGATGAAATGGTTATGAGAGCTATACGTGCCAGAGTTAAGGCTGTGATACTAGATCGTAAATTTAGGACTATGCTTGGTCAGGTACCGATTGAATCTGCCGAGACCAATTGTGCTGGTGGCTATAATGTGAGCGATCTATTCGGTCCTAAAAACCTGCTTGATTCTTTTAAATTTAATTTTGATCAGATCGATGAAGCGAGGAAGGTTGGGGTACTCAAACTGATTGAATACATTAAGATTCAAATTAGTCGGACTTTTGATCACAAGGAGAGAGATCCAAATGATTTAAAAGACGATAATGCTTTCATCTGGATACCAATTAATCAAGAGATTGAGATCTCTAACTTCAAGATTATTAACAGCGACAGACCGGAAAATAATATTGGTAATTATATTGAGGCTTACAGATACAACAATGGTAAAAAAGAAAGTCGTCCTTGTCTTAAGGTATTCATGCCCAAGAGCGAAAAACCGAATTCTGTTTTGGTCATAGACACCAAAAAAGAGGGCGATGCCGGTTTCGGCTTACCAGACTTTGTTGAAGAGAGATCAGCCCCAGTTAACGTAAACGATCTGGTTCGTGATCAGGCCTTGATTGATAGACTATTCGATAGTCAAAAAGAGAAAAAGCGGATTCCGCCCAAAAATATTTCGGTCTATGTCGAAATTGCAAAATCTGAAAACCCCATCGACGTTTGGGAAAAAACCAAAGACATAGTTAAGGGTTTTGTTGTGCCCTTCAAGTACAGCAACCCACTTGGATCAAACTATAATATAAGAATTCAATTAAATAAGACGATCACCTACTTTAAGAAAGAATGGACAAATGGAAATCGTTTTGAGCCGACACTAGGAGAAGTCGTCGAGTGCTATAAAGCCAAGCCTCCTTACGATAAGCTAAAATTTATATCTGCTAAGGTTGTAGCGTCGGAAGATACAAAAAGGGTTTTGTTTACCAAGGAGGATGGTTCCACTGAGGAGGGTTTCATTAATCCCGGCAAGAATAGGTTTATAGAGGATAAGCCGACCGCGATTTTCTACAGCGAAGGTGAGAAGCGTTACGTCATTAAGAGGTCATCAGATAGCCTTACCTTTGATAAGAAGAAGGAATTGTCTACTAATGTGATAGAGAAGACTGGTGTCTATGGCGACGATAATCTCAGACTGGATCTTTTAAAGTAAATCTCATAACACCCAATCTATCGTGAAGTATGTAGATTGGGGTTTTTTTATTGACTAAGAAAGCTTAATTTGTTAGCATACATGAACTTATGTTGATGATTAGATTACAAAGAGTCGGAAGAAAGAATGACCCGTCTTTTCGCGTGGTTCTGACGGACTCGAAGAATGGCCCGAGGAGCGGTAAATATTTAGAGATTTTAGGTTCTCATGATGCCAGAAAAGGTAAGGCTCAATTAAAGGCTGATAGAATAAAATATTGGCTTGGGGTAGGTGCCAAAGCATCAGGAACTCTTCATAATCTTCTTGTTTCTCATAAGATTATACCTTCTAAAAAAATTAACGTTTTGCCTAAAAAAAAGAAAAGGCCCGAAGTTAAGGCCGAAGTGGTCTCACCTAGACCAGAAGCCATCTAACACAGTTTGCATTTTTTAAGACATTCTGTTAGAATCCTTTTAAGCAGTAAGATAAGTCGAACTAAAGACTGCACTTTAAAAGATATAGAGATAAGATAATGGAAAAAGACCAAGTATTTCTCGAAGCTGTTATTAATGCGCTAGTAGATCATCCAGAAGCGATAAAGGTTCATCGTACGGTAGATGAAATGGGGGTTTTGTTAACTCTCGATGTTCACCCAGAAGATATGGGAAAGGTTATCGGCCGAAGTGGAAATACGGCAAAGGCCATCAGGACACTTCTGCGAGTTGTCGGCATGAAAAACAATGCCAGAGTTAACTTGAAGATCAGTGAACCGGAAGGAGGTAAGGGCTACACTAAAGGCTCCGCTACTAAGACCGTAGATGAAGCCATGAATGATCTGAAGTTATAACTTCCATAATTGGCGCATAACTTTGTCGAA
>CAZXEK010000029.1:0-3331 GCA_964639675.1 uncultured Candidatus Saccharibacteria bacterium
CGGGCGAATCTGCTGTTGATTCTTCAAGTGTTGCACCCAAGTGGTAACTTAAACACTTTT
This sequence comes from uncultured Candidatus Saccharibacteria bacterium, assembly GCA_964639675.1. Classification (GTDB taxonomy): domain Bacteria; phylum Patescibacteriota; class Minisyncoccia; order Phycocordibacterales; family UBA12445; genus JACQCV01. The sequence goes on from CAZXEK010000029.1 coordinate 61, forward strand.
TAGCTGTGTCAGTCGGTATAAACAATGCAGCATAGCTATAGGAATCACCAGATAGAGGATCCTTTGGTATATTTGGCATAAATCTAGGAGCGACATAATGTACTCCAGAACTATCCGCGGCCTTAGTAACAAGCTCCGTTTGTGTTGGATACCTACCATAACTACTAAAATAAAGTTCCAGGGCATTTTTCAACTGTTGAATATCAGAAATTCTTCTAGCATCGCGGGCCTTGGCGCGAGCGCTACCCAGAGAGACGAGAATAACAGAAGCCAATATACCGATTATGGCAATAACGACAAGAAGCTCAATTAAAGTAAAACCTCCCTCTCTATGTTTAAAAATTTTCTTTGAGAACATAAACTTTTTAATTAAAATAGATCAGACCTATGATCTACCATGCAGACACATAATACTCCTCTGTTTAAATTTTGCAAAGTCTACCCTAATGTGGATATCTACCTCACCGTAAACGCCAAATAAGTGGAGACGCGCTGGGTGAAGTACTAACTTCATAAGATTGTAAGAGTAGTTATTTTTCCCACCTTAGCTAAATATTGATAATGGTCTTAAAGAACCCCTTCATCTCTTCTTTTGTTCTACTTTTCATAATCCAGAGAATCTCCTCATCTTCTATATCATCTGTATATAGAAGTTGCTCTAAAAACAGACGGTCGTTGAAGGCATCCTTATATTTTTGTTTAGCATCACTTATGACCAAACCGAGACTAATAATCTTTTCTAAAAAAATGACATAAAGATCAACATAATCCTTAAACGATCTGCGTCGACCTAGGGTGTATGCTTTCATGGATGCAATATCTCTTAGATTTGATAGATTGACTTTCTATGACCTATCTGTAGAGCAAGCGCCGTACCCCTAAGCAAGATAAAAACCTTTTAGAAAAGCGCATCTGTCCCAAACAGACTTTGTATTACTATCTAAGACCTCGAGGTGCATAGTTCCATTTAGAAAAATTAAAAATAGCTTCTATTAGAGGTCTCGTCTTCGGTTTTACTTCTGTAGCAGGAGTATTCTCTAATACCTTTCGAATCTTTTCATCTCCGTAAAAATTCCTAACCCAACGCCAATGCTCAAGAGTACCATAATCGCACTTTTCAAAATCATAGGCCCAAAGAATGGGTTTAAATATTATTGGGAGTGGATTCATGATTTAAATTATAGCATGTTTCAGGGAGAATCCATAATAAACGATCTATATTAACAGGCTATAATAGGGGCTAGATGCCAGCGGTGATGTTGTAGATTGGCCCCAAGACTGAGACGAGCAAGAGGCCGACAGCCACACCCAGAAAAATGATCATCATTGGTTCAATTAGGGCAACTAAAGTATCGACAGCAGTATCAACCTCCCTCTTGTAAAATCTGGCCATGGTCTTCAAGACAAATCCCAAATTGCCAGTCTCCTCACCGATCTTGGTCATCTGGGACATAATTCGTGGGACATCACTACTTTGAGCAAGGGCCTGTGAGAGAGGGTTACCGCTCTTAACCGCTAAGACAGCGTCCAGAAGTACTTTCTTGTAAATATCACTACCGACAACATCAGCTGTCACCTCAAGGGAGCGGACCATAGAGACACCACTCGTTATGAGAGTGTCCATGTTGTCAGCGATGCGCGAGAGATAGAACCGCCTGTATAATGTCCCGACATAGGGCATATTAAGTTGCAGGGTGTTAATTACCGCCTTACCGGAACTTGTTTTAACATACCTCCAGGTTAAAATACCCAGAGCTATCATAGCGACAAAAACAAAGATGCCATATTTAACAAAGAATCCCGAAAGCCAGATAACAAAGCTAGTATATAAAGGAACCTTCTGCCCAGTCTCTGTCAGAATTTCGGCCAATCTTGGTATAACCAAGACTAACATCAAAACCATAACTACCAGAAATGACACGACAACAAAGGCAGGATAGATCAAGGCACTTTTAACCTTAGAAACAATGGCAAACTGCCTCTCAAGATAGTCTGCTAAATAGTTAAAGGACTCAGGTAACTTACCAGACTCCTCACCAGAGCGAATGAGACTCACATAAAAAGGCGAGAAAACTGCTGGATGTTTGCTCATGGCTGTAGATATTGGCACCCCACTCTGGATATCATCAGTTATTTCAACCAACTTCTTCCTAAGTAGGGTGTTCTCGGTTTCTGAAGATAGAAGCTTGAAAGTATCCAGAACCGAGACCTTGGCTTCAAACAATGTCGCCAACTGCCGAGACAAAATAACGACGTCCTTGGTCTTGACCGACTCAAACATACTCAAAAGCCTTTCAGTAAAACTAAGATCGTCTGCTGATTGGATAGAGACGATAATCAGATCCCTCTTTTGTAGAGCGCTTATAGCGACATCAACACCAAAGGCATCAATGCTCCCGGACCTCTCCTCTCCCTCTCTAGTTGTCGCTTTGTATTTGAATAACATCTTAAAAACTTAAAATTGAAAAGGTCGGGTTTTCAAGTCTACATCAATCTTTCTAGCGCTCTTGGATTCAAGGAGTAACTCCTCGCAACCTCTGGGCTAATCTCTCCCTTCCTAACAAGCTCCGACAATGAATGATTCATATCAATCATCCCAGATTCAGAACCGGTCTCAATTACAACATTGATCTCATTATTTCTCCCCTCCCTTATTAGATTGGAAACGGCGCTGTTATTTATCATAAGTTCGTAGGCTGGAACCAGACCGCCTGAGATCCTTGGTATAAGCCTCTGAGAAAAGACCCCGAGTAAGCTACCGGCCAGCTGAGAGCGAATCTGATTCTGCTGCGTGGCTGGGAAGGAATCTATGATACGATCTATAGTCTGAGCGGCATTATTAGTGTGAAGCGTCGAGAAGATCAGGTGGCCAGTCTCAGCAGCGGTCACAGCAGCAGAGATTGTCTCGGCTGTCCTCATCTCGCCAATCATGGCAACATTTATATCTTCACGAAACATTGATCGCAGTGCTGTCTGAAAAGTTTCGGTATCAAAACGAACCTCTCTTTGATCAATGATTGAACGGTCACCAACAAAAATATATTCAATCGGATCCTCTATGGTCAGAATATGCTCAGCTCTTTCGGTATTTATGAGCTCAATCATAGCTGCTAAGGTAGTGGATTTACCTTGACCAACCGGACCAACCACTAAAAAAAATCCTTGTTTCTTGCGAGCTAAATCAGCCAGAATGGAAGGCAAATGCAATTCTTTCATCGTCTGCGCCTTTGGCACTAATCTAAAAACTATATTAATAAATCCTTTCTGGAAA
>CAZXEK010000030.1:0-11198 GCA_964639675.1 uncultured Candidatus Saccharibacteria bacterium
GTTTGGCTCCTTTCCAAAAAGATTCCTGACAGCATCTATTATAGCTGGCATTCTAGTCTGTCCACCAACCATGATAACCTCATTGATATCACTAAACTTGAACCCTGAAGCCTCCACGGCACGCTTGCTGATCTCAATTGATCTAGAAACATACTCGGCTGCCAACTCTTCTAACTTGGCTCGATTCATGGTCTTAAGTAAATGTTTTGGCCCAGTAGCGTCAGAGGTGACAAATGGGATGTTAATCTCTACCTCCTTAACATTAGAAAGATCATGCTTAGCTTTTTCGGCTGCTTCTTTCAGTCTTTGAAGCGCTAGAGGGTCGATAGAAAGATCTATGCCATTCTCCTTTTTAAACTCGTCCACGATCCATCTAATGATCTTCTGATCTATATCTTCGCCCCCCATATGACTATCGCCGTCAGTCGACTTAACCTCTATAACATCATCCCCGATCTCAAGCACAGAGATATCAAATGTTCCTCCACCAAAATCGTAGACCGCAATCTTCTCATTCTTTTTGGTATTGAATCCATAAGCTAGCGCCGCAGCTGTAGGCTCATTAATAATCCTCTTGACTGTAAAACCGGCTATCTCTCCGGCATCTTTAGTCGCCTTTCTTTGGGCATCATTAAAATAAGCCGGAACTGTGATAACCGCTTCGGTTACCTTATCACCAAGCTTTGCTTCAGCATCAACCTTTAACTTTTGTAGAACCATTGAAGAGATCTCCTCTGGAGTATAAAGTTTGTCCCGAAGTTTTACCCTAGCTCCACCATCCTCGCCCTTCTCCACAGTAAACGGCACAGCGGCTCTATCTTTAGAAACCTCCTTATCGTCAAATCTATGCCCCATAAATCTTTTAATGCCGTATATCGTATTCTGAGGATTAGTGACATTCTGTCTTTTTGCCAACTGTCCAACCAATCTCTCAGAGGCCTTAGAAATAGCCACAATAGATGGGGTGGTCCGAACACCTTCAGCATTTTCTATTATCTTCGGAAGTCCACCCTCGACTATGGCCATAGCCGAATTAGTTGTTCCTAGATCTATTCCTAATATTTTTGACATATTTGTTTAATTATTCTTATACTATTACCTTATACTTTTTTATTATATTGACCAATCTTGACCTTAGCAGCTATTATAACTTTACCATTTAAACTATAACCAAGTTGCAAAACTTCGGTTACAGATTCATCTAAACTCTCCTCACTTACTGGGATCATAGCTACTGGCTCTTGCTCCCTTATGTTAAACTTATCACCAACCTGGCCAATCTGCTTTAACCCTCGATGCTCTAATATTTCTAACATTTTAGAGTATATACCGAAAAATCCAGTACGCCAACTTTCGGGAATCTTTTCAGTCTTCCCCTCATTCATAAATGCTAAATTAAAGCTATCCAAGATCGGTAGGAGCTCCTTTATCAGTCCCTCATCAATAGTTTGAAGAAGACTTAACCTCTCTTTCTCATCCGATCTCTTAGCATTAACAAAGTCTGCCTTGCATCTTTGCCACCCGGAAAGATAGTTCTCCTTCTCTTTCTGGCAATCCTTAAGGCGCCCCTTTAGTTTATTAATTTTCTCCTGGCTGTCAGCTGAAATATCATCGAAGGATATGTCCAGATCCTCTGAATCTAGAACAACCTCCTCTTCCAAACCATCGTTATTTTGTAAATCTTTTTCTTCCGCCATAATATTTGTAATAGCATTATAAAGTATCCAAGATATATGTCAACACCATGCTGTGACCTTAACTTTTATATACATCTTAATCCTTATACTTATACTTTCCCCCCCATACTATCTTTTCAACCACTCCTCTTCTTGTCTCGCTAAAAGCTTAGACCTATCTTCTGGCTTCTGCATTATCCGTTCAATAATGCGCTCCATCCGTACCCCTTGTGATCCTTTAACTAATACCAGATCCCCAGAGTTAATGAATCCACGTAGATAATCGCCGGCTGAAACGGAATCATTAAAACTAATAATTTTATCGTCCTGCATACCAGCAGTTTTTGCCCCATCAAGAAAACTCTTAGCACGCTGGCCAACTGTGATTAAAAAATCAAAAGATGATGGGATTTTTTTACCAATCAGATAATGGCTCTCTATAGTATGCTGGCCAAGCTCTAACATATCACCCAAAACAGCGACCCTTCTTCCAGAAGTTTTAATCTCATTAGCAGAATCTATAGCCAACTCCAGGGCAGCAGGAGAAGAGTTATAGGTATCATCTAACACAACGGAGCTGTTAAGACCCTCGATCAATTTAAGTCTACCTACCGGCCTTTCATATCTAGAGATAGAATCTAGCATCGAAACAAAATTTATATTAAACGAAACCCCAGTAGCAAAAGCCGCCAGTGCCGAATAAACATTCTGCTTCCCCACTACAGAGCCAATTCGAACTGGGATGATGTTTCCTAAATAATCTATTTTAAACACAATACCATTGGGTAGTGGCAAATGTTCACTTTCAGAATAGACAACATGATAGTTAGATGCCCTTAATGAGGCCCCTGGTGAAAAGCCATAAGTTATGACCTTCGATAATTTTGCCAAATCTTTCATAGCCAAAACATCTGGATCATCGGCGTTTAAAATTAAAGTACCACCAGGCTTAAGAGCAGCAACCAGTTTGCTCTTTTCCTCAATTAATTCTTCTCGGGATTTAAAGAACTCCACATGAACGGGAATCTCACCAATTCTAGTAACTATAACGACATCAGGGCGAAGCCACGAAGTAAACTTCGAAATATCCTTAGGTTTATCAGCGCCAACTTCGAGCACTAACCAGTCGGGATATTTATGAGGGAAAATAATAAGTAGGAATCCTTCAACTATGTTTCGAAACCAAAATAAGGGATTCGCCCAAGCATTCTTGCAGTGTAATATCGTAAGTGGTATACCGAGATCGCTATTATAACTTTTCTCATTTTTCCAAAGAAAAAACTCCGCCCCCAAAATAGCTGCAACGGCATCCTTGGTACTAGTTTTGCCCACGTTACCAGTAATGGCCACAACATGTGGCTTATATCTCTTCAGAACTAGTCGTGCTTCTAAAGTTAGGACCGATACTAAGATTTTTCTTAGAAAACTTTTAATCATGGATATTACCTATCTGGAGGAACTTCATAATAATTTAACAGAAATTTAGTAACATTTACAAATGGTAAAGATAAGGTCTCAGATGAAAACCTAGCCCCATTCTTCGGATCAATCATATAAATTAAAACTAGAAATCTAGCATTATAGGCTGGGAAGTAACCGAAGAATGAATGTAGGCTCTTGTCACCGTAACCCCCCATACCATTTGGCATCTGTGCTGTGCCAGTCTTCGCTGCTACACTATACTGTTTTATCTTATATTTACCACCCAATAGACCATAATCGAAGGCATGTACTAGCATTCTAGTAATATCTTCGGTCGTTTTTTGTTTCAAAACCCTTCTTTGAATTAGAGTCTCAATGTTCTTTGGTCCCCCAATAGTGGGATCAATTCTATCCACAATCCTTGGCCTCACCAATACACCTCCATTCGCCAAAGATGAAAGTGCTCTAACTATACCGATGGGTGTTAGGGCAATACCCTGTCCAAAGGCAGAAGTGGCATAATCTATCTCATACTTACTCTTAAGATTTTTAACAAGACCAGAAGTTTCACTAGAAATATCAATACCTGTCTTACCACCGAGACCAAAAGACTCCATATAATTTCGAAATCGATCTCGTCCAAGTTTCTGCATGACAAAAACGGCACCGGTATTTAAAGAGTTATCAATAACAGCTTGCATATCAACTAAACCCATAACCTTATCATCATGATTTTCTATTCTCTTCCCATTCAAATAGATAAACCCCTTATCATTATATTTAGTCTCAGGTTTTATAACGGAAGTATCTAAGCCCGCTGCCATCGTTAGTGGTTTTATAATAGATCCGAACTCGAAAACATTTTCTACCATCGGATTTGAAAAAACTAAGATATTTTTTTCTTTGGCAAAATCACCAGGATCAAAATCAGGGATAAAAGATGCTGCTATCAAACGTCCCGTTTTAGGCTCTATCACAATAGCTCCAATGGAATCAGGATTCCACCTCTCTTTTAAGGTACGGAGCTCTTTACTAATATATAGTTCAACATTTGGCTCAATACTTAAAATAATATCCCCGGATAACACTTTTTTGTCAGCACCAATAACAGTCTTCTTCGCGCTAGAAAACATCTCAGCAAAAAAATTTACATTAATTGATTGGTTGTCACGCCGAAGGGTAGAATCATAATACCTTTCTAAGCCATAACGGCCTGCGTAACGATCACCTTCTTCCTTAGAACGAGCGACTATCCCAAGGACCTGTGAACTAAGTCTACCTGCTGGATAGAATCGAACATTTTCTTTATAAACACCGACCCCTGGAATACGGAGATCCTTTATCTTATCAGCCAAAAGTTTACTTTCTGTTTTAACTAAAACCTCGTAAGGATCATTTTGTCGTAAGGTTTTTTTTAGAAAAGTATCTTTATCGATCGCGATAATCTCATTAATTTTAGAATAACTATTTTCGACATTAGTTAAAATATTTGGATTGATAGCAATAATATACAATATTTTAAGTGTCGCCGCAGATATAACATTGCCACCTTTCTCTTGAAAAAATATCGTCCCTCGAGATAAAATATCTGAGGAGGGTTTTATGTATTGTCTGTCAGCTCTTCTACTGTAGTCTTCGCCATTTATAATCTGAACAAAAAAAAGCCTGACTATTAAAATCAAAGAAAAGGCCAGCGCAATAAAAGAAAGGAGATAAATTCTCTCCGTAAAATCAGATTTCATTAGCAAGAAGAGAAATATTGCCTGCTACATTAGTATTCTCGCTACTAAAATGGACGCGACTGAAATCATCCCTAAAGCCAAGGGTATATGCCATATCAATATTTATATCACTCTTTAGCTTAATATAGCTATTTTCCAAGCTGCTTATTCTGAGTATCATCTGTGAAATCTCTTTATTGTTCTGCTCCCTAATCACTGTATTTAAAACCGAACTATTAATAAAATACACATAAGATAATACCGACATCGAAATACAAAAAAACAATGCCACTGACAAGTATTTTTGTATATCGTCTATAAAATATTTTTCTCCGAAATTTTCCATAAAAACTAAATTTTTTCTCCTATCCTAAGCTTGGCACTACGTGATCTTATGTTGTTTGAAACCTCTATCACTGTTGGGGTAATTGGCTTTTTGGTCAGAATTAATCCGGAACCATCTTCTTTTTTTTCCTTAAAAAATCTTTTCACCGCCCGATCTTCCAATTCATGAAATGATATAACCGCTAACCGACCACCCTTGTTTAACATAAACCAAGCTTTGACAATGGCCTCATTCAGAGCTTGTATCTCATCGTTCGCTGTAATACGCAATGCTTGAAAAGTTTTTGTCGCAAAATGAATCTTTCGTCTTTTATAAAAATCCGGAACAGAGCTCTCAATAATTTTCACTAAATCAAAGGTTGACTTAATAGGAGAGATCTTCCGATTTTCGATAATCCCTCTGGCAATCCTCCTAGCAAACTGTTCTCCACCATAACCATAAATAATATCGGCAATATTATTCTCATCCCAGCTATTTACAATTTCAAACGCAGTAATTCTTAATTTGTCCTCTTCTAATTTAAAGGTCATTAGAAGTGGCTGATCTCTCTGAAAAGAAAAACCTCTGTTGGATTCATCAAGTTGAAATGAACTCAGTCCGAGATCAAAGAGAACTGCATCTAACTTGTGAACCTTTCTGTCTTTAAGAATTTTAGACAGATTTCTAAAATTGTCTGTCACTAATTCAAACTGGCAAAGCTCTAAACATTCCTTAGGAATCCTCCTCTTCGCTTCACTATCGGCGTCAATAGATATTAATCTCCCCGAACTTCCGATAATTTTGCAGATCTCCTTAGAATGACTGCCACCACCAAAGGTAGCATCTAAAACAGTATCCCCCGAAATTATATTGAGGCCACTAATGACCTCTTTTAAAAGAACAGGTATGTGCGTCATGTTATATAACGCCAATCTCTCCTAACTTCTCTGCCAGCTTGTCGGCCTGCTTCAGAATCTCCTCCTTATAAACCTTCCATCTGTCTTCATCCCAGATCTCCAATCTTTTATGTACACCGATTATCGCAACTCGCTCTGAGAGTCCGGCAAAATCTTTTAAAAATTCTGGGACTAATATTCTCCCGATCGAATCTATCTCTGTTAGAGTTGCACCAGCCAACATAAACCGATTGAAACTTCGACTGTCAGCCACTCCCATGGACAGATGCGACAACTTCTCAGCCACACCTGCCCACTCGTTGACCGTATAAACAAACAAACAACTATCTAAACCATGGGTTATGACCACCTCATTACCCATCTCTTTCCTAAACTTGGCAGGAAGCGAAACCCTTTTTTTAGAATCTAGGATATGTTTATGTTCTCCGATAAGCATATTTATTTAATTCTATATCCCACTTCTTACCACTTAATGAATATTATATACCACTATTAACTACTTGCAAGCAATAGTTATCCACAATTAATAACGAGGTCCAACCTCCTCTCTGGAGGTCGGACGGAGTATCTTCAAGGGAGACTTCCGCAAAGAGGGTTTTGCCCTAGTTTCCATCGAATGGCGGTAGCAAGCGTTGGGTCGTCTCCCTGGTCTCCCTCATCAGTCACTGTACACGAGCAGTCGGTTACTTATTCCCTGCACAAACCATCCTGTACAAGACAATTAAGAACGGAGCGATATCCAGTTCTTAGAACGATAGATCATACTTATTCGCGAATGGCCATTAAACATCCACCCAACCCCTCATCTTTACCAAAATGATAAAAATGGGAGATTTTTTTATATCTCAAATGATAAAAATGGAAGATTTTTTTATATCTCACCCCAAAACAACCCCTCAAAAACTCATTTCACTAATCGCAACATTCCTTGCCTTATTCAGACGATCGTTTGAGTAAGGCAAGATTATAAAATCTGAACCAATGAGCCCTTTTTGCCAATGGTAAAAATATGAATGAAGGGAGTAATCCCTCGCTCAGAAAGATCCAGCAAAAGTGTTTCAGGAATCTCTGTCCTACTAATCCAAACACTTTTATGTAACATCTTAAAATCTAAAATTTTTAATACCGAACGAAGCCAACTGCGATAGACCCTATACTTTTCTGGAATATCATAAGAAATAACAATAACCTCCCTTGAAATAATTTTTAAATATCTCCGCCGTGGTGACATTTCAAGTTTTTTAAGCAACGCTATACCCTTAGTGGATATAATCCACCGCTTATTTTTGGTACTTGAGTCTACAGATATAAGCCCATCCCGCCTAAGGCTCGCTAAAAAATTATAAAACCTCTCTCGATCCCTATACTCTTGTTCTATCTTAGTGAGTGATTCACGAATAGAAAATTTTTTACCACGAAGAGGAGCAAAATGACCCTTATAAGAAATACGAAAGGGTTGCATTGCAATATCCACAAAAAGTTCTGTTGTAGTAAGGGCTGCCCCCTTCAATAACTCCAGAACAACCGCCCCTATTTTTCGTTCATGTGACATTAGTTAATTTTAGCACAAACCTTGCCTTACTCAAACGATCGTTTGAATAAGGCAAGGTTTGTATCCTATATTATATATTACGAATTCCTATAGCCTATTTAGACCCACATTTAGACCCACATTTAGGCCCACATTTAGGTACACATTATGTACGCATTTAGCTACACGGGAGATCTTATTAAAAACTAGACTCTGTCTGCAGCCAACTATTCCTTAGGCCTCATGGTGGGGAAAAATATAACCTCTTTTATATTTTTAGTGTTAGTCAACAGCATAATTAATCTATCGAGTCCTATACCAACACCTCCGGCTGGTGGCATTCCATACTCTAATGCTTCGACAAACTCCCTATCGTTAGGCTGAGCCTCTTTATCACCTGCCAACCGATTCTTGTCCTGCACCAAAAATCTTTCTGCCTGATCAATTGGATCATTCAATTCTGAGAAGGCCTTAGCTAACTCGACCCCACCAATAACCAGCTGAAAGGCATCTACTAACTTTGTCTCCCCCGACAACTTTTTTGCTAGTGGTAAATAGTTGATCGGATAATCAACGATAAAGGTAGGCTGAATTAATTTAGAGCGACAAACTCTCTTATAAATACTATCCATAATCTTCTCTATTGAATCAGCGGAGTGTGTCTCTGCACCAAGCTGGTTAGCCCTAAGCAAGAGGTCCTCCCTACTAACTGACTCTGGATTAGATATAAGAGCAAAGCGCCTTAAGACATCAAAGTAAGTAATCACACTAAACTTATTTGAAAGATTTATCAGACTGCCATCGTATTCCGTGGTACTCTTTTTTAAAACTTTTTTAAAGACAGTCTTGACTAATTTCTCCACAAAAGTTCGCTGTTTCTTAGCATCAGAATAACTTTCATAGAATTCAACCTCGGCAAACTCTGGGTTATGAGTTGTGTCTATACCCTCATTTCTAAAATTTCGACAGACTTCAAAAACCTTAGGAAATCCAGCGATCAAAAGTTTCTTTAGATAAAGTTCTGGGGCAATCCGAAGATAAAGATCGATATTTAGAGCATTGTGGTGAGTAATAAAAGGTAGCGCAGAAGCTCCACCTGCTAATGGTTGCAAAACTGGAGTCTCAACTTCAAGATAATCAGCTGCGATCAAAAAATTTCTAACCTCTGTTATAACCTTCGATCTAGTAACAAATCTCTGGTAAACCTCTGGAGACATTATCAGGTCCAGATACCTTTTTCGAAATCGCTCATCTATGTCTTGTAGTCCATGCCACTTATCAGGCAAAGCTCTTAAGCTCTTAGTCAACATTCGAAAATTTATGACCCTTAGCGTCTTCTCCCGTCTTTTTGTTAGTATGCACCTACCCTTAAATTCAAGAATGTCTCCGACATCAACAGTCTCAATAAATAGATCAAAATCCTTTTCCCCAATCTCATCTTTCCTAAGATAAGCCTGGATACGACCTGTCCCGTCTGTAAGATCGAGAAAGATCGCCCCTCCGTGACCCCTAACAGCGACAACCCGGCCTGCTATAATTAGGATCTTGTTTGTCTTGAGAAAATTTTTAAAAGATGAAAGAACTGACTCTACAGAAACATTTCTCTTGGAATTTACCGGGTAAGGATCAATACCATGATCCCTTAGAATTTTAATCTTATTTATCCGACCCAACCGGATCTCTTCTTGAGAAGCCATTTTAAAACTAATTTTTAAGCTGATCTATGGAAACAAGTGTATAGTTAATCTTACCCTTCGGAGTATTAACCACAAATTTATCACCAATTTTTTTACCCACCATCGCCATCCCAAGTGGACATTCATTCGAAATTTTATCATTTAAGACATCAGCTTCTTCTGAACCAACAATCTTGCATCTTTTTATAGAATCATCACCATCCTTTCTGACGGTCACAGTCGAACCCATAGTAACAATCGAACCGTCAAGTTGATTAACCTTATCTGAGACGATCACTACCCTTTTAAAAATATCCTCTATCGCACTTATCCTGTCTTCTAGTTCACTCTGAGCCTCGCGAGCTTGGTGATATTCAGCATTCTCCTTTAGATCACCCAGGGATTTAGCAAACTCTAGACTTTCGGCAATCTCTTTTCTTTTAACTGTTTTAGCAAATTTTAACTCCTCTTCTAGCTCCTTAAATTTCTCTTTTGTTAGATATTCCACATTTTTTGATGTCATAATGCTCTACATCCTACACAATTAGAGGCTAAAAGTCAAAAATCGCGGTAAGGTAACTTAAAACAAACCTTTTAAAAAGATATAGAAAGTACCATGACTTACTATAAACAACATCATAAAAATCAGCGTACCCAATCAAAGAACCGCCAAATCTTTTCTTAAAATCACTAAAACCCTGCCATTTTTTATAAAATGGATATTCGTTGTCGTTTAGTAACACCGCCCCTAAATTATATCTTTTTAGTCTTAACCCTTTAAAATATTTAATTGCCTCCCACTGAGCAAGATACGTATAACCCAATCTCCTATGTTGATTGTGAGAAGCACTAAATAGATAAAAAGCTGTACTGCCATAAATAACAAAAAAGTTTATCAAAATAACCTTACCCCCCATACGAACAAGCAGCAGAAGGCCGTTCTTTGAATTTTCACACTGACTAAATATCTCTCCATAGTATTCTTTTGAATAGTGCGCGAAACTATCTCTCTTTGCAGTCATGTTAATCAACTCATAAAATTTATCTAAGTATTCTAAGAAATTTTTATCTAAAATAATAACTTCAAATGAATTCTTCTCCGCTTGTTTAATTGTGTACCTATTTACCTTCTTCATAGAGGAAAGAATCTGCTCCTCTCCCAAAGACAGATCTATGATCCATTCATATTTCGGCTGAAAACTTCCATCATATAAAAATTTCGGGGCTTTAAAAAATGACTCGTCCATATTAACTTGGGTAACTTGAACTTGGGAGTTCAACTCCCAAATAGGATCGAAACGCAGAAATATAGAATTTTCTTTTTTTAGCAGGTCGTAACAAAACTTTTTAAACTCCGACAGTAGTTCCCCTGAAACTTCTTGAGTAAAAACAGGGCCATGCGGTATATATAGATAATTTTTACCAAAAGACAAGGGATACTTTATCACCTGCAATAAACCAACAACCTCTTCATCTTTTTCTATTAAGTATCGCCAAAGAGATTTACCGAGACCTACATGCCACTCTCCATAAAAAGAATTCTGGGTTAATGGGACATCTTTACCGTTACATAAGCCTTCATAATCTTCCCTGTCTATTTCTTTAAATTTTAATTCTCTAAAATTTTTCATTTTTACTTTTTAACTTTAGATTTATTTTATATACTCCGGCGTATTCTCAGCCATCCATATTAATAGGTTCCTTATGGCAAGATTCGCGCCGACGGTATTCTCCCGACTTCCCTTCTCCATCACTAAGGCAAAGGCAAATCTTGGATTTTCATAAGGAAAATATCCTATGCCCCATGAATTAACAAGCTTCTTGCTTGTGCCAAGCTCAGCCGTACCAGTCTTAGCAGCCACTGTTACCTCGGGAATATTTAAAGCTCTAGCAGTACCGTCAGGATCTGTCACCCCCATCCTCATCCCCT
>CAZXEK010000031.1:0-13777 GCA_964639675.1 uncultured Candidatus Saccharibacteria bacterium
CACATTCGGATTTCTCTTCAACTCGAGAACCTCCTCGTTTGAAAATGTTGTTCTTTGCATATTCTTTTGTTAATTGGTTAATTCTAACAAAAGAAATCAATAGATTTTGAAATCTGTGTCCACTTTATGGGGTACAGATCAGTGGTGCCCGGGGCCGGAATCGAACCGGCATGACCTTTTACGGTCGACAGATTTTAAGTCTGTAGCGTCTACCAATTTCGCCACCCGGGCATTTTTCCAATTATACATTATATAGTATTGAGTATAAATTAAAAATCAAGCCTACCACACCCTCAGTATATTATAAGTATGATCGTACTTATAATATACCTTATGAAATAAAAATAGCCACCCTGTCTGGGTGGCATTAGTTTAAGTATCGATGTTTTTTAGATGGCGGTTAATTTTACCCTGGAGATTTCTTTCAAAGAGTTCGAGGTAACATGGTAAATGTTGCATATTGAGCTCTTTGTAGAGGTGGATGGAGACCCCACGTAGAAGTTTCTCAAGTTGAACTCTATTGAAGATCGCCGCGAAGAGTTTACGAATCTGCCTAAATCCAGCGCCAAATTCTAAGAATTCAGGGAAGGGATCTGGTGACGGCAGACTAACATTTGTGGAATCGAATTCAAGTATCAGACACTTTGTGGCATATTTATATTTAGCAATTTCCATATCTTTACGGAAGAGGTCCGAGTGCCCAGAACTGCTATAATATTTCTCCATTTCGAGGAAGTGATAGGCGCTTGGGCCTTGACGTGGTAGTGTGTGGACAAAGCTGCCGATGATTAAGAGCTTCTTGGGGTCATTCCCGTGATTAATGTGTGAATCAATGACTGATAGTATTGGGAGAGATTCTTTTTGTGCTGCGTCGACAAATTGCCGACCCTTTATGTTCTGTATTGCTATGATGTGGCGGATGGCGCATGAGGCTACGACAGCTTCTGATATCGAAACATCCGGAGTAGTTTCTCCAGAAAAGATATATGTTTTTGAACCTTCTAGTTGAGTCGCCACGATTTCTAATGGGGGAGAGGTTTTGTTGAAATCATTGGTACAGAGGTGTTCATCCAGAAGCTTCTTTATGTTTTCCCCTCTTACAATCCCAATACGGTGATCAACTAGGTGATTTACTATTGTTTTGGTGGCACCAAACCACCTTAAATAGTAAGCCCTTAGGTCACGCATCTTTCCAAATATTCCCTCATCCTGGTTATGTTCAGCGAAAAATCCGATATCTTCCACCAAGTCTTTGATGTGCAACTTAAGAAGGTTTTTTCTAATTTCTGCAGCCCGCATACCGCTAGCAGCAAGTGATAGAGGAATTGTGGAGCCACTGGCAGCCCTAATGCTGTTTATGTAATTTTTGTAAGGTTCTAGCTGTTCCCACATTAGCTGGGAGGCAGCTATTGCCGCAACTGATCCCACGCCACTGACGAAACATATATAATATCCATCTTCCTTCATCTTTTTCAGATAGTCACCTAGGTCTTCCAGCTTGTATCAACTCCTTGCTTCCAGTTAGATTGGGTTCTTATGGTTTGTAAAGGTACAAATTTGATCTTTATTTATTATAGCTTTTTGAAATTAGAGTATCAATCCTTTGCCTATTCTTCTCTCCGAGGTCAATTGCGAAGTCGAAGATTGGGCAGACAGCCAGATCTTTCGTTTTAGATTTTACATATTCTCGAAAATCGCTCCTTATTCTTTTAACAAAGCGAACTGTGTATTCCTGATAGTTGTCAGGGAAGACGGTGAAGAGGAGGGTAACACTTTTACGATTTTTGGAGATGCTTACTCCGGTGACGGTTAAGAGGCCTCCCCCCCGGGGTTCTTTTTCTAGAAATTCTGCCGCCAAAGTCATATAGAGTGCCGCCAACTTATTCTCTCTTTTTTGATCTGTAGCCATTATTTTTGAACCATGTCGAACATTTCTAATGTATCATCTGGAGCCATTGTAATTTTACTTTCTATTAAGGCCCCAAACTGATTGCCCTTTACTACTTCTTGTGTTCGCAGTTTTTGTTGTTGAAGGTCAACAATCGTACCTCTACCAATCTCACTCATCTGCCTGAAAATTTTGCACTCCTTTCCCAAAACAAAGGTGCCTTCGTAGACCAACCCCCCAATAATTTGACGGTCTTTGGTTTTACTGAATATTTTCAATATCTTAGCCCTACCAATCGTCTCTTCGGCTGCTATTTTAGGATTTCTATTTGCAATTTCCTTAATAACTATGGGGTTAATTTGATATATTATATTAAAAATTTGTGGCGCCAGTTTTAGATTATTTGCCAGCTCTTTAGCTGTGCTGTTTATTTTTACATTGAAACCAATAATCAAAGACTTCTGACTTCCGGAGGCTATTTTTATGTCATTCTCACTTATATTGCCTACCCCTCTTATAATAAATTTTATCTTTACTTCTTCAGTCTCTAGCCTAAGCAGCTCCCTTTCAATAGCCTCGAGGCTTCCAGAGACGTCTGCCTTCAAGACAACTGGTATTATTGTTTTAGCATTTTCAAATCTTTTATCATCTTTCTGCGGGATTGCTTCAGTGGTTACCTCGGCAGCAATTATCTCGGCATCTTTTTTATTTTTTGTCGACCTGAATTTTGCCCCGGTTACCGCTGGCTCACTAAAGCTAGTTATCTTGATCGGTGATGGTGCTGAGGCAATATCGAGAGGGCTGCCCGAAGAATCTTCTATGCTTCTGACAGTAGTTATATTTTTGCCTATTATTATAAAATCTCCCCTTCGGAGTGTCCCATCTTTTATAATCAGTGTCGCCGAGCCGCCCTTTCGTGGGTCAAGATTTGATTCTATTACGAAACCTGTGGCTTGCTTAGAATTGTCTTTTGTAAGCTCTGACATCTCCGCAACCAGGAATACCATATCCAAGAGATCTTCCACCCCAACACCTGTTTTGGCCGATATGGGTATGAATGGCACGGCTCCACCGAACCCCTCAAGATAAACTCCGGCAGTAGCAAGATCGATTTTTGTCTTCTCTACGTTTGCATTCGGTTTATCTATTTTATTTATGGCAACTATATATGGAGTCTTGGCCTGCTCTATTGTTTTGAACGCTTCGATCGTTTGGACATTTACTCCATCGTCGGCAGCTACCACCAGAATGACAATATCAGCGACCTCTGCCCCACGTGATCTCATCTTAGAGAATGCTTCATGGCCAGGAGTGTCTAGGAAGGTTATCGTTCTTTCTTCCCCTGATCTACTCGTATGCAGTACTTCATAAGTACCAAGATGCTGGGTTATGCCACCGGCCTCTTTATCTACAGTGTTTGATTTTCTAATATAGTCTAAAAGAGTTGATTTACCATGGTCAATATGACCCATTATGGCGATAATTGGCGATCGCACTATTGATTTCTGCTTTTCTTTTTTCATTGGGTCTTTTAGCCATTGTGGTTTTGTGATTCCACGATAGCGCGCTTCTCTTCATCGTTAAGTTCATACTCTGATTTGTGACTTTCTAGTGGTTTGGCATAGATACCAACTCTGTCTCTACTATATAGACTAGATATTACTACCCCATCTCCTTTATCGCTGATAAAAGCTGTGGCAAAACTTTGGTTACTCCCAGAATCTTTAAATGGGTTAAATCTTATGGTTTTGACTCCTCTAATGTAATGCTTCATCCTTTCTTTTATGGCCGCAACGTCGTTTCTTATTTCTGATTTTGATCTAGATAGGCCATCTAGATCCTGATTAATTTTCCCAATAAGGTCTTCAAGATCATCACCAGTTTTACCCCGTAAGAGCTTCTTGATTCTATATTCCAAGACAATGATCCAGATGAAGAGAACTACTACAATAACGCTGATTAGATAGATAAAATTTTCCATGATTATATTATGAGATTCTACTATAAATAAATTATTCTGGCAACAAGCCGCATTCGGCCCATAGACAGGGTGATTATCTTATGATACTCTCGTTTAAGGTTTTTGTTTTTTGAAAAGAGAAAAGAGGTAGGGATAAATAGATGAAGCGAGTGATTCTCGAGACACCATATAAGGGGAAGGATTGGCTAAACACCAAAGAGAACATACGCTTTGCTCGTCTTTGTATGCGGGACTGTTTGACTCGAGGCGAGGCGCCATATGCTAGCCATCTTCTATATACCCAAGAAGGGGTTCTTGACGACAAGATTGTGGGAGAACGAAAATTGGGGATGGAGGCTGGATTTGAGTGGAAATCAGTTGGAGATTCTTCGGTTGTGTATATAAATCGGGGAATCTCTATTGGTGTACAGTTGGGTATTCGTAAGTCCATTACCCTGGGACAGAAATTTGAATATCGTAAACTTTCGGAATATAAGCATAAGCTTCCGACACCAATTATTGCTACTATTAGTGGAGCTTCAGGGGCCGGTAAGACTAGTATAATAAGGAAGATGTTGGATAGATGTCCGGACTTAAAATTTGTGAGGAGCTTCACGACTCGTTCACCGAGAAGTTCCGATCTACTAGGTGAATATAGCTGTAATTTTCCAACGGGGCTTTTTGAGAAGAATTCTAGTGGATTTCTGTGGGTATTGTCTGTACATGGGAATCTTTACGGCACTCGCAAGAGATCTATTTCAGAAATTTTAACTCCTTGTCGTTTTTCTCTTGCACCTAGAGTTATGGTTATTATGCCGGAAGCAATTCCACTTCTTCGTCATTATATATCGGGGTTTGAGAATTACATAGATAGCTTGATCTCTTTCTATATTCTTTCACCAGGCGAGGAAGAGTTATGGAGAAGACTTAGAGCTAGAGGTGATGATGAGAGTTCCATAAAGATGAGGATTGAGGAATGCAAACAATGGGACGCCAGAGCACTCCAGTCTGACATACCATATATTTTTCTTTCTAATGGTGGGTCACCATTAGGGGTCGAACATATTGTAGAGCAGATGTCTTTGTTTTTTTAATCAATCGGAGTACTTCAAGATATGATAGGCTTGTGCCACCCAAACAGGGTGGCCTTTTTGTTATCAAAGGGTATACACAACCTTATGGGGTTGACAAAATGAGGGTGATGGTGTATCTTATGGATAATAAATATAGCTCGAACTTCTGTGTCATTTAGTCTGACTCATGTCGATATCGGGTTAGATGAAATTTGTATGACACAATTAATTAAAAATCCGCCTACGGCGTTTAAGGATTTAGGTATATTACCTTCGCTTTTAAATATTTTAGAACGAATGTCCTTAACCTTACCTACACCCATTCAGGATAAATCCATCCCGGTTGTGCTTTTGGGTAAGGATGTGATCGGTATTGCAAAGACAGGTACTGGTAAAACTTTGGCCTTCGGTTTACCAATGATTCAGTTGCTTGCTAAAAGTAATGGGACCGGCTTGATCGTTTTACCAACACGTGAACTGGCGATTCAGGTTGACGAAACTTTAAAAAAAGTCGGAGATCCGATAGGACTTAGAACTGCGGTACTTGTCGGAGGCGCTCCGATGGGTCCTCAACTAAGAATGATTAGGCAAAAACCCCATATCTTGATTGCGACACCAGGCCGATTGAATGACCACTTAAATCAAAAAACTGTTAACTTGGGTACGGTCAGCATACTGGTTTTAGATGAAGCAGACAGAATGCTTGATATGGGTTTTGAGCCTCAAATTAAGAAAATTTTAGCGTCTTTACCGAAAGATCATCAGACTCTACTTTTTTCAGCGACAATGCCACCAAAGATTAAGGCTATAGCGACTACTTATATGCGTCAACCGATAACTGTTCAAGTAGCAGAACCTGGGGCTACTGCTGACAATATTAGACAGGAGCTGTATGTGGTATCAAAGGATGAGAAGACCCAACTGTTGGATAAATTACTTTCTGATCACTCTGGAACCGTTTTGATTTTTTCTCGTACTAAGCATGGGGCGAAGAAATTGTCTGGTAAAATCAAGGAGATGGGACACACTTCTACAGATATTCATTCCAATAAGTCGTTATCGCAACGTAGAGCGGCTTTGGATGGTTTCAAAAATGGGAAGCATCGAGTGCTTGTTGCCACAGATATAGCCGCGAGGGGCATTGATGTTTCTGGTATTGAGTTGGTTGTAAATTACGATTTACCTGATAATCCTGAAGATTATATCCACCGAATAGGTAGAACTGGACGGGCTGGAAAGAGTGGCAAGGCCGTTTCTTTTGCTGAGCATAATCAACGATATGATGTTAAGGAGATTGAAAGATTAATTAAGAAAGGTTTAGCACAGATTGCCACACCACAGTTACCACCCAAGCGTGCATCCCTAAATGTCGACAATGAAATAAGTCGCCCTCTACCATACCAACAGAATAGATTTCCAAAAAATAGATTCAGGAGAATGGCTACAGAGCACAAAACCTTCTATCGATAATATTTTCTTACTGTTTTTTAGATCTTCTGAGAAAAGCAGGAACCCCAGACCAGTTTTCATCATCAGGAGACTTTTCTAGGTTGAGATGGTCGGCACCATTAATATTTTTCTCTTCTTTCTTGAAATTATTTTTTATCTCTTGAACGAAAGATCTGTTTAAGACCGATAATTCGTTTGAATCGTCACTTTTTAATTTATGGTTTAAGTGGGAACCGCTGTTACCGAATGCTTGGTTTGGAAAACCGGTTGCAATAACCGTGACCTTGATCTCATCTTTTTTTAGGTTTGGGTCTTTAATCGCTCCAAATATTACTTTGGCGTCAGGATCGATGGACTCGGTTATGACTTTAGCCGCTTCTTGAATTTCGAACATCGTCATGTCGTCTCCACCGGCTATAGCAAAAAGAACTCCTCGTGCCCCTTGAATTGAAATATCTAAGAGTGGAGAGTTGATGGCCGCTCTAGCTGCTTCTTCGGCACGATTTTCTCCTGAGGCAGAACCAATGCCCATAAGGGCTGAACCAGTATTTTGCATTACAGCTTTGATGTCAGCAAAGTCGACATTTATTATTCCTGGGGTGGTAATAAGGTCTGAGATTCCCTCTACCGCCTGGCGGAGTATTTCATCACACATTGCAAAAGCAGAGAGACAGCTAGTATTCTTGTCTATAACTCCAAGCAGTCTGTCGTTTGGTATGACAATCATCGCGTCCACTTCATTTCCAAGATTCGACAAACCTTCGTTGGCTAGGCGCATTCTTTGGGCTCCTTCGAAGAAGAAAGGTTTAGTCACTACCGCTACGGTTAGAGCCCCCTGCTCTTTGGCTGTTTTAGCAATAATCGGCGCTGCACCGGTCCCTGTGCCACCACCCATACCACAGGCGATAAAAACCATGTCTGCCCCTTTTGTTATTCCTTGAACCTCCTCAATTGTCTCTTCAGCCGCTCTTTTCCCAACGTCTGGATTCATACCAGTGCCAAGCCCCCGAGTCAGGTTTTTACCTATATGTATTTTTTTAGAAGCCAAAGACTTATGAAGGTCTTGGGCATCTGTGTTCATAGCGACAAACTCAACTCCAGTTATTTTAGAGTTAACCATATGGTTGATAGCATTACCACCTGATCCTCCGACGCCGATAACTTTTATTCTAGCGAAGGCTTCTATTTCCGGATTAATTTTTGGCATATTTTTATAGAGCCTATACTATCAGAAAGGAAAATTATGGCAAGAATTGACGAAGCCACTTTATTAGGTTGTTTTTTGTCTGTTTTACAAAGCGACTACCAGAAAATTCTTCAGCTTCTTTATTTTCTCCCAAGGTGCAGAGTCCGTAAGCTATTGCCCAAGCTGAGTCAATATTTTTTCTAATTATTTGTGGTCCTTGTTTTTCATTTATTGGTATCGTTGACATAATGGATAGCAGGGGAATTTTCGCTGGGAGATTTAAATACTCTCTAGCCATTGGCTCGACTAAATTTAGATTGGAGCCACCGCCAATTAGTATAATTCCGGCAGGCAGAAGAGAGTTTCTACCTATCTTTTTAAGATGAACCTCGATAAGATCAAATATGTCAGATAATCTGGCCGTCATTATCTCTTCAAGTTTTTTCCTATTATAACTCTTATCATTTTTACCTAATTTAAAATCCTCAGCTTCCTCGATCGGGATTTTCAATCCTAGGGCGATATCATTTGTAATGTCTGTCGAACCTATTGAGAAAACCCTGATAGAAGTTGGGATTCCTTCTTCAAAGACTGCGATAGATACTGTCTCCGCTCCGATGTCTGTGATGATACAACCCGCAGTCTTTTGAATTTTTGATAACACAGCGCTACTTGCGGCAATCGGAGAGGGGATAATGTTTTCGATAATTATTCCAGATTTTTCTACAATACTAATCAGGTCATTTAGGTGTTGTTCTAAGCAAGTTACAAAAAGTGTTTTAATTTCTAGGATTTCTCCCTTCATGCCATTGGGGCGTCCGAGTATTCTCTTACCATCTAATTTATATTGAATCGGAATTGATTGGATGATTTGGCGGTTTGTATTTTTTTTTAAGTTTGATTCACTTGTTTCAAGTAGGCGCTTGATATCTAGTTCTCCTATCTCTTGATCAGCCTTCGAAACCGCAATTGAGCCTTCACTTATTGTCGATTCAAGACTGATTCCACCAATAGCGAGAAAAGCATTCGTGATCTTTTTTCCAGAGCTACTTTCTGCCTCTTTGAGAGCCTCTTTTACAGCCTCTCTTGCTTCGTCTATATCAACAATATATCCATGTCTGAGGCCCCTAGATCGTTTATTGGTCATAGATAAAACATGAGGAGCGGTTTCTCCTTTTATAAGCTCAGAAACGACGATCCTGATTGAAGAGGATCCGATATCTATACCTGTGATGATTTTATTTCTCACTAAATTTCTCTCTTATTTTTTTCTCCTCTGTCTCCATTCTACTACCATGGCGGAATCCTTTCAAATGAAGCAATCCGTGGATAAATATGTAAGCGAGATAGGACGACTCTTTTTCTTTAAGTTCTTTTGCCTCCTTTTTTACTATCTTTATGTTAATTAGAATTTCACCCTCATTTTTTTCAAGGGGAAAACTTAGTATATTGGTCGGCCGGTCTTTATGGCGGTAGTGGTTGTTTAGTTTTTTAGAGACTTGGTTTCCAATAAAAGCCAGACTAAGCTCATAGTCTTCTCCAAGAACACAATCCGTGATCTTTCTCCATGGGATAAGAGGTATTGTCTTACGGGCCTTATTTTCTATATGATGGAGCATCTTCTATCTTACCGAGTCTTCTAAGCCTAGCAGTTTCGCTCCTCTTGTTAATTCTTTTTAGGGCTTTCTTTTTTTGTACGTAATCTGATTTTATTCTTTCATTATAGCGCAGAGATTTGGCACGTTTTATGATGCCAGATTCTTGAACCCTCTTGGTGAATCTTCTGATGATGCTCGATGAGGTTTCGTTATTGTTTTTAGTTACTTCTACTTGTATCATTGGTTTTTTAGATTACCATAACAATGAAAAATCTGCAAATTATTTTAAATTTCTTATATATTCTGGAAGCCTTTCGACTGCGATCTCTTCTTGTGACCTGCTATCCATATTTCTCACAATTACCGTACCATCTATAACTTCTTTCTGTCCCATGATAATCGTGTATGGAATTTTCATTTTTTCGGCGACACCCAGTTGGGACGATAAGCTGTCTTTACTTAAAGACTGGACGACTGGTATTTTTGCCTTTCTTAGTATTTCTATAATAGAGAGACTTTGGAGCTTGGCACCGAAGCCAAATTGTATGAAAAATACCTTAGGCCTTTTTAGTATTCGTGGAGCGATATCTTGATTAAAATCTGGAGACATAATAACTCGATCGACACCAATTCCCACACCTACTCCCGGGATATCTTTCTTATACCCAATTGTTTTAGCTAAATAATCGTATCTACCTCCTCCGGCCAATGCAAGAATGGTTGGCAGATTTTCTTTCTTAGCTTCTGCATCTTCTGTCGGTAGCTTCTCAGTGGTTTTAGTACTTATCTCAAAGACTGTTCTAGTATAATAATCTAGACCCCTAACCAGGTTATTATCTATTGCATATTCAATTTTTAATGTTTCTAAATACTCCAGAACTTCTTTGAAGTGTTGTTTGCAGGGATCGCATAAAAAGCTTACAGACTGGGGTGCAACCTCTTTGACTGTTTTACATTTTATGTCTTTGCAATCTAGTAGTCGTAGGGGATTATTCTTTAATCGCAATTTACAATCTTTACAGATCGCCCCGGTGTGTTTCTTGTAGTAGTTTATTAATTCTTTTTTGTATAAACCCCGACAGGCCTTGTCCCCAATACTATTTATTGAGAGTAAAAGATTTTTATGCCCGGCTTCAGCAAGTGTTGTGATGGCTACTTTAATAATTGTCGCGTCGGCAATAGATTTCTCACTTCCGAGAATTTCTAATCCAAACTGTCTTAACTCTCGGAGGCGGCCCTTCTGCGGTCTTTCGTGTCGGTAAAAATTTCCATAATAGTAGAGCATTATCGGTTGGGGCATAACTTGCATTCCGTTCTCAATGTAGGCCCGCATTATCCCAGCCGTGCCTTCAGGCCTCAAGGTAAGTTGCGTCCCACCCTTGGTCTTTATTTCATACATCTCTTTTTCTACTAGATCCGTTGAGGCGCCAACGCCTGAGGTATAAAGACGAGTCTCTTCAAGTAGCGGGGTTTCAATTGGTTTGAAGCCGTAATAAGTCGCTATCTCAGCAGCCTTCTCGAAGAAACCTTGATAGGAGTAATATTCCTTAGATAATATATCTCTCATGCCCTTAGGAGTTCTTGGCGGTTCTATCTTTTGTTTTTCTTTTTTTGTCGACATATTTTTTTAGAGATCGGGTTAATTAAGTTATAATAAATTTGATTCAAGCCAGTTTAAAATATAATGCTGAAGTATTATCCGGTCTCTCTATTTGATTGATCCAGGAGAGATTTCAGCTCTACTGATTGGTAAAAGTCGCAGTTTGACATGACCAGTGATAAATTTGCTATTTAGTGGTCCCCACTCTCTGGAGTCAGAACTAGCATTTCTGTTGTCTCCCAATACAAAGTACTCTTGGTCTGAAAGAGTCATACTTGTTTTACGACTTCCCCAGTTCTTATCTTTGGTATACGATTCCTCGATACTCAACCCCTTTGGATTTGAAGCATTTTTTATTGAAATTTTTCCGTAGTCTATATTAACGGTTTCGTTTGGTAGGCCGATGATTCTTTTAATAAAATATTTCGATCGGTCGTATGGATATTTAAAAACAATGACTTGTCCCCTCGTGGGTTTTTCAAAGTAGTATGATATCTCATCAACTATCAGATATTCACCATCATCAAATGTTGGTACCATTGAATTCCCACTAACAAGGAAAGGCTGCGCGACGAAGACTCTTATGGGTATAACTATAATCAGAGAGAGTAATGTGAATTTGACTATGTCTTTTATGAAGCTACCAGTAGTTACGGTCTCTCCATCTGGCGTCTTTTCATCCTTATCGTCTAAGGCTTTTTCATTTATTTCTTGATCCATTCGCCAAATTCTACTATAAAATTTATCCAGTTGCAAATTTGCCGTTTTTTGGGAAAATAATCTTTTTTGGGAGCTCAGCTCCCAAAGGACTACCAGGGACTATTCAAATAAGAGATTTTGGATTTCCTTATCAGATCTCTTCTTTTCTACCATCAATTCTAGGGCATCTTTGGCAAAAGAATTATAGTCTTTGATTTGGTTGAACTGGTTGAGGATGATCCCTTTTTCACAAAAGCTTTTTTTATGAGTGGCATATTCTTTCCAGCTCGACTTGATCTTATTTTTGGAATCTGGCCTGCCCAGTTGGTGGACCTCATTATTTAAATTCACATATGCACTTAGATAAAGGAGATATTCGTTTGAGTCTACATGTTTGGCCTTAAATCTACCTTGAAAAAGTGCCCCACTACGATTATATTTTTCGTTAAAATAGTTTGTATAACCACAACTAAGTCTATGCATGAATCTACTAATACCGTTGTCGACTAATTGTTCTAAAATAAAGTGGAAGTGATTCGGGTTTAGGCAATAGCTTATGAAGTTAACTAATTTTTTCGTTTTTGTTTTGGGAGGCTTATCCGCATAAAATATTTTTTCATAGATACTTCCGATTGGATCTATAACATTGAATTCCATCATACTTTGATAGAATCTACATAGGTCATCTTCTTCCATGAAAATTTCTCGCTTGTCGACCCCACGATTAAATACGTGATAATGCTCCCGGGTTATTATTTTTTCTTTTCGCATTTTGAAACTATACCATTTGGGAGCTGAGCTTCCAAATCTTGTATATGTACTGTTTGGGAGCTGAGCTCCCAAAAGCTTCTAAAATATTTAAAGTGGGGATTGTGGAGTGGATGCCATGGAGATGTTGTCTTGGAGATATTTTATTCTTATGGTATAAATTTGCTTGAGATATGTCATATATTATAGTTGGTTTAGGAAACCCCGGGGAAGATTATAAAAATACGCGCCATAATACTGGGCGTATTGTTCTGGAGTCTTTGAGAAATAGTTCTGACGCGGATTTTTCTGAATGGAAAAAAGATTTAAAAAATAAAGTCCTTGTGTCTGTCGGTAGGCTAGGAAGTAAAAAAATAACTCTACTAGAGCCAGATGATTTTATGAACAATTCTGGTCAGAGTTTGAAGTTACTAATTAAATCTAAGAAATCGGCCGAAGAGCTTGTTGTCATTCACGATGACTTAGATTTACCACTAGGGAACCTCAGGATCTCTTTTAATAGGGGTCCAGGGGGGCATAACGGCGTTAAGTCGGTAATTAAAAACATTGGTACCGAAGCCTTTGTTCGGATCAGGATTGGAATCTCAGGGGTTACACCTTCTGGTAAATTAAAGAAGCCACAAGGGGAGCGAGATGTGGAAAAGTTTATAATCGGCGAGTTCAAAAAGTCTGAATTGGAGATTCTCAAAAAGGTTTCGAAGAAAATAATCGAAGCTATTGCCTGTTTGATTTCAGGGACCAGAGAGAAGGCGATGGGCTTGTATAACTAGGCACCAACTTCTGTGTTTGTAGAACCATCTGCCGGAGCGAGCGTCATTTTCTGTTCCTTTGGTTCGAATAGGGTTATGGTGAAGTCATAGGATTTTCCAAGCTCTAGTCTTTCTTTCATTTTCTCTTCGGTTTCGAAGGCTGAGATGTGGACCAAACCAGCGACCCCCTCTTCAATACTTACAAGAGCACCGTGTTTATTATATTTTATTACAACTCCACTGACCCTCAACCCTTTTTTATATTTTGACTCAGCGGCCCTCCACGGGCTTTCTTTTAGGGCTTTTATTGAGAGCGAAACCTTACCGTCTTTTATCTCAATTATTTTGACCTTGATTTTATCGCCAGCACTGAAAAGCTTTTTAGGATTCTCAACAAGCGCCCAGTCGATTTCTGAGATGTGGACCAGACCCTCGAGTCCATCTTCTAATTTTACGAATATTCCGAAATCTACGGCTCCAGTGACCTCACCATCAAGCGCGTCACCGATGTTATACTTCTCTATCATCTCAACTCGTTCTTTCTGGGCGCCACTTTTTTCAGAGAAGATAAGTTTTCCTTCTTTTGGATTGGCACCAATGATCGAGACAAAAATTTTTTGGCCAATTAATTTCTTTAGTTCATTCATTATTCTGTCCTTGTCTCCATCATTGACACGTGGATAGTGTTCTGGTTTCAACTGAGATGCTGGTAAGAATCCTGCGATATTTTGCCATTCTAATATCAAGCCACCCTTATTAGCATCTTTAACCGATAGTTCGAGTACGGTTTTATTCTTTATAATATTT
>CAZXEK010000032.1:0-2510 GCA_964639675.1 uncultured Candidatus Saccharibacteria bacterium
AATTCATCAAAGATCAATTTAACTTTATCCAGCCATAAGGTACCAGCGGAGGTGATTAGATGGGCGCGGTCTTCTTTATTTTCCCCCCCCAAGATCTCTTCTTTGTGGAGCCTTATCATTGATTCTATAAGTACCTGATCATTGCCGGTTTTATCCATCATGTATTGAAGTACACTATTCCGTCCGTAGGGAAAAGAAATTGATTTTTCAAGAACCGAAGCCTTTACTAAAAAAACATCGGTTATCAGGGAATCTATGTTCAGAAAAATAAAATCTTGTCCTGACTCGAATAGATCACGGAGGATGTTAAAATAAACAAAAGAAATAGAATGAAATTCAGTGGGTTTGTCGTGGAAAGAGTTCGTAAATAATCTCTTTATTTTATCTAGAATATTGACTGATGCCAGAGTAAAAAAAATAGACATCTCTACTTCGCTAGCGATTTTACCCTTGAAGCCGGACACCTCATAACCATTTAATTTCACCTTCATTATTTTTTTTTCGATCATTACATCGAGGCCACTACCAAATCGATGGTGTTCGATCTTGAAATTTTCAAGCTCTTGGAGGACTAACTTATCCATGGTCTTTTCGTCTATAACTTTCGGCTCGTCAAATTTGAGATTAACTGTTCTGGTTTGAGAAGCAGTAAGATGTGACGATAAGAAACAAAAAATTCTTACTGGGGTATCGAATCCCCTCTTTTGCATATCACTAATCATCTGAGCTAGAGTCTTTAGGCTCTGATGTACTAACCTTGGCGGGTTTAAGTTTTTTTGAATTGGAAGCTCTTGTCTAATAGAAAACTGCATCGTGGGTAATTCACCTTTTTTAAAAAGAACCAAAGCTAGACCGACACTTCCAGATCCAATATCTACAATAGCTTCTACCATATATAAAATTATATCCTATCTAGAGATTATTCCAAGATACCCTTAACGCGTCTTATGCCAGCAGCCACAGCCTCCTCTTTTATAATTCTGAAATGACTTAACTTGCTTGTATTGTACACATGTGGACCACCGCAAAATTCGATTGAAAATCTCTGGTTAAACTTTGGATCATCTTGCGTCGCATCTTTCGGACCGATCGAATAGACTGATACACGAGCTGGGTATTTTTGGCCAAATTCATGTTCAGCACCAAGATGTTCGGCATCATCACGAGATATCTCACTTCGAATGACTGGCAACTTCTCGAGAATCTTCTCATTAACAATTTTCTCTACCTCTCTCTTCTGTTCATCAGTCATCTTCTGTCCATAAGAAAAATCTATTCTTAGTCTCTCTTGTGTGATATTACTCCCACGCTGATGAACCTCTGGTCCGAGCACAATCTGGAGCGCCCTTAAAAGTAAATGGTGTGCGGTGTGGAGTCTTACCGTCTTCTCCGAAGTGTCTGCTAGCCCGCCCTTAAACTTTTGCTCTGAACCTGATCGGGATAGATCTTGGTGTTTTTTCATTTTTTTCTTAAAATCTCCCTCATCAACCAGAAGCCCTTTCTCTAGCGCAAGCTCCTTCGTAAGTTCGAGCGGAAAGCCATAAGTAGTAAAAAGTGTGAACGCATCTATGCCATTGTCAAACTCCTTTATTCCTCGTTCAAGTGTCTCACGAAACTTCTGCTCCTCTGTATCTATTACTTTTTTAATTTGCAAAATATCTTCTGTAATATTTGGATATTCTCTGCCATAAATCTCTGGCACGACTCCTGCTAACCAAAAAAGTGACCCATGTTTCATCTTAAGAAGATCGACGAGGCGCACTGCTCGACGTAAAAGTCGTCGTAACACATAACCACGATCAGTATTTGAGGGATTGACACCGTCCGCAATCATAAAAACAGACGTACGAATATGATCTGCGACAATGCGGCGCGCACGAAGGTTCTCTACAGAAGAAAACTCATCGATCTTTTCCATAAGAGGTTTGAGCAGGTCAGTATCAAAAATATTATTTTGACACTGTAATAACATCGCTATCCGTTCAAGTCCAGCGCCAGTGTCGACATTTTTATTTTTAAGCTTACCAATAACTTTTCCATCCTTCTTTTCATACTCCATAAAGACATCATTCCAAAACTCCACCACCTGCTGCTTCTCGTCAGCAACTAGATACTCAGAAAGACTCATGTCCCCCAATCCGTCCTTAGTCACATCGTAAAACATCTCCGTATCTGGTCCGCATGGACCATTATCTCCAGTGCTCCACCAGTTAGATTTTGCGGGACGATAATAGATACGATGCTCAGGAACTCCCAATGATTTCCAGATATCAAAAGATTCGTCATCTCGAGGAGCATTCTCATCCCCCTCAAAAACAGTCACATAAAACCGCTTTGGATCAAGTCCCAACCCCTCTTCTTTAGAAGTAATAAATTCCCAGCTCCATGTTATAGCCTCTTTTTTGAAATAATCACCCAGAGACCAATTGCCCAGCATCTCAAAAAAAGTATCGTGGGTATTGTCTCCAACTTCATCAATATCTTGAGTGCGTACACACTTCTGGACATTA
>CAZXEK010000033.1:0-31776 GCA_964639675.1 uncultured Candidatus Saccharibacteria bacterium
AAGATTTAACTTCTAATTTCATCTCCACATTCTATTCTAACCAGTAAAATAAGTAAAAAGAAACAGTTTGCCTGCGGAGGCGCACCAGCCTCACTTCGTTCGTCTGTGCGCCTGGAGGGAATCGAACCCCCATCAATGCCTTAGAAGAGCACTGCTCTATCCATTGAGCTACAAGCGCGAAACTAAGTTAAAATATCAGATTTAAAGCGCTGGGTCAACAAGTCTAGACTTACTACCTAGAACCTTATTAAACTCTAGCTCTCTCCCATGCCAATCAATTATAACTTTCTCCAGTTTAGACTTATCTAAAATCACTGAATCCTCTACCTTAATTTTCAGACCATCATTAATTTGAATGTGTCCTGCATAGAAAAAGTAGACATCCAAAACCAAAAGTAGGAAACAGAAAGAAAGGAAGAACGTAGCTAGAATTTTCCAATCGCGGTACATATCGATACCGATACCCAGCCCTCGACTGTGTTGGACGTGGACGGCGAAACTATTTCTTAATTTTTGATAATAATCTTTTAACATATCTGATTGCCTACTTATCAATATAACTAACGAGCTCAAGATCCACGTCACCGTACCAAGAACTTTTCTCTTTTTCTAACTTGGCAAGAGTTACAGCATTGAATCTAAATTGGTAAGGAAGATTTTCTAGGACATTTAGAAAATGGGAAACCTCCGAGTAGTCACCCTCGACTCTTAAATTAAGTTTTAAATAGCTAGGTTTATTGGCCTCCTTTTCTCTCACTATGTTTAACGAATTTAACTTAAACACCACGCCAGACCTAGAAGCAACAGATTCTAACTCTGCTATAAAGTTGGCCACTGTTTCTTTAGTTATAAAATAGAGACTCAACTTATCTCTCGCCTCTCTGCTATCTTTAACCATTTGGCCGACGACACCGGCTCTCTGCTTAGACTCCTTTAAAGAAACTATTTTAGACTCCAGCTCACTAATCTCTACTAATCGATTATTTCTAAAATCAAATAGTATAAAAAGTCCGATCAACATAAGAAAAATATCTAATAAAATAAGACTGACCAAATAACTGTCTGTTTTATTTCTTGTTCCCATAAATTATTCTTTAGACATCATCACTGTGATAAAAAAATTAATATTCTTGCTCTCTATTAGATTAGATATAGGTAGATCAACACTGGCAAATCTCTTATCAATACTTAACTCCTTAACAAACCTCCCTAGACTGTCTCTATCAGAAGCTGTACCACCGAAAACCATTCTCTGGGCGACAGTCTTGGTCTGGCCTTTTTTCAAAGAAACTTTGTCATAAACAAAAGATGTTAAGCGTAGTTTCTGCAACTTACCCTTATCAACAATAGAGGAAAAAATTACAGACAGATCCTGGCCCAAAATCTTTTTATAGTTGCTACTGAGAATATTTAACCTGCTATTTATATCTTTTATCACCCCAAGGTCGGCCGAGATACCTTCCGTACTGTTCTTTTTA
This sequence comes from uncultured Candidatus Saccharibacteria bacterium, assembly GCA_964639675.1. Lineage (GTDB taxonomy): Bacteria > Patescibacteriota > Minisyncoccia > Phycocordibacterales > UBA12445 > JACQCV01. Next base: position 1,479 of record CAZXEK010000033.1, read on the forward strand.
GAAAACAACTCGAGCTCCCTTTCCAGACTCATAATTTCATAATTTGATGTGATGTAAGCAACGACCAAGGGAACTACGGCGATAACTATTAAGATAGCCAAAAGGGATAGCGAGACCACAGTAAGTCTCTTATAATACTCCCTCCGAATCAGACGTTTTTCCGCTAATGGAAGTAGATTCATGTGACTATCTTAAACTACTTAAGGCTAAACCTATGGCCGTAACATATTCCATAGAATCTTTCTGAGTAATTGGTGGAACATATTGATCAAAATTAAAAATATTTACCCAGGGATTAGCCGAGACCACCTTCAAACCTAAGGCGCCAGAAAGATAGCTGGTCAAGCCTGGTATAACAGCCTGGCTACCACAAACAACTATTTTATTTATATCATCAATCCCCTCAGCTATTAGAAACTCCTTCCTGTGTTCGGACCAATATTTACAGTGCTTACTTATTTCATCTCTTATGCTTCCGATCATGGGCAGAAGACAGCCGAAGACATCCTGATTATCAGAAGAGTTAATCAACCCCTTTTCATTCTTAGCCTTAAGAGCATCCTCCTCCGAGAGAGCACAAGTTTCCCCCAATCTTTTCAGCAAGAAATCTCCACCGAGCTTAAAGGTGTAACTGAACCAAACTGCCCCCCTTGCCACAATCGACAAGACAGTATTAATTCGTCCAATATTTACGATCATAAGAACATCCTTACTCCCCCTTGGTACAGCTGCCCTTAATATAGCCTCGGCCTCTATCATCAAAGATGTCGGCATAAGATTGGCTTGTTTAAAAATTGAAAGATATCTATTAACGATTTTTTTCGGTAAAACACCGATATTAACATCTATGTAGCCGTTTAATCTTGGATCTGTCTTTAGAATCTGATAGTCAAACTCAACCTCTCTCGCAGAATAAGGAATATAGCTATCAATCTGAAGCTCGATAGCATCTCTCACCTCTTCTGGTTTTATAAATGGCAACCTAATTCTAACAAAATATGACTCTTCCTCTGAGATAGAGACATTAACCATCTCGAAGCCGAAGTTTTTTTGTATAGAAGATAGCGTCCCAGTGAGGTCCCCAGAAAATGGTCTCACTCCGAACTTACCGACTGACAATGAATCGCCGTCTCTCTGCAACTCCACAAACTTAACCGATCCATCAGAAACATCAAAACCAACTGCTGGAAATTGTAGATAGTCCGGTATTGGAAAAAACTTTAAGAAGGAGTCTCTTTTAATCATCACAATAATTATACTATACAAAACTTACTACTGCCTATCTATATAACTCTTCAAGATAAGCGCCGCCGCAGAAGCGTCTATCTTCTGCCCTCTACCCTGTAGCCTCTCCGCCTCAGCAGTTGTCATAAATTCATCTTCAAATTGAACAGCTAAGCCTGTCGCTATCTCCAGTTCATTCTTAAACTCTTCAATCCTCGTCATTATTTCGTTCGGTTGCATCTTGTAATCAAGTGACCGGCCTAAAATGACTTTCCCCACCCTTTCCTTAGCACAGACCTTCGAAACATTAGTCAAAAGTAATTTATCATTTTTCACAATAGAATACGGATAAGCAAAACGACCCGATTCGTCAGATAAAGCCACCCCCACTCTTTTAGCCCCATAATCAATACCCATTAATCTCATATCAAAATCTTAGCACAAAAAACTAGAAAAAAGCTCGTAACTATGCTAAAGTTTGAATATGAAAAAAGGTAGTTACAAGGTAATTATAGAGCAGGATGAAGACGGTTATTTTGTAGCCTCTGTCCCCACACTTCCCGGTTGTTATACTCAAGCAAAAACAATGCCCGAGCTTCAGCAGAGAATTAAAGAGGTTATAGGGCTTTGCTTAGAAGAAGCTTCAGAAAACCCAAAATACCGTGCGCAAATTCGCGACTTTGGCTATAACCCACTGTTTGTTGGTCTCGAAACAGTAACCATATAGAGATAGATGCCCGGCCAAATACCAATGCTAAAGGCAAGAGACCTTGTACGCATACTTAAATCGCAGGGTTTCTACCAAACTAGACAACGAGGTTCACATGCTATATTCTCTCATAAAGATGGGAGGGTAACTTCAATTCCCATGCATGGAGGGGAAGACATCGGCAGGGGTCTTCTCTCAGAAATTCTCGATCAAGTAAAAATATCCAGAGAGAATTTCAGAAGATTGTTATAATAACCAGGAAATCCGCCCTAGTGTGGAGGAGTCGCATAGTTGGTCTAGTGCGCCTGTCTTGAAAACAGGTAAGCCGCAAGGCTTCGCGAGTTCGAATCTCGCCTCCTCCGTAGTGCAATGACAAGGATTACAAACTCTTTATGCCCAACCACTGGCGAGGGACGGAGAGACCTAAGGGGAACAGAAACAAGAAATATAGTGGCTGACCCTATATTCCTCGTCTGCTAAGACAGACGAAATGGGGAAAGCCCGATATTTAACGTTTTAACCACCCGGCTGCCAAAAGAAAAACGGCAACAATATTAAGAATAGCGTGAGCAGTCATTTGTTCTGAAGGAAGTCCGACTGTAAGCATATAAATATGAGTTCCTAAAACAACAAACAGTCCGACTCCGTAAAGCCACCAGCTCAATTTATTATTTGAGTACATATAATTTGATTAATTAATATTGTTAAATTATAACATGATCGACTGATCAAGGACAATAAGCCTGCTTGTTTTAGGGCATATTTGAATGATTCATGCCAGGTGCATCTGGGCTTTCAATACACACCGCCAGAAAATATGCTAAGGTTAATATTATGCAATATTTTTCAATCATAATTCTAGCTTTATTATTTATGCCCAGCAACCTGATTCGTGCTGTTACACATTGCCCTCCGGGGACATCCTGGGATAGAGGAGCCATCGGCTGTAGACAAACAACGTGTCCAGCACCTTCTGGTCGCAACTATGGTGGTACCTGCCAATGCTATGACAGCCAGTGGGGAACGCCGAAGCCAGCAAATCCGATTGACTGCCTAGATAGTACGGGACTACTTATCAAATGTGTAGCAGAAGGCCAAACTTGCTCAGGAGATGACCCGAAACCGAAGCCATCAACTGTTGAGACCTGTACGAAAAATCCTAAGCTTTTTAAGGGGTCAGGCGACGAATGTAAATTTATAGGCGGGGCGGGTGCTGGACTCTCTATTGAAGCACAAGAAGAGCTTGCAAATGCCGTAAAGCCGGTGAACCGCCAACGTCAAGGTGAACATCGAATTATAGAGTCGACCCTGGGTGATAAAACAGTGAAGCTTGGGATTCTGTATCAGTTAGGTAATGGCGGCATTCTTTTCACAGGTGACGGGATCCATTATTCTACAACCCCCGCCGGAGCATTACGGCCAGGATTCTTTTCTCGCGCGGGTAATGCCTTCACGGATGTAATCTCTAGTCCCCTGAATTGGTTTAGGGGTTTAGGATTCACTCCTTCAGATCAAGTGATAGGTTCTGCCGCTCGCCAATCATTTAATGAACTAGCTCTAATAGACTCCCAATATCATGCTGTGCGTAGGAGAGACCACCAGAGCGTGGCCGACCAGATCAATTCTATTAATTTTTCCGCAGCTGCGCGAAGATACGTCAAGGATCGACAACGTGGAGAAACTCGAGAAAATATAGAAAGAAGTTTTTTGGAAGGCAGTTTCCCAGAGATTACTCGTAACTTTCGCGGTGAGTCAGAGACAGTAGATTACGTCAGACTTTTTGAAGCACTTGAACAGACCTACGGGCGAGTCAACCTTAGGAATACACTGCGGGGTAAATAAGAAGCTATTCTATGCTAAGCGGACCATCTCTCGAACCATCTCTCCCATCTCATCTGTGGTAATAACCGCTATTGGAACAGACTGTTTGTCGGCGTGGATAAAACCATCTATGCTTACAGTTCTACCATTCTTCTCTTGATCCAAGATGAGACCGAGTCTCTGCAAGCCAGAACAAACTCGATCACGAATTACGAAAGACCTCTCCCCAATTGTCGCCGTAAAAACAAGTAGATCTAGACCGCCAAGCGCTGCCATATAGGAACCAATATATTTTTTTATATTATACACGAAAGAATCTAAGGCCAACTTCGCCCCCTTGTCTCCACGAGTCTCTAGTTCAAGAAGCTCTCTGACGTCTTTGGTTTTTCCAGAAAGTCCCAACAGGCCGCACTCCGTATTAAAATATTTTTCTAACTCAGAAAAGCTCAACCCTTTTTTCTGCCCTAAGGCAATAACTGCCCCGGGGTCAATATTGCCAACACGACTACCCATCGGCAACCCCTCAAGCGGGGTGAAACCCATAGAAGTATCAAAGCTCTGACCATTTTTTAAGGCTGTCAAACTTGAACCACTTCCCAGATGACACACGATCACCCTCTCTGGCACCACTCCAAGCCACTTCTCTATTTTGTAAGCAATCGAGGCAACCGATATCCCATGGTAACCACACCTATATATACCGAGACTGGTACTATCGGCTTCCGGAATGGCATAACGCCTCATAACCTCTGGTAGAGTTTTATGGAAACCTGAATCAGATATTCCGACAATTTTAACTCCTGGTAAAATCTTTCTTATCTCTTCGATTTCTAAGATGATGGCCCCTACATGAAGCGGCGCCTCTGCCTTAACCTCTACAATTCTTGCAAAATATTTATCATCAACAATATTGTGAGACAAAAAGTACTCCCCCGGTGCCACTATTCTAATCCCGACTGAAGAGATCTCAGATTTATCTGAAATAATTTCCCAATCAATCAAAATTTTTAACAAGAAATCAACCGGTGCCTGATAATCTGAGTCCGAAATTGGACGTTTTTCCCTCCTTAAAGCGAAGACCAGATTGGCGACAAAACCACTACCCTCTTTTTCTAAGTGCAGTCTAAAAACCTCTCGATCAAATTCATATAGAGCATATTTATGCGAGTCGCTACCGGTATTTACAACTAACATAAGAGACCGGGCCAATACTGAAGTAATACTGTCTTTATCTTGCTTCATAAAATATTTTTTGCAATCAACTAGTCTGACCTCCACGTGATCTCCACTGCCAATTTTCTATCTCATCTGGATCGACCCCGAATTTTTTAATGTACTCACGATGGTCGAGAAGTTTCTTACTATACTTATCTATGGCCAGACTGGCCTGATCTGATACCACCTTCCCTAAACGTAATAATTCTTGTAGCGCTTCAATGACCAGATGGTAACGACTGGTACCATTTCTGACATGCATGTCAAATGGTGTGGTCGTCGAACCATTTTCGGTATAACCGTGGATAAAAAACTTTCTTCTTCCATCCTGTTTCTCGAAGAGGGCCTGTTTCAAGGTCTCAGGATATCCGTGAAAATTAAAAATCACGGGCTTGTCGGCAGTAAAATAATCCTCAAAGACAATGGGTACTCTGCATAAAGCATTACCCACACCTAGAGAACAAACCTCCAAAATATTTACAAATCTAACTCTCACTTCTGGCATCTCTCGCTTTAAAATATCTATCGCCGCTAAAGATTCCTTGGTTAAATAGTCCCCAGCCGCGGAAAAGACAATATCCGGGTCCGAATCAGAAGCAAAATTCCAGATAGACACTCCGGTCTCTAATTGACTCTTAGCTTCCGCCGGCGTAAGCCACCGAGGCTCAACTGTCTTACCAGCAACAATTATATTGATCTCATTTTTTGAAGTTAAACATTTTTCCAAAACGGCCAAGGTGCTATTGCCATCTGGTGGGAAATAAACATGGACAAAACAACCAGATTTTAAAAGTATGTTGCTGATAAAACCCGGATTCTGATGAGAGAAACCATTGTGCTCCTGCCTCCATCCGGATGATGTCAAAATGTAATTAAGTGATGAAATATCTCCACGCCACGATATCTCTCGTGCCACCTTTAGAAATTTCGAATACTGATCTACCATACTAGCGACAACCTGAATGAAAGCCTCATAAGAGGCAAAAACCGCATGTCTGCCAGTTAAAATATATCCCTGTAAAAGCGCCTGTAGAGAGTGCTCAGATAACATCTCCATCACTCTACCATCTGGGGTAAGATCTTTGTCCCACTCTCTTATTGGCCAGACAAAAGCTCTAGAGGTCGTCTCAAAAACCTTATCAAGCTTATTGGAGTAAGTTTCATCAGGAGACATAAGGCGAAAATTTCTATTATCTTTGTTCAGTTTAAAAACCGCGTTTAGATATTCCCCGGCACGTCTCATGCTACTCGAGCCAATGGTCCCAGGAACTAGAGCATCTTCAGAAAACTCTCCTCTGCTTGGCACAACTATATCCTTCCTCACAATAGCGCCGCCCATCGTATGTTTACTATCCCCCATCCGAAGATCAACTGATGGCACAAGCTCTCTAATTTCATTAATAAAACCACCATGGTCACTAAAAAGTTCTTCAAATTTGTAAGATGTCAGCCATTTATTCAAAGCGTTTAACTCTGCCCTGTCGGTTTTTGTATTTGATCCCACGACCTGATGTGAGAGACAATTTCCCTCTATCTTTTGTCCATGCAACTTTTTAATCCCCGTCCAGCCTTTCGGGGTTTTCAAAATTATCATAGGGAATCTTGGGGGGATCTCCGTCCTGATTCCATCTCTGGCCTCTTCCTGAATACGACGGATCGACTGATAAGATCTCTCCAAGGCATCAGACATATCTTCATAAATACTTTTACCTTCTACAAGAATCGGCTCATAACCATAACCAGAAAAGAGAGACCTAAGCTCCCTATTACTCATCCTGCCAAAAATTGTCGGCCCAGAAATCTTGTAGCCGTTAAGGTGTAAAATGGGCAGAACTGCGCCGTTGCCCTTCGGGCTTACAAATTTATTCAAGTGCCAGGCAGTTGCAGTCGGGCCAGTCTCAGCTTCACCATCACCAATAAGACAAGCGGCAATCAAGTTTGGATTATCCAGAACTGCGCCGTAAGAAGTTCCTAAGGCATACCCAAGCTCGCCACCCTCCAGGATAACCCCAGGTGCACCTGGGTTACTGTGGCTTGGAAATCCGTACGGCCAACTAAAATTTTTCATAATATATCCAAGACCCAAAACATCATGCGTAGCGGCCGGATAATACTTTTGCAAGGTACCCTCCATAAAAAGATTGGCCTGAATCGCGGGGAAACCGTGCCCCGGACCTAGAACGAAAATCATTTCGGTCTTATGTTTTTTAATAAGATAGTTCAGATTGGCATAGACAAAATTTATACCAGGACATGTACCCCAGTGACCCAAGAGTCTCGGCTTGATATCCTCGAACTTAAGCCTCCTTTCCATCAAAAAATTGTCCTGCAAATATATCTGTGCCGCTGATAGATAGTTTAGAGCCCTAACATACTTTTTAATTGATTGAACTTCGCTACTCATATTGTTTCCATTATAGTCTGCTTGCGACAAAAAACAAAAAGTAATAAAATGTTGTTAGAGTTCTTTGAAGTACTGAACTATCAAGAGCGCGGCGAGAGAACTAGCTCATTGACCCGTCAGCAACTGATCATCAAGACTATAAGGTGCTTGCACCGTCTAATCTTGATGACACAGTGCCTCATCTAGCCCTAGATCCGACTAAGTCGGACGGGCAGCCAGTAAAATGGCCTAGCCTTTTTAGGAAAGATAATGAAGTCAATTTTTAGTAAAGACCTATTCCAAAAGAGTGGGTCTTTACTTTTTGAAAGATTAAACCTGTGGTAAAATTAATGTGATGGCAGAAACTAAAATAATAGAGTGGCAGGCACCAGATCACGACTTACCAAACAAGCCAGTAGACTGGTATATCTCTGTCGTAGTTGTCGGCATCTCTATATCTGTCGCATCGCTATTTTTACACAATCTTCTTTTTGCTATATTCTGCCTCTTGTCAACAATTTCAATTATTATCCACATGGCTAAAAAACCAGAGATAATTGATTTCTCTCTAACCACTCAGGGAGTTTGGATCAGACACGACTTCTTCCCCTACAGCAAACTCCATTCCTTCTGGATCAACCATGCCAAAAACAAAGATGAGATAATTCTACACTCAGATCGTAATGTTTTACCTCATTTAATAGTTCCGATTAAGGATGTCGATCCAGAATATGTAAGAGTCGAACTCAAACGACATATTCCAGAAAGATATGCGCATAAAAACTTTTTCGACATTGCTTTAGAATATCTAGGATTTTAAAAAACAAAATCAATAAACCATCTTAGCCACCGCTTTCACCAGCCCTTTATCAAATTGGGTTGGTAAAATTTTATCTGGAGTAGGATTCTTAACAAAGGCGGCAATAGCCTCAGCTGCTCTCAAAAAAACTTGATCGTTAAACTGAAGAAGATGGTTGTCTAACGCGCCTCTAAACAGACCTGGGAAACCAAGAGAGTTATTAAGTTGATTATCGAAATCAGAACGGCCGGTGGCTATGATAAAGGCTCCAGCTTTTTTCGCAAGATCTGGCATGATCTCCGGCACCGGATTGGCCAAGGCAAAAATTATAGGATCTTTATCCATAGACCGAACCATCTCTTTACTTAAAAGTCCCGCCTTGGAAACACCTATAAATATATGCGCCCCAAGAAGGATCTGACTCAAGGGCCCTCTGACTAAAGATGAATTCGTAGCTTTAGACAAGATAACTTTCTCAATATTCAAACCCAGACGACCTTTATAAATAGCCCCCTCTGTATCACAAACAATAATTTTTTTAAAACCATACTTCACTAGTAGATAGGCTATGGCACTCCCCGCCGCTCCGGCACCGTTAATGACAATCCTAGCTTCTTCTATCCCAATCTTTCTCAGTCTAATAGCATTTATAAGAGCCGCTAAAACTACAGTAGCAGTACCGTGCTGGTCATCATGCATAACGGGGATAGAAAGTTCTCTCCTTAACCTAGACTCTATCTCAAAACAACGTGGTGCTGATATATCTTCGAGATTAATGGCCCCAAAAACTGGAGCAATCTGTTTGACCGCTGTAATTATCTCCTCAGTATTTTGGGTCGCCAGACAGATAGGAAAGGCATCGATATTAGCAAACTCTTTTAAAATCGCGGCTTTGCCTTCCATAACCGGTATAGCCGCATACGGACCAAGATTTCCCAAACCAAGAATTGCTGAACCATCAGAAACTATTGCTACACTATTTTTCTTCAATGTGTAATCAAAAGCTTTCTTATTGTCCTTGCCGATCTCAATCGAGACGGCTGCAACTCCAGGAGTGTAAGCTAGGGACAGTTCGTCCCGATTACGTAAAGGAACCTTACTCTGGATACCTATTTTACCCCCATACTTTTTGTGAAGCACCAATGCCCCTTTATAGTAGTCTTTCATATGTTCCCGGCAGGACACTTTGTTATCTCACCGACTCGGAAACCCCCGGTTTTCCGACGGCTCCGCCTGCCTTCCTCCACGGGAAAACTTTAGTTTTCCCGACCCCTTTCCAGTTCGATTCCTGCCAGTTCGCTATTCGCTTTATGGGGTACAGATCAGTGGTGCTCCCGGCAGGAATCGAACCTGCATTTCATCCTTCGCAGGGATGTGTCCTATCCATTGAACGACAAGAGCGCAAGATCTATGCTATCCTATCAACCAGCAAAAAACAAACCTACAATCCTAAATCTATAACCCCAAAATTTTTATCCCAAATGTCAGACTTCCCTGACGGCCGTGGCTTAGAGGAGTCTGACATAGTCTCATAGGTATCTACTCACAAAAATGACCGAGCGAAAGCCTAAAATTACTTTTGTCGCGAATTTCCCTTATGACTGTGAGTAGATATTCTCATAGCCGTAGACAGTTTACTCTATTTTTGATATTGTTTTTTATACAATTTGTATATTATATGCGTCCATAGCTCAGTCGGTAGAGCACCTGCCTTTTAAGCAGAGGGTCGTTGGTTCGATTCCAACTGGACGCACAACGAACGAAGTGAGGTTGTGCGTCCAGAGCAGATGAACTATTTCATCTGCGTTTGGAATCGAAGCCCGATTGAGATATTTTATGATTCCGAGCTAGTTGAGGAAGAAATAAAATATCCAATTGGGGTACAGGTTCCTGTAAGGAACGATTCCAACTGGACGCACAACGAACGAAGTGAGGTTGTACGTCCAGAGCAGATGAACTATTTCATCTGCGTTTGGAATCGAAGCCCGATTGAGATATTTTATGTCAATGGTTTTAATTCTAGATAACATTCGGAGTATATTTAATGTCGGTTCTATTTTTAGAACTGCTGAGTGTGTTGGTGTGTCGAAGATATATCTAGTCGGTGTGACACCATCCCCGATCGATCGGTTTGGTCGCATAAGAAAAGATCTCGCTAAGGTCGCACTGGGTGCCGAAAGGAATATATCATGGGAGCATGCTGACAGTGTCGAAACTCTTATTAAAAAACTTAGAGAAGATGGTTACCAGATTGTTGCTTTAGAACAGGCAAAAATTTCTACTGATTATAAAAAATTTAGGCCCAAATTTCCAGTTGCTATTTTATTTGGAGAGGAGAGGCACGGTATCTCCTCGGACATTTTAAAAAAGTGTGATCACGTTATAGAGATTACAATGATGGGGAAGAAGGAGTCTTTGAATGTCTCGGTCGCCGCTGGTGTAGCTTTGTTTAGAATATTAAATATTTAACTCCGTCTATTCCATGCTTCTATGACGACTATAGTTATGTGAATGGCGAAGCCGTTTGGGAGGTGGGTGTTTGGTACGGAGTTAGCTTTTGGTGTTCGCTACAAAAGTGAGCACTGCGGGTAGCGACAATGATACGTATTATTTTACCAGGACAGTTTTTCCTTAGGCAGTTTTCGCCCGTTCTTCTATAGACCATATGCACTTTTTGGAAACCTCCGCGCTCGCCGTGGATATTTCTATAGTCTGAAGTTGAATCTCCTCCAAGTTTAATAGATTTCTGTAAGATATTTTTCATAATTGCATATATTTTAACCATCTTTTCTCTTTGAATGTCGGTTACTTTTTGAAGAGGGTGGACAGCTGCTGCCCAGAGTATCTCGTCTGAATATATGTTGCCAATTCCGGCAATTAACTCTTGATTCATCATGGCCTGTTTTATTGGCCAAGAACTTTTCCTGTTTAGTCTCTCTATAAGTATCTTAGAGGTTAGACTTTGCTCTAAAGGTTCTGGGCCCAGTAGACTCAAGTCAGGATGACTTTTGATCTTAGTGCTGTCTATAAGTATTACCTTGGCAAATTTACGAACATCAGCTAAAACAAGTTGATGTTCATTTGAGAGGAAGAAGATTAGATGGATGAATCTATTATATGGGTCGTGCAAAGGTGAGATAGAGGTTAGGTTTGATGCGAATTTCCCTTGTGTCTTTGTCGGGATCCAATTCCAACCTGGCTTATCATTCTTGCCGGCCGGTCGCCACTTCCCATACATAACATGTCCGGTCATTTTCATATGGATTAGAAGAGTTTTACCTCCGGAAAGTTTAATTAGTATATTTTTACCTCGTCTTTCTGCTCCTAAAATTTTTTTACCCACAATCTCTTTCTTAAAATCGGTAAACTGCGGAAACTTAATAAGCTTAGGCCAGTCTGACCAGACCTCTTTTATAGTAAGTTTTTTTGCAACACTATTTATACCATTGACGGTAGTTGTTACTTCTGGGAGTTCTGGCATGGTAAAAATTAAAAAGTAAAAATGAAGAATATAAAATTATAACAGCCTTTTTATTTCTTCTCTGACAACAACTCTGTCGTCCCAAGGGATTTTTTTTCCAGCTATAATCATTGATTGCTCGCTACCTTTGCCTGTGATAAAAACAATATCATCTGGTTTGGCTAGTGTAAGCGCTTGTCTGATACCAAGCCTTCTGTCTTGAATGGTAAACAGATTTTTTCCACGTATTTTGCCTTCTGCCTCGACAGCCTTAGCGATGTCTTCAATGATCTCTTCTGGATTATCATCGTAAGGGTCGACATTGCTGACCACAACATAGTCTGCTAGCTTGCCAGCAAGTCTACCCATTGCCGGTCTCTTTGCTCTGTCTCTACCACCACCTTCGGCTCCTAAAAGTACGACTATTTTTCTGTCTACATCGACAAGATTTTTTGCTGTTTCAAGGAGAGCTTGCATACTCTCTTTCTGATGAGCATAGTCAATGTAAACCTTAAAAGGTTGCCCTAGATCTATCGGCTCCATTCTACCGGGAATAGTTTTCAAGTTTAATAGACCCGTTGCGATGGTCTCTGCTTTTATGCCGAGGATTTGACATAGGGCGATCGCAGGTAAACTATTTTCGACATTGAATATTCCCGGTATGACAACCTTGTATTCATTACCATCGACTGTAAATGTTGATCCGGCATTTCTGCTTACAATGTTTGTCGCTTGTAGATTGGCTCCAGATTTTAAGCCGTAAGTGACTTTTTTACCTGATTTGAAAGAAAGGAAGTAATCTTTATAGGGACTGTCATTATTGACTATGGAGACTTTTGGTAGAGATTCGAACATTTTACCTTTGGTTTTTTTATACTCTTCCATGCTACCGTTGTGTGAGTCAAGATGCTCAGGGTAGAGATTAGTAAAGATCGTGTAGGCGTATTTAATTCCTATGTGTCGGTACTGTTTGATACCTTGGGAGGTCGTCTCTACAATTGCAAACTTGCAACCCGCCTTATACATACTATAGAGAAGTTTCTGAAGAGAGAATCTCCCGGGCATTGTCATATGGTAGTTGTTGGGAAATTCTTCTTTACTAATTCTTATGATCGCTGTGCTTATAATTCCAGTTTTATAGCCGGCTGTTTCGAGACATGACCAGATAAAATTGGCTACCGAACTTTTCCCCTTGGTACCGGTAACCCCTATCACAATAATTTTTTTTGAAGGATTGTTGTAATATAGGCAGGCCAGATGGGATAGTGCCAAATGATAGAGGGATAATAGCGACTCGGGGATGATTTTTTTTATAAGACTTTTTGCAGACATTTACTTACTGAGGTGTTTTAGTGCTGCCTTGATTCTGTCACTAATCTTAGTTATAGAAGGTTCGACTTTTTTGAGAGCATCTCTGGTTTCACTTGTAGAATAGCCGAGAGACTTGATAGCTTGAATGGCGTCGGTCTCCTCTCTAAGGCTTATGAAATTTTCTCCATCTTCTAACGCAGCAAATTTATCTTTAAGTTCCAGGACGATCTTCTCCGCATTTTTACGCCCTATACCAGGCACTTGAGTTAAGTAAGATATATCTTTTGAACGTAGCGCTTTCTTTAAAGTTTCAACTGATGCGACCGAGAGTATCCCGAGTGCCTTCTTTGGTCCTATACCAGAGATCGATATTAGTAGAAGAAAAAAATCTAGATCATTTTTATTTATGAAGCCATATAGATCAAGGGCGTCCTCTTTGACTGATAGATGTGTCCAGAATTCTAGCTCAATTTTTTGGTGATCTTTGCTTGAAAGCTCTGCCAGATCGGTGCTTGTCATGCTAATCTTATAACCGACCCCTGAAACATCTAGAAGAATAAACTTATCGTCCGTGTGCCAGATTTTTCCCCTAAGTTTAGAAATCATCTTAATCACATCATACAGATATTGCAAAAATTTGAAAGTGGTGTATAGTGTTCTGACAATAATGTGTAAATTATGCCAATAACATCATCAGCGAAAAAGGCCGTTCGTAATTCAGCAAACAAGAGGGTTTTTAATTTGCGAAAGGCGGGAGTCATGAAATCTATCATGAAAGAGATAAGACAGCTTGTAGCAGATAAAAAGTCTAAAGAAGCTCTAGCCCTTTTACCTAAGGCTTATAAGGCGATTGATAAGGCGGCTAAGATGGGCGGGATCATAAAGAAGAACAATGCCAACAGGAAGAAGTCACGTTTGGCAGGTGCAATAAAAAAAATTTCAAGATAGTCTTCTTACTTACAGTATCTACAGCATCCAATTTGATTTTGTGATACTTCATAGTTATCATAGTTATCTCTGAGACAATAAAAAAGGCGCCTCTGCTCATTGCATTGGCGCCAGACCTTCTATCTCTTGTTTTCGTTCTTTTCTTCCTTAAATTAATTAAGTGAAGATGTCCACCTCCTTTAGTAATCTACACAATGTGTAGTCCCGTACGCGGACAGTGAGCAGCCCCCCTGACACTTGGTCGGTTTATTCGGGGTGTGGGAGCATGCTCAGGTATAGAACAGGGGGGGAATACTACTTCTTGGTGGCCACTGTGGTGACCGGAGCCGGAGCGTACAAGCTGGCGTAGGTGCCATCGGGGCTGACGACCACATCGTAACCCTTGAGCATCGCGTCGGTCAGGAGCTTCTCCTTGTTGTCACACCCGGAGAAGACGATGACACCGAGCTGCTTCAATTCCTTGCGCGAGATGATCCGACCGTTCCGCGGGTTGCGGACGCCGGTGAAGGTGGGGGTGAGAATGGCACCGAGGATCGCGACGAAGTAATTCACCATTTCAGGACCTCCTTGGAAAAGTGAGAACAACCGACCGGCTGCCCTCGTCTGTAGATTTTTCCTGCGGTAGAGAAAAGTGTCGAAACTCGTTCAATACCTTTCTCTACCGCAAGATTTTATAAAAGAACTTTCTTATTTTCCTACTTACACTTTCGTCCTTTTGGACTCATCAGTTCGGATTACATCCGAAGAGTGCTGCCGTCCCAATCCTTTCAGATCGTTCCGGCTGGCGATTATGTTCCGATACTACATCGAGAACATCATGCTACTCGTCTTACTCGTTGCTCTCGGGCTTCACCTCGATCAACCACTCGGCTCGAGTCACGTAATTCCCACCCTCCTTCTCGGTCACATCACGGATCAGCCGAAAAGTGGGATTCACCTCATCTGCTCGACCCTTTTGAGAAACCATCTTGATCTGTAGGTAGAGCTGACCGGTTTCAGCCTTGAAAGTAGCCCGGACGACATCGTCAGAATTTCCATGGCTGGCGGCATACAGATACTCGTGCCTGGTCTTCCTTTCACGACCCGCAAGACGAGAAGCCATCTCATACTCGCTTTCCTCCGGATTCTCGGAATTCTTGGCGCTCCCGGGCTTGTTGCTGATAGGTCGGATAGTCCCCGCCAACAGCCCCTGGCACTCACGACCGTTATCCGGAAGCTCCCGAACCGTCACGCGAGCCTTTCCGTCTTCTCCAGTTTCGACATCGGAAATGACCTCGATCAACCCCAGGAGCTCGTCTCGACCCAAAGTCCACCTTCGAACCTGAAAATCCTTCTGACTCCTGCTGGTCTGAACCTCTCCGGTACTCTGACCCTGCTCATTCGGCATAACAAACCTCTCCTTATTTGCCCCCAACTGAAAGTCAGAGGCGAAAAGTGGTGATTTAGGGAGAAATTCCCGACCACCACAGGCACCAGCACTAGCACCAACGCGATATATATTAAGTAGCTACGTATCTGACTTGAAAAGAACAGTAGACTCTAACTAATGGAAGATCCTACCTAGAAACCATACTTATGTCAACTTCTAAAAAAAAGGATATCATAGTCCGATAAAAATGTCAAGCCCACCTGCACTCTAAAACCAGGCATTCACCAGCAAAACCCAAAAAAACCTTATAAATTAAGGATAAAAAGTTCCACAGTCATCGGAGCCTCTACATTACTACGTCTAAATTTATGATAGATATCAATTAATTTTCTATAATTTCCTATTAGAGATTCCTCCGGATAATTTTTCAAAAAACCTCTAGATTTTTTTATGACAAACGGGCTAGTTTTTAACCTAGAGACCAGGTCACCCTGATTGCCATTTATAGAACTCACCAAAATAATACTTTTAAACAACCAAACTATCTTCCAGAAGAGCTCCTCGGCCGAAACACCGGCCCTAAGAGCTTTATGAAAAATAACCCACGCTAGTTTTCTATCTCGCGAACCAAGGGCATCGGTAAAACTAAATATATTAAATTCTTTTGCATCTATCGCTCTAGCATCGTTCTCAATTAAAAACTCTTCAGAGGCAATCTGATTTTTTTTAAATACTTCTAATCTGGCTTTATCTAGGGCACCCTGACGAAAGATAAAAATATTTTTCGACAAAAAAATATTCTCAATATTTTTAGAAACAAAATCTAACGCCTCTGGATTATCTAACAGACTATCACAGAGAATAACAATCTTTTGAGAAAAGAGAGACTGCCCTCCTATTAACTCTTCTAGCTTAGCTCTTTCAAAATAATCACCAGTAAACTTAAAATATAGAGCACCTAAATTAGCCCGCATATTTTCATCTGAGAGCTCTCTAGATCTAGCTAAAACTTTATCTCTGTTGTTGCCATAAACCAGATAGACCATTAACAATATTATCCGCGAATTACCGGAAAAAGCAAAGCCCCCAAATTATCTGGGGGCATAAGAACTTACCTTAACTTATCCTCATCGATTTTATCCTCAAGGTATTCATCAATAATCTTCTCGGCAGCCCTCTCCTCCTGATGCCTATAAACATTCCAGCCGAATAAGAAACAAGTAGCCATCATTTTCCCGAGCTCTCGAGAAAGCGAGCCCTTCTCCCCTCTCTTGATCACCATCATCCCATGTATCAACCTCATAACATTGTTAGAATCTTCCGTGGAATTCAAGACCAGAAGGAAATTGACCTTAACCTTAAGTCCCAAGGGAGCTAAAGACGTCTCGAGCTCCTTCAGAGTTTGGGGAATATCGTCGGCTCTACAGAGCTGTATCTCTTGGTGATTACCATTTTTATCATCCTCAATATCAACTAATGCCAGCGTGTATCCCAAGACAAACCTCCCTTTGATCTTTAGAAAGACAAACGCTATCTGTACATAGCCTAGCAAAAAATCAGAAAAAAGCTACACACGTGAAGTTAGCTCGCCCCAATTATCTCCCCAAGAAGAATTAACAAGAAAAAAGACTGGCAAGGTGTCCGTCTTGATGTTCCGATCAAGACCGGCTGTCTCCATAGCCTCTTTAATTACCCTCATGATTTTATCTATATCATTATCGTCCCTAACTTCATATAGAAGCTCATCATGAACTTGTAAAACCAGATGAGCCTTATCATCTAACCCCTCCTCTAAAAGACGTATCTGTACCCTCTGCATCGCCATCTTAATTATATCGGCTGTGGCTGTACCCTGAATCGAAGCATTAACCGCCATCCTCTCCGCCTCAGCTCTAACGTAAGGAAGAGAAGAGTTAATCATGGGGAAATATCGTCTACGGCCATAAGCTGTGACCGTGTAGCCATTTTGGCGAGTCAGATTTTTTATCTTCTCAAAATAATCTCTAATTTTTGGAAATTGAATAAAAAAATTATTATAAAATGTTTCCGCCTCTTCCATCGTAGAATTAAGATTCTTTCTTAAGGAACTAACTCCCATGCCATATAGAATACCGAAATTTATAACCTTAGCCTTTCGCCTCATCTCTTTGGTAATATCTACCTCTTCCATATTAAAAACTCTAGCGGCTACAGCAGTGTGAATATCAAGACCCTGTTTAAAAATACTTATTAAGGCCTCATCACCCGAGAGCCAAGCCAGAACTCTCATCTCGATCTGAGAATAATCAAAGGCTGCTAACTTATGGTTGGGAGGAGCAATGAAAGCCTTTCGTATCTCTTTAGCAATATCTCCATTGGCTGGAATATTTTGTAAATTAGGATTACTTGAAGAAATTCTACCAGTGGTTGTGCCCATCTGATTAAGTGAGGTGTGTAATCGGCCATTAGCATCCACGAGATTGGGTAGCGGATCTATGTAAGTCGACAAAAGTTTCTGAAGCTCCCTCTGCGATAAGATAAGTGGTACGATCGAATGTAAATCTTTTAACTTCAGAAGTTCAGACTCCCGAGTAGATCTAGCACCACCTGGGGTCTTTTTTAGCCCCTTTACCGTAAGCTTCATCTTGTCGAAAAGAACGACTCCAAGTTGTTTAGAGGAATTAATATTAAAATCCTCCCCAGCTAGTTGCCAAATCTGTCTCTCTAAAACTTCCAATTTTTTATGATACTCCTTAGACATTTTTTTAAGATGCTCGGTATCAATTAATAAACCGAGATTCTCCGCCTCTTTTATAATAGGAATGATTGGAAGTTCAATTTTATAATAAACATAATCAAGCCCTTTGTCTTTAATCTCTAGAGGTAATTTCTGCAAGGCCTCATCTAAATCACTAGCTTTAAAAATAGATAAAAGATCTGGAATCTTTGGGTTAGTTAAATCCGAATTCAAAAGCCAAGCCGCTATAGCAACAGGCTGAAAATGTGGCAAAGAAGCAATGGGCAGATCCACCCCTCGATTTTCCTCGGCTGGCACATCGGGAATTGAACTTGTCCGCTCACTAACACCAGGAAAATTTGCTCCAAGATTAATCCCCAGAGTGCCTTGCAGGGCAATCTGGAACCTCGGGCCAAGAGCCTTAAACTCAAGTTCACCAAAAAACTTAAATAAACTATCAGTATCTAGGCCATCTCTCCATCTTTTTTCTGGAAGAGAGAAATTGATTTCTACATCACACTTTATGGTTGCCAACATCTTCGAAAAAACAGCCTCCTCCTCTCCCTCCCGTAAAAGATCAATCACTCTCTGTTTAATGGAAGCCTTAAGAAATTTAGAAGGATCATCCTTTAATACTTTATATAGACTCTCAATTGAGCCAAAACTTTTTATAAGCTCTGTTGCTGTCTTTTCTCCTATACCTCTTACTCCAATTATATTATCGGATGGATCACCCCGAAGACCCTTATAGTCAGCCATAAACTCCGGACCAAAACCAAATCGCTCCTTAACAAGAATCTCATTGTAAATAACTGTGTCATTAATCCCCTTACGAAGAGTGTAGACAACCACTAAATCACCCGAAACCAACTGAAGAGTATCCATATCTCCCGAGGCAATAATGGTTTGTAGTTTGTAGTTTGTAGTTTGTAGTTTCTTGATATATTCGGCTATCGTCCCGATGATATCGTCCGCTTCAAATCCGGCCTTTTCATAGATAGGAATATTAAAAGCCTTAAAGAGATCTCTAGATCTAATTATTTGGGTGATAAGATCAGAATCAGTTTTCGGTCTGCCAGCTTTATAGCCGTCATAAATCTTTTTCCGAAAGGTTGGACCAGGCAGATCATAGCAGGCAATCAAATAGTCTGGAGACAGATCCGCAATAATCTTAATCAGAAAAGCAGATAGACCGTACAAAGCTCCTGTCGGCTCTCCCTTACTCGAAGTGAAACCTGGCAGGGCGTGATATGCCCTATGCAAAATTGCATGGACATCGAGAAGAACTATTTTTTTGAGAGATTTCATAACTTACTATGGGCTTCGCTATAATTTTAGCACAAAATTTTTATTTTCCTCTCGTTCTCTTTCTCTCCTGTCTCAAAATATATTTTTATAATATCCTTAGGTAATACCTCTTCCACTCTCTCTGGCCATTCTATAAAAATAATATTCGTGGAGCTCTGTAAAACTTCATCCCAGCCCAAAGCAGACATCTCTTTACTACTCTCCAATCTGTAAGCATCTATGTGAATTAGATGTTTATAAGAAAAACTCTTGGAGAGTTTATAGATCTTTTCTAAGACAAAGGTAGGACTAGTGATATGACATTTTATGCCAAATGCCCTCGCCACTCCTTGAGTGAAAGAAGTTTTTCCAGAACCAAGCTCGCCGAAAAGGCCGACAACCGCGGCCCGCTGTCTTTTTTTACAACTACAGGGTAAAAGGCCCCCGGCAAACGACGCTGCCAGTTCATAAGTCTCTTCTAAATTCTTGGTCATATACTCCATAAAACTTAATAAGATAATATAGAATGTGTAAAAAAAAACAATAAGTGGGTAACTTTACTTGTATCTAAAAAAAGAAGTGCTAGTATGAAAATAAATTATGTCCGATTTCCAAGACACGAGTCAACAAAATAAATTAGACGAACTCAGAAAATCAGAGGCCGAAGAGCTGGCAGAGGTGTTGTCTAAAAAATACAATCTTCCGTACATAGATCTATCGACTCTCTCTATTAACACTGATGCCCTAAGAATCATATCCGAGGAAGATGCTCGGGCTTCGGGTATGGCTGCTTTTAAACTAGTAGGAAAAAAAGTCCACATCCTAATCATCTCCCCTAATAATAAAAATCTCCCGGGGATTTTAGAGAAAATTAAAGAAAAAAAATACACAGTTGAGCTGTACCTAGGATCGATAAGCAGCCTAGAAAGGGCTTGGGAAAGATATAAGGAGATCTCCTATAGTATGGAGACAAGGGCTGGACTAATAGGTATTTCTGAGCAGGAACTAACTCTTGTCTTAGAAAAAACCAAAAACATTGACGATGTTAAAGGATTAATCTCCGAAACTATACAGAATAATAAAAACCAAGGGGTTTCTAAAATCTTAGAAATTATAATCGCTGGAGCGATGCGAATTGGCGCCTCCGATATACATATTGAATCCCAAGATAATGAGACCAGGCTTAGATTTAGACTAGATGGGGTGCTGCAAGATATAAGTCTATTTAGCCCTACCATTAACAAGCTTATCCTCTCTAGATTAAAACTTATCTCCGGCTTAAAACTAAACATCAAGGCCGAATCTCAGGATGGAAGATTTAGTATAAGCACCACGAACAAACAGATCGAGGTCAGAACCTCAATTTTACCAGGCCCATATGGTGAATCAGTCGTTATGAGACTACTTGATCCGGATTCAATTGCCATTACCCTAGATAAAATGGGCATAGAACCGAGACTCTTGTCTATTCTTGAAGCTGAGATCGCTAAACCAAACGGAATGATTCTTGTTACAGGCCCAACTGGCTCTGGAAAGTCCACAACTCTCTACGCTTGTCTTAAAAAAGTTAACGAACCTGGATCAAAAATAATCACCATAGAAGATCCTATCGAATATCATCTACCCGGAATATCTCAAACCCAAGTCAATGAGGATAGTGGCTACACATTCCTTGAGGGCCTGCGCTCTGCACTTCGACAGGATCCAGACATAATCATGGTTGGTGAGATCCGAGATAAAGAGACCGCTAAGATCGCCATCAACTCTGCCCTCACGGGACACTTAGTTTTTTCAACACTTCACACCAATTCTGCTGCTGGGGCGATACCGAGATTAATTGACCTAGAGGTTAACGCCAAAGTTATCAGCTCTGCCCTAAATATGGTCCTAGCCCAAAGACTAGTGAGAAAACTCTGTGCTGTGTGTAAAAAAGAGACGACACCAACAGAAAAAGAAAAAAAGATCATAGACTCAGTACTGGAAACGATCAAAAATAAAAAAAATGACCTGGGTGATCTGAGCTCTAATAAAATATGGCTGCCAGGCCTTGGTTGTCCGGAATGTAACGGCATCGGCTACAAAGGTAGAATTGGTGTCTATGAAGCAATTATAATGGATAGAAATATAGAAAAATTGATCGACACGAACCCAAGTGAAAGAGAGATAGAAAAAGAGGCCTTACCACAAGCTATCTTGAACATGAGAGAAGACGGTATAATTAAGGTGCTTCGAGGTATTACCTCTTTGGAAGAGGTCCAGAGAGTAGTTGAAGTGAGTAATGTTCTGGCTTAATTGACAATTAAAAATAGTCGTGCAATAAAAAAATCGAGACGATAAATCTCTAAGCAATTCTTTTAATAAAATACTAAAAGTTAAGTTACTCTCAAAGGATAACCCCAGCTCTCTACGTAAACGTAGCACCAGGATGTCCTTCTTGAATAACCATCTAGGCCCGGAAGCCCAATTGCTTAGAGATTTATATTCTCGATTATCCCAGTAAAAGGGTATCATGTAGTAAAGAAAATGTCAAGGGTAATATGGAAGCAGAAAATTTAACAAAAGGTGAAGAAAAATATCTGGATAATGCCTTAAGGCCTTCCAAATGGGCTGATTACATTGGTCAGGAGACCATTAAGGAAAACCTGCAGATACTTTTAGCAGCAGCTAAAACCCGTGGGCAAACACCCGAACATGTCTTATTCTACGGCCCGCCTGGATTAGGTAAAACCACATTGGCATACCTCCTGGCTAAAGAGAACGGTTCGGAGCTGAAAGTTACTTCCGGTCCAGCAATTGAAAAGATTGGTGACCTCGCTTCCCTCCTCACTAATCTATCCCCTGGAGATATTCTTTTCATAGATGAGATCCACCGGTTAAATAAACTGATCGAAGAGGTTCTATATCCCGCCATGGAATCTGGCAACCTAAACATAATAATAGGAAAAGGGCCTTCTGCCAGAACTATCCAGCTAGATCTACCACCATTCACCCTAATCGCAGCAACCACCAGAATCGCTCTGCTATCCTCTCCTCTACGTTCCAGATTCTCTGGTGGAACATTTCGCCTAGAATTCTATACCGACTCTGAGATAGAGACGATCATTAGAAGATCTGCTGGTCTCTTAAATATGGAGATTGAGGTCGGAGCAATAAAAGAGATCGCTAAAAGAAGCCGTTTTACCCCAAGAATTGCTAACCATCTTCTTAAGAGGTGCCGTGACTTCGCTCAAGTTTATAAAACTAATATTAGCCTCGATGCTGTTTTTAAAACCCTTAAACTTTTAAATATAGACGAAGCCGGCTTATCCTACTCTGACAGAAAAATCTTAGAAATAATTATAAATAAATTCAACGGTGGCCCAGTCGGCCTAGGCACCATAAGTGCTGCAACATCAGAGGAAGAAGAAACCATTGAAGAGATTAACGAGCCGTACCTAATCCAGCTGGGATTTCTAGAAAGAACCCCCAGAGGACGCGCAGCTACAAAGAAAGCCTACGACCACTTAAATATAAAACAAAAACAAAATTAATAATCGTCGTCCTCGTCGTCCTCATTATCATCCTTCTCGTCATCATCTAAATCTACTCCATCCTCATCGTCGAGACCCTTAAAATCTTTATCCGAATCTTCGTCAGAATCATCCAGACCAAAATTACTTAACCCTGGTCCCATATTAGTTTCTGACGGGTCAGCGTAGCTCGAGTAATCACTATGCATATTTTTATTAATTAATAATTAATAATAATTAATATTATTATCAGAACTATATTTTTTTTGCAAGAGGTTAATTTTATTTTTGGGGATAATTTCCTTTTTCGGATACAAGACAGGTAAGGGCCACCGCAATCGCATCAAACTCATCATCTTGATTAGTTAGGCCTTTTCTACCCAACTTAAAGATGCACTTCAACATATACATTACCTGATCTTTTGTCGCCTTGCCATATCCAACCACAGCGATTTTTATTTGTAATGGAGTATACTCATAAACCCTGAGCCCGAGAGATCTCGCAATATATGTTATCGCCCCTTTAGTTTCAGAGACCCCCATTACGGTCTTTTGATTTTTTGTAAAAAAAAGTTTTTCTATCGCTAAAGCTTCTGGAGACCACTCTTTTATTATTTTCAGAACATTTTTACCAAGTTCAAAATATCTTTCAGAAAGTGTCATCTCTTTGCTGGTTTTTAAACAGGTAGAAAAGAGTGTGACATTCTTCTCACCACTCTTTTCCAGTACTGCAACCCCAAGGCGTTCGTAGCCTGGATCGATACCAATGACCCTCATTCTTCTTTCAAAGCGTTAGTGTAGACATTGTCGATATCAGGATTCTCTTCTAAAAGATCTAGAATTGTCATAAGCTTCTCCTGATCTCCTTCGGATAGGTCTATCTTGGTTGTCGCTTCAAAACCATCATTTAATTTTTGAAAGGCCCAAACTACCGACCCTTGAGCCCCAAGTGATGCTCCCCCTTCAGACAAAAGAAACTTAATCTCATTTATCGTTCGATTTTTACTATCTGTCATCCCCTTTATAATAATCGCAACACCTCCCGGACCATATGCCTCACATAAAATCTCTTCTACACCACCTGAAAGTACCCCGGCCCCTTTGGCGATTGCCCTTTCAATGTTGTCCTTCGGCATATTCTCTGCTCGTGCTCTTTCTATCGCCAACCTAAGACCAGAAGAGTTCTTGTCCCCTGCGGAGTGTTTTGATTCGAGAATAATCTGCTTAACCAAAACAGAAAAGACTTTACTCCTTTTTGCGTCCTCTGCGCCTTTTTTATGTTTGATCTTCGAAAATTTATTATGCCCAGACATACCAAATATAGATTTCTAATATCTAAACAACGATTTTTAAAAACCTTCTCTTTCCAACCTTAATAATTCCACCGCCGCCAACGCTTGCCTCGGGATCATTAATTTTCTGATCATTTAAACTAATAGCGCCCTCTTTAAGCAACCTCCTAAATTCCGAATTAGATTTTACTATTTCGTTTTTAATAAGCACTGTCACCACCTTCTTGTCGCTCTCAGCCCTAACAGTCAAAATATCATCTGGAGTATCTTTATTTTGAAAAATCTTTATAAACTCACCCTCTGCCCTCTCGGCCTGCTCTCTACCATAATACAAAGCAACAATCTCTCTGGCTAGAAACATTTTTGAATCTCTCGGGTTTAATCCACTAGCTATATCTTTACCAACCTTATCAATATTTTTTAAAGAAACATCTGTACAAAGTTCTAGCCCAGAAAGAATGAGATTGTCCCCCCAACTCATAACCTTGCCAAAGACCTCTTCCGGAGAATCAGAGAAAGAAGCCATATTACCTAAAGTCTTTCCCATCTTTATGCCACTCGAATCAGAGATAAGTTTCATCGTAATTACAAATTTCTCCTTGCCCTTCATTTTTTTCATAAGATCACGGCCCACAAGCATATTGAATGTTTGATCATTGCCACCAACTTCACCATCAACATCCATGGCAACGCTATCGTAACCCTGCATTAATGGGTATAAAAACTCATGAAGATACAGATCCTTCTCTTCAGAAATACGTTTTTGAAACATTTCCCGTTTGATGGTTTGAGCAAGGGTCATCTTTGAGGCGAGAGAGAGCACTTCCGTAAAGGAGAGCGGGGTCAACCATTCAGAGTTATACCTTAGAGATGCGGGATTTTCGCCATCAAAATTAATAATGTGGGAAGCCTGTTCTTTATACAAGCGAGCATTTTCGAGAACTTGTTCAGGGGAGAGCGAAACGCGAGTTGCGGTTTTGTCCGTCGGATCTCCGATAGTTGCAGTAAAATCACCAATCAAAAGAATAATTTTGTGTCCCAGTCTTTGGAAGGCTCTCAACTTAAGTAGTGGAACTATATGCCCAACATGAAGTGTCGGCGAAGTGGGATCAATCCCTAAATATATTGTAAGTCGCTCCCCACTCGCAAGTCTTTGACGCAAAAAATCCTCGGAAGGATATATCCTCTCTGTCCCCCTTGTTAAAAGGTCCTCTACTTTTTCTTTGTTTGTGTCTATTTCCATCTTTCTACAATCTCTAATTTAACATACTTATAAAAAAATAACAGCTGTAATCCTGTTCAGGGTGGTTTTTCTATGTTACTGTGGGGTGAATGCGTAAAAAACACTCTCTGGGAAACAAACTAAGGGTTCTGTCCATTTTTATTCTTCTTAGTTTAGGCTCTTTGTTGCTTTGGCTAACCACACTTGAAATCCCAGATTTTAAGGGTCTAGACCAAAGAAAGATTTCAGAGTCAACAAAAATATATGACCGAACTGGCAAAATTCTCTTGTACGACATCCACCAAGGCGTAACCAGAAAGATTGTTCCTTATGGGGATATTTCGATCAACCTTCGAAGAGCGACAATTGCGATCGAAGACAGTGACTTCTATAAACATCCAGGAATAAAATTTGGTTCGATGCTAAGGTCGGCTTTTGTTAATCTAGAATCAGGATCGTTAAAACAGGGTGGCTCTACAATAACCCAGCAAGTTATTAAAAATGCTCTTCTAACTTCAGAAAAAAGATTCTCCAGGAAGATTAAGGAGATTCTCCTGGCCCTGAAACTAGAGCGCGTTATGACCAAAGAGGAGATCCTGACTCTCTATCTAAACGAGGCCCCTTATGGCGGCTCAATCTACGGCGTGGGCGATGCAAGTAGAAAGTTTTATGGTAAAAACGCGAAGGAGATAACCATGGCAGAAGCGGCCTACCTAGCGGCCATCCCTAAAGCTCCGACATTCTACTCTCCTTATGGTAATAACCGAACGCGTCTAGAAGAAAGAAAAAACCTGGTCTTAGACAGGATGATTGAGCTTGGTTTTGTAACTAAAAATGAGGGTTCCTCCGCTAAAAAAGAGAAGGTTGTCTTTTTGCCAAGAGAGACGACGGGAATAAAGGCCCCACATTTCGTCGAATATGTTCGGTCATATCTAGAAGAGAAGTATGGTCAAAGCTACCTAGAAACTAAGGGCTTGAAAGTAATAACTACCTTAAACTGGGAGCTGGAACAAAAAGCTGAACAGATTGTAAAAAAACATGCCGAACAAAATGAGATAAAGTTTAAGGCTAAAAATGCTGGGATGGTCGGCATCGACCCGAAGACTGGTCAGGTTTTAGTGATGGTCGGGTCCAGAGACTACTTCGATGTTAAAAACGAGGGAAACTTCAACATAACCACTGCCCATCGCCAACCAGGATCAGCTTTCAAGCCGTTTATTTATGCCACCGCCTTCAATAAGGGATACTTACCTGAAACCATCCTTCTGGATCTTCAAACCGAGTTCCAAACGACCTGTTCTCCTGAAGGCAAGCCCCTTTTAGAAACTACCACGGAGTCAGAATGTTACATGCCGGTTAATTATGACGGTAAATTTCGCGGGCCAATCTCTTTAAGAGATGCTCTCGCGCAATCAATAAACATCCCTGCCATAAAACTCCTATATCTTGTTGGGATAAAAGACTCAATTCAAACAGCCAGAAACATGGGGATTAAGGGACTTAATGACCCCCTACGCTATGGCCTTACTTTGGTTTTAGGTGGAGGAGAGGTCTCTCTTTTAGATATGACTAGTGCCTATTCAGTTTTTGCCAATGATGGAGTAAGAAATCCTTACCAGATAATTCTTAAAATCGAGGATGTAAATGGAAATATTGTTGAGGAGCCAGTCAGCCAAGCAGCTCGAGTCCTTCCAGAAAAAATAGCCAGAATAATTAATAATATTCTTTCCGATTCTAAGGCGCGCGCACCGCTCTTTGGAGAAAACTCCCTTTTGGACATGCCCGGGAAGGAGATCGCTGCCAAGACTGGCACTACAAACGATTTTCGTGATGCTTGGGTTGTTGGGTATACGCCAAATCTTGCCTTAGGTGTTTGGGCTGGCAACAACGATAACTCTGTTATGGAGAAAAAAACCTCTGGTTATATCGCCGTTCCGATGTGGAGTGAATTCTTTAGGGAGACGATCTTAAATCTACCGACTGAAAAATTTTTAAAACCTGAAGTGACGGCACCCGAAAAGGTCAATCCTCTCTTGAGAGGCTTCTGGCAAGGGGGAATAAGTTACGAAATCGACAAAATCTCAGGTAAATTAGCCACGGAGTATACCCCAAAAGAACTTAGAGAAACAAGGGTTGTAAAACAACTCCATTCAATTCTCTACTGGGTTGACAAAGAAGATCCAACTGGACCAGCCCCAAAAAATCCAAGCGAAAACGCTCAATTTAATCTCTGGGAGTCTTCAGTGAAAAAATGGAAAGAAGAGAACAGTATAATCGACGAAACTCTTGATGTTATCCCAAAGGAAAAAGACGATGTTCACGGTGTAGAGATGGGACCAAAAACAATCATTACTTCCCCCTCTACAGAAACAACCTATAATCCACAAGCTAGGTTAACAATCAAACTGCAAAATACCGGTCGGTTTCCGTTATCTCAGGTCGATTTTTTTATAAACAACACCTACCTAGGCTCTTCAAAAAAGGCTCCATTTGAATTTTCTTTCCTCCCTTCCGAAATTCAAGAGATAGGTAGTGAGAGCCAGATTCGAGCTGTTGTGTATGATTCTGTCTTGAACAAATCAGAAACCGAAACAACTCTTCGTCTCTCTATCTGATATCTATCACTTTCTCTGGTAAAATTACTTTTTCCAGCTCACTTAATATCTTTCTCTTATTTAAAAATATTTCACTTCTAGTTACTCCTGTACCATTAATATAAGCAACAGAATTTCTAATAGTAATATCTTTAATACTGAGATCAATCCCTAATTCACTTTGGACAACTCCTTTGACAGCGACCCTCTCTCTTTCGTTTGGTAAAGCAATCTCCTTAAACCTCTGGAGAAAATTCGTAATTTTTTGCATTTTTAAC
This sequence comes from uncultured Candidatus Saccharibacteria bacterium, assembly GCA_964639675.1. Classification (GTDB taxonomy): domain Bacteria; phylum Patescibacteriota; class Minisyncoccia; order Phycocordibacterales; family UBA12445; genus JACQCV01. The sequence continues at coordinate 29,616 of CAZXEK010000033.1, forward strand.
TTTTATATATTCATTGGCATAACTAAATATAAAAATGAGTTTTCTCCTATTCCTTTTATTATTATCGGTTTGTTTGGTCCGTTTAAAACAATATGTACGCTGTCAGATAAAATAAACTGTAGGCAGTCTAAAATATATCTGGCGTTTACAACTACATCAACAGCATCGCCCTCAATCGTTGCTGGTACAATTGTCGCGCTTTCTCCTCGGTCTTGATTTTTTGAACTGATTTCAAACAAGGAGTCTTCAGGACTAACCTTGATATTTATCTGGTTAAGTTTATCAGAAAAAATATTAGAGATTTTAATTGAATCAATCAGATCTTTTTTTAGAACAATCAGCTCTGTCTTTTTCTCTTTAGGAATTATCTGTTTATAGTCTGGAAATATTCCTCCCACAACTCTTGATGTAAAATAAATGTTTGGCGAAACTACAGATATCTGATTCTTATTAAAGTAGACATCTAAAATTTCATTACTCTGTTCAAAAACTCTAGCAATCTCATTGGCATTTTTAAATGGTAACATTATAGACATCTTCTTGTCGTTCTGTTTATTTTGAAATCTTTTCTCCGCTAATCTAAAAGAGTCCGTAGCAACAAAGATTATCTCATCGCTTTCGGTATAGATATAAACAGAGGAGATCTCGGGCTTCATGTCTGACAGAGCAGCGGCATAGACCACTGATTTTATTCCATTTACCAGTTTATGGGCTTCAATTACAATTGAATTATCCTTTTCTATTTTTGGAATAATTGGAAAATCGTCAGGAGGAAAGCTTTTTATAACCGTTGAATTTCTTTTTGTTGAAATTGATAAATTATTATTAATTAACTCTATTTTTATCGCCTGTTCTTCGGTAAGTCCAGAAAGAAAGGCTCCCAAAATATCGGCCGGTAAAGCAATCGCTCCATTCTTTTCTATCTTAGCTGACATTTTTATCTCTAAACCAACATCAAGGTTTGTGGCCTTTAAAATTAGTACCTTGTCTCTGGCTTCTATAAATATTGCTCCAAGAATTGGCAAAGAAAGATTTTTGGCCGTTATCTTACCGACAGCAGTAACACATTCTTTTAATTTATCTTTTATACACTCAACTTTCATAATTATTAAATAATCTATTAAAGTTTATTTTTATTATTATAGCTGTGATTATGTTTATAACTTTAAAATGTTTTTATATTTCAATCTATAATGCTTTTTTCTCTGTGGAAAACAACTGTGGAAAAGTCGGATTTGTAAATTAACTAAAATTTATTAAGTAACATAGTCCATCTTTATACACAGACTATCAACAACTCAATCAACACTATCGTTGATAACCGCACCAACCAAAGATTGCCCGCTATAAATAACATCTTTAATCTGTTCAATCTCTTGTTCTAATGCGGGGCTATTTTTTATCGCCCCCTTTATTTTCTCACAGGCATGTATAACCGTCGTGTGATCTCTTCCCCCAAGCTTTTGTCCAATGTAGGGATAAGAAGTGTTAAAGTCTTGTCGTAATATGTACATGGCGATCTGGCGTGGCTTAACAACTTCTTTCCTGCGCGTTTTTTCATACAAGGATTTTTCTTCAATATTATAAAAATCACAGACAGCTCTAATCACATCCTTAATCGAGACGGTTTTTTTCTGTTTAGAGCTATTTTTAATCAACTGTTTTATCTCCCCAATCCCCAGCTCCTTATTTTTAAGTTGAGATTGGCAAACAACAGTGTTTAGAACCCCTTCTAGCTCTCGGATGTTGTCTAAGACATTGGTGGCAATATGTTCAATTGTTTCATCGGGAAGATAAAAGCCGGTCATTTTTAGTTTAGATCTTAAGATTGCCACACGAGATTCGTATTCTGGTTTGGATATTTCAATGATCATCCCTCCTTCGAATCGTGAGCGTAATCGATCTTCGATATTTGATATTTGCCGCGCTGGCTTATCAGAGGAAAAAACAACCTGTTTGTTGTTTTCATGCAGGCTATTAAAAAGATGGAAGAGCTCTTCTTGACACTTTTCTTTACCAGAAAAAATCTGAATATCATCGATTATAAGCAGGTCATATTTTTTATATTTTTCTTTAAATATATGGACTGAGTTGGTTCTTATTGAATCAACTAGTTCAGATATATATTTGTCTGAGGTTAGATAGAAAACTTTTTTATTTG
>CAZXEK010000034.1:0-5929 GCA_964639675.1 uncultured Candidatus Saccharibacteria bacterium
GAGATTTAACTTTATCAGGAATCTAATTCCATTAGCGGATTGAACTTCGGAGCTACTTCTCAGTTACCAAGGTATATCGAAAAAGATAAATGTGTCTTTTGGGAGCTCCGCTCCCAAAAGACCATAAATCCCAAACACTCCAGCCTAAAATCACTTTTCCTACTCACGGCCATAAGGGAAATTCGCGATAAAAGTAATTCTAGGCTTCCGCCTAGTCAGTTTTGTGAGCAGATACAAACTTTTGCATTTACAAATATTCTTTGGGAGCTCAGCTCCCAAAGAATCCAAATGACATTACCTGTGCCATTCCGTTGACCTCCCATCTTATGTTGTGTACACTATTTTTAATCTGTCGTTGATCCATTAAAATATGCAGAGCCGCTCACCACTCCTTTTTATGGGAAGTATCGTTTCAGGGTTGGTGATTATAGAGTAGTGTTTGTAGTTGAGCTTTCTGGTGTTATAACTATTCTTCTAGTTTTAAACATAAAACACAGACGGGATGTTTATAGATAAAGCCAAATGTCGGAGGATATAAAAAAGAAAATTGAAGAGTTGGAGCATGAGATGCAAGATCTCGGATTTTGGCAGAATAAATCTCACGCTCAGGATGTGATTAAAGATATCGCTAAGCTGAAAGCAGAGTTGTTGGGTGAAGGTAAGTATGACAATGGTAATGCCATTATTACCATTTTTTCTGGCGCTGGTGGTGACGATGCTGAGGACTTTTCTCGATTGCTTTACGAGATGTACCACAAGTATATCTCGAAGAAGGGTTGGTCTTCTTGCTTGATTCACTCTAACACTAACACCGTAGGCGGGTATAGAAATGTCACCTTTGAAGTTTTGGGTCGCGGTGTTTACGGTGAACTTAAGAACGAGTCTGGGGTGCATCGTTTGGTGCGCATTTCTCCCTTCTCTTCTAAGAAGCTACGTCATACCTCTTTCTCTATGGTTGAGGTTGTACCGAAATTTGAGAAAGGGTCGTCTGATTTTGAGATTCCTGAAGACGAGATAAGAGTTGAGTTTAGTCGTTCCGGTGGTCCTGGCGGACAGAATGTTAACAAGCGAGAGACTGCAGTACGCGTCATTCATATCCCCACTAACATTTCTGTGCATTCAAGTGAGGAGAGATCTCAGGGTGCCAACCGCGAGAAGGCGATGAGTATTCTACACGGCAAACTTTTTAAGTATCTTGAAGATGAAAGAGTAAAGAAGGAAGAGGGGATGTATATAAGTAAGATTACTTCAGCAGAGTGGGGGTCGCAGATAAGATCTTACGTCGAGCATCCATATAAGATGGTCAAGGATCACAGAACAGGCGTTACGGTCAATGATTTCGAGTCAGTCTTGGCTGGCGAATTGGAGCCCTTTATCGAAGCTGAGAGAGATCTGAAGGATTTTGAGAAAACTAAGATTAAGGACCAGGAAGAGAAATAGTGGTATCTGCTCACAACTCTGAGTAAGGCCCTAAATCCCAAACACTCCAGCCTAAAATCACTTTTCCTACTCACGGCCATAAGGGAAATTCGCGATAAAAGTAATTTTAGGCTTCCGTCTACTCAGAGTTGTGAGCAGATACAAATAGTGGAGTGGATTAGTCTGCTGGATTGTATGACCCATATATCTTATACTTAACATTGTCGACTTATACTTTTCCTTTATACTACACTGTGATCTATTTAGAAAAAGTTTCAAAGAAGTATCCAAATAATACTGTTGCTCTGAATGAGATAACTTTTGCTGTCAACAAGGGCGAATTTATCTCAATTGTCGGCCATTCCGGTGCCGGTAAAAGTACTGTTTTAAAAATGATTATTGCTGAGGACTCTCCAACCTCCGGCAATGTATTTTTTCATTCTGCCGATATTCATAGATTAAGCAGGAGAGATATTTTGAACTATCGAAGAAAGGTTGGGGTTGTTTTTCAAGATGGAAGATTATTGCCAAACAAGACAGCTTTTGAAAATGTCGCATTTGCGATGGAGATAGCCGGACGGGAAGATAGTGAAATAGAGGTCGATGTACCGGGCGTTTTGAGATTGGTGGGACTTCAAGATAAAATTTGGAATTTTCCTCACGAACTTTCTGGCGGAGAAAGACAGAGGATCGCTATCGCAAGGGCTATTGTCAATCAGCCTGATATAATTATTGCTGATGAGCCAACAGGCAATCTTGATCCAATAAATACAGCAGAGATAATTAATGTGTTCAAAAAGATAAATGAGTTGGGGACTACCGTAATATTAACTACCCACAACAAGGGCACAGTAGACTCTCTGGGGAAAAGGGTCATTACTCTTGATTCGGGAAATATCGCAAGAGATGAAAAGCACGGCAAGTATGCTCTTTAGCATAAGGGAGAAGTTTAAGTATAAGAACTAGAATGTCATTGATCAATTTTAAAAGAGTTTTTAAAACAGGGTTCATCAATTTTTGGCGTAGTGGTTTTGTGTCTTTCGCTTCGGTCTTAGTGATGGTGGTTACGTTATTTATCATCGGTTCTCTTCTGGTTGGAGGTGCTCTGCTTGAATCAGCCTTAAGTTTAGTAAAGGATCGAGTTGATATAAATATCTATTTCAGAACTGATGCGAAGGAGACTGATGTCACAAATTTGAAGACCTCCTTAATGTCTCTGCCTGAAGTTAGGTCTATTGTTTATACCACAAGGGAGCAGGCGCTGGCTGATTTTAAAGAAAGGCACAAGGACAACTCACTGATAACAAGCTCACTTGAAGAGATTGGTGACAACCCACTAGGTTCGAGTCTGAGTGTTAAGGCGCGAGAGCCATCTCAGTATGAAAGTATCGCAAGATTTCTAGAAACTGATCAATCACTTGTATTTGGTGGTATAAATATTGTTGATAAGGTAAATTTCTATCAGAATAAAAAGATTATTGATAGACTTGCCAAGATTATTGTTTCCGCTGAGAAATTGGGTTTTGCTGCCGCCCTACTTTTTGTCATAATAGTTATATTAGTTAATTTTAATACCATTAGACTGGCAATATATATTGCCAAAGAGGAGATTGCCATTATGAGGCTTGTTGGAGCCAGCAACTGGTATATCCGTGGGCCTTTTGTTATTACCGGTATAATTTATGGTTTCGTCGGTTCCATTTTTGCTATGGCTCTATTATCTCCGGCCACATCTTGGCTCGGGGCTGTTACGGAGAATTTCTTTGGTGGAATAAACATCGGTAATTATTATCTTCAAAACTTTTTTCAGATTTTCTTAATACTTTTAGCTACTGGGGTGATCCTCGGTGCTATCTCAAGTTTCCTAGCGGTCAGGAGGTATTTGAGGATTTAGGTTTTCTGGCAGTCTCATAAAAATTGATAGCATGAGCAATTTGTGCTAGTCTTTTTGTTATTGCGGGATCGTCTAATGGTAGGACATCGCCCTCTGGAGGCGAGTATCTTGGTTCGAATCCAGGTCCCGCAGTTTGAACGAAGTGAAAACAAGGGCGTGGATTCAAAAAAAATCCTCCTGATGCAAATCAGGAGGGGAAGCTTGCTCAAATATCAGAATTTAATTTGACGATATCCAGATTGACCGCTGGATCTGATTGCCCAACAATTGTCGTACGGAGCGATAATAAGTGTAGAACGAAGTCGGCTGGGATCGGGCATTCTCAACAACCAACTAGTGTCAATGAAAAGTCGGCCGTCATATTCTCGGAAGACGCTGTAGTTTGGAGGGGTGGCCATTAAGACTCCTTCTTTTGTCCACGGTCGATCTTGGAAAACCTCATAGAGTAAAAGTGCCGGGTGGCTGTCGTCATTTTGACTACGCGCGAACTGGACGAATGGCAGCCAGTGAATCCATTCACCTATCTTCTCACCGTTTGCGAGGACAAAACCAATTGCTGCTTCACGTGGCTGCAGTGAGGAGAGGTATAGTACTCGAGACGGTCCACCGGGCTTACCATAATGAAGGAACTCAGACATTTTTTCTTCGCTCATGAGGCCACTGTCAAGGAAGTTTTCTCGATATCCAGTTTTTCCAGTATCACCGAGGAAGGTCACGAAATTTCGCACGATTTTTATCTCTCCACCGACACTTGGAAAGACAATGGGTTTGCCTTGCGTGTGAACTCGTTTGAGATCTATGAGCTCTGGCCGTTCGTTTGGTAATTTAAGTATTCTGTTTCCAGCCGCACACGATACTATTAATTCCTGAGAGATGTAGTTTACGATCACTGCAAAAATTGGAACACCTTGCCGCACGCAGCTTATCGCCGATGTCGCACCAGTGATAGACACTGGGCCACTGAATTTCTTTTCCCATTTTGCTATAGCAGAGGGTTCTCCAAATATCTCACCAATCTTCTTTTCTTTTGGAAAATCTATCAGGAAGGCCTTAAGTTGATTCGAACGGTCGGTTGGGTCACAGATGAAAACTGTCCGGAAGGTCTGAGGATCGTTCGCCCGAAACGTATCGCTTAAGCGGATTCCCTTCGTACCAGTCTCCTCAGTGACGATGACAGCACCGGCGTCATACCTTCCAAGTTCTTCACAAATAGTAATTTCCGGTCCAGCATCCATACCGAGAGTATCCTTTTTGCCATATGTGCGAATTGGCTGAAGAGCATCTTCAACTGTAAAATTTCGAAAGTCGTAGTAGGCCTTGATAGAGGCTTTAATAACAGCATTTAGATAGGATATCTCCACACCTTGCATATTTACACACCACCCTTTGCTGATCTAATTAAAAACAGGGTATCGTTTGTCAACTATCTAGTTAATAGACTAAACTTTCTTCTCAAAAAATCAAGACTTTCCTAATCTGTCGCAAGTTGAGTGAAAAGAATTATCGTTGTCTAGTTTAGCATATGTAAAAAAGGCCCCTAGCAGATGCCAGGGGCCAGATCGGTTAAGGGTCTAAGTATCAGTTTCGGGTTGAGGGGGTGTAAGAATCTTAGGGCTTCTTACAGGGAACTAGTAGCCGAGCATTCGAGCCACAGTCGTCGCCGAGGTAGAGCAGGTCGATGACCCAACGCCGGCCAGCCCAGAAGAGGTAGGTAAGATAGCGCTTGCGGGACTCGCGGAACACCCAGACTGTTCCCGTGAGGGGAATGTAGTAGGGACGGAGCTCCGCGGGAATGCTCGCGGTGAGCTTCTCGTTCTCGCCATCGCGCTGACCGAGATTCGATCCGAGCTGGAGAGCTCGCCTGAGCAGTTCGTCACCGCTCACCGGAGACTCGCCATCCTTCAAAACGTGGACAGCCTCGAACTCGACGACACCTGCCATGGGCTCGACGTTAGAAACGAGGTCGTAGCCTTCCTCGCGGAAGTCTCGCTTGAAGGCACTGCCATCAAGGTCCACCCTGAAGGTTGGGTTAGTGCGGATGTTCGAGAGCCCGACCAGAATTGAGGCCAACAGCTTGTCGGCTTCGTCACCCTTGCCGGCCCTCCGCAGGTTTTCGACATGAGACCCGATCTCACTCAGTTGATCAGTGGACATTGTGATATCCTCCTTTCGCATACCTGCTTTCGCAGTTACGATGTTGATTATCGTTATGATTATGCTGAAAACCGAATCTGTCTTTGTTTTTATACTTAGAAAGTCGAAGAACTAACTTGCCCCACACCTTGCGGTGGAAATTTGAATCTGACCATACCATACAGGAATTGCTTGATTTGTCAACGGCATGGCAGATGTAAAAAAATCGGAGGTCGGACCTCAGACCTTTATACGATTAGTACGACCGTTACCATAATAGAAACTCTCGACTCCGCCCTGCCACTCATCAACACTTACCAACACTCATCAACACTCATCATTACTCATCAACAGACAAACCAAATCTTCTTTTTATCCACTTATCGTTCTCCAGCTTTTCGACAACCATAAACAATACATCCTTGCCAAATTCAAAATCAGTTTTCAAGAGAAAAATAAATTCCTCGCAATCATAAGGAAAAA
>CAZXEK010000035.1:0-3433 GCA_964639675.1 uncultured Candidatus Saccharibacteria bacterium
TCCGCCACTCTTACTAACCCAAGAGACTTCAACAACCACATTTATTTCACCTATTCCGCTATTACCCCTAGTTCGACCTATCTTAGACGTTTTGTCAGTTATGGTTATTCTTCTTGAAAAAATTGAATCTTCTGGAGTAAATCTTCTACCATCAAGAATTGTGGTCGTAAAAATATGCCCGTAAAGTTTCTCTGCACCTGAACTGTCGCCGAGATTAACAACCTTCATCCGCTCAAACTTTGATAAATCGCCTCCACACTCTAAACAACCCCCGATTTTTTCAAGTCCATTATTCGGCTTGTCAAAATTCCAGATATCTATCCTGCAAGGCACACTAGACGAACCATCAGCACTCAGACATTCATCTTGTATATTGTGCAACCAATCCCCATCATTTTTAATATTACTGTCCCTTATATTCCTAATCGCCTCCATGGCCTCCTGCGCCAGATAAAAACCAGTAATCTCATTCTGCACATAATCGGCGAAAACAATCCCCTTGGAAGCCAGAGAGAGTGGCCCGACAATCGTGATCATGAGTATAGAGATGGCAACCACAGTCTCCAATAAAGAAAAACCAGTGTTCGTTTGTAGTTTATAGTTTGTAGTCTGTAGTTTATTTCTGACCTTCATACTTATAGCTTGCCCTTATAATTAAACTTATTCTGTTCCCCTTCTTGATATGGCGGTCTGCAAGCTGAAATCTGTTCGCAACTTCTCCTTCTGTAGGTTGACAGTGCCTGATATATTTAAAATCACCATCGGTTGTGCCTTGGGTGAAACGGCACCGATGACTCGGAACTCCATCTTCCTTATGTCAACCTCGGGGGATGTAATGGCCAACTCAGGCCCTAAACTGTCCCCCAACCCTCTCCTAAGCTTTATGCTCCCAACACGAGTAACAGGATCTTTACTAAAGATATAAGCGACATAAACTGGCTTCCCATTCTCCTCCTCCTGAATTTTTAATGAAATAGCTCGACCAGCGGTACCAGAACAATCCTTAGGTGTTTTTAACTCCTCCCTCGAAAACGAAGGGTTTTCGGATTCAAGATAACAATGGTAATTATTCCCCGTTCTTATCTTTCGACTCATATCTTCCACAGCAAAGTTTAAATTGTCTATGACAGTTCGTAGAGCTTGCGCCTTACGACTCGAATCATTGAGAGTTAAGAGCGCGCCCATAGTAACCAACATCACAACTGTAAAAATCGAGATTGAAACCATAATCTCTATTAATGTAAACCCTCTATTTTTTATTCTTATACTCATAGTTATCCCTTATAACTCAAAGAGTTACTCTACCGATATCTGCCCCGTCTTCCAAACTACTACCGTCTTAGTATAATCCCCTCCAGGCGATTCCAAAACTATGCCGATAGTTGATATATCGCTAGCTTCAGTCAAACTACCAATCTGTTCTCTGACAGCAAAATTAGCATCTAGATTAGGCCTCCTGAATAGTACTTCCAGAACGAGAACGGAAGTCTTTTTGTTTGCTAATTCACAGGCCCTAACCCTCGCATCATAATCCTCACCACCCTTCTCAAAATCTTTACATAAAAACTTGACCTGATTAAAGCCACTGATTAAAAACCTCTCTAAACATTCATTTGGCCCATTAGACTGAATTTGGCTCTCCGTATTCGCAGGACAATTTGGCCCATTAACTGGATCAAATATAAAAGCAGATGGACCATCATACTGGTTTGTTATAGATCCCCTCTTTCGAATATCAGCGAACAAAAGATAGGGATAGTTATAACTACCAGCCTCCGGTGCTTCGAAATGAAGGCCGTAGGCCCCGAAGGCTGCCGGTCCGGCACTCTTAGTCCCAACAACCGATGAGCCGAAGATCTGAGCCTGCCTGAAAGACAGCGCAATATCTTCTGCTAAAAGGTCCAAAGAAAGTTTATTACCAAATTTCGGATAGTTGGCTAGAGTTAGTGAGGTGATCAAGACAAAAATTGAGATGGAAACCATCAGCTCAACCAAAGAAAATCCGTTGTTTATTTTTTTAATTTTTAATTTCAATTTTTACCTTTTCTCTTTTAATTTTGTATCTATTTTATACAACTCAAGTCCCCGAAGTAATAAAACAGATTAGACCCAGAAAAGAACACCATCACAAAACCAGCTATTAGGAACGGCGCGAATGGGATCTCTTTTACTTTTTTAAACAGTAGATTTATGAGAATCCCCACAACCGCCCCCAACCAGAAAGAATAGACCAAGGATGTAATGCTATAACAAAGAGTGTTAAGCCAACCAAGACCTAAAATCAACTTCGCATCACCCAAGCCCATCCACTTACCGCCTGAGAAGAGCCACAAGGAACCAAGAAACAGAAACATCACCATGCCAGCCATAAAACTTGATCGAGCTACTTCTGGAGAGATCAAAATATGGATATAAACTAGCCTGAAGAAGGTCAGTGCAACTAATAGATATGCGAAACTGTTAGGTATGATCTTGTGACGAAAGTCGTAGACTGAGATAACAATCAGGATACAAAAAACTAGAGAATAGAAGAGAAGATCAAAACTAAAACCGAATTTTATATAAAGTAAGACAGATGAGACAGCCGTCAGAAGCTCAACGACTATGTACTGACATGAAATCTTTGAGAAGCAACTCGTACATCTACCCTTCTGAACCAGAAAGCTAATAATCGGCAACATATTATACCAAGAAAGCTTCTGGGAACAGGAAAAGCAGCTAGACCTTCCAGTAACAATTGACCGACCAGTATTATATCTAAGAATAACTACATTTAAAAAACTCCCAACTATACTGCCGAAAATGAAAACGAAGAAAATGATAAGCAGATCCATCTATAGATTATAGCATAAGAGAAAATCCCCCTGAAATTAAACCAGGAGGATTTTTCTCAACACTTATACTTTTCCCTTATGCTCTTATGGTGTTATATCGTAAGTAGGATCTACACCGCTAAAGCCAGTAGGACCAACAAGAGTACCACCAAAACAAGATCCAGCTGTAGTGCTATTACAATCTTTATCACTTGCCAAAACTCCAGTACCTGCAGCAACCTGCTCTAATGTAGCTCCTAAGTGGAAACTAAGATTGTCAGATGATGGTGTATAAAGATATGACTCACCAACGTTTGGAGCTGCTGGAGCCGTTGGCAGATAAGTTGGAACTAATGTAGCCAGGTTGGCCGGATAAAGTGCGTTTGAATCGAAATATAGCGCTAAAGCCTGCTGGATTGATCCAACATCAGCAATCCTCTTAGCATCACGAGCCTTGGCCCTTGAGCTATTGAGAGAGACCAAAACGACCGAAGACAAGATACCTATGATAGCGATGACCACTAGAAGTTCAATCAATGTGAACCCTCTCTGGCCTAACTTTTTCTTAAACATGGACATTATATTAATAAATAAAAACTAATAATGGCTAATAAACAAAA
>CAZXEK010000036.1:0-13848 GCA_964639675.1 uncultured Candidatus Saccharibacteria bacterium
ATTTATTTTGACTGATTCAACGGTCTCTACTACATTTAAAAGTTTTATTGATTCTCTTGATTTATCCGGTTTAACCCTTTTAAATAAGGAGCCTTTTATTAAGGAGCTTACTAGTGCAGATATTAATAAATTCTGTAATAATAAGAGTGGGTTCCCTAATGATACTTCTTTGTTTGCTTCGACAATTTTCGTTAATAAACTATTAAGTTAAAAATTATGAGTAGAAGAATTATTCAAGATATTATTTCTCGAGTTACCTCGTCTCCTCCTCATGAAGCCAAAGGCGAGAAAAAGATTTGGCGCTTTGTATTTTTCGTTGGCATTGGTTCGATTTTAGTTTTAATATTATTTTTCTTCTTTTCTTCTTCCTTTTCTCGTGTTTCCGTAAGGGTTGAAACTACAAAAAAAGAGATAAGCCTTGATGAACTAATCTTTCTCAATAAAGACGGCGCTGGTGGAGGTGTGAAGTATGATCTAATGAAACTTGAAGATACGGAATTATCTAATGTCCCAGTGACTGGAAGTAAGATTGTTTCAAGGTTGGCTACTGGCAATGTCACAATTTATAACTCATACAGTAGTACGGCCCAAAAGTTGCTGATCGGCACAAGACTTCAAACCAAAGATGGTAAAATTTATAAGATAAATAATGCCGTGATTGTGCCCGGGACATCTATATTAGGGGGTAAAATTGTACCGGGATCAGTCAGCGTTCCGGTCAAGGCAAGCTTAGCTGGTGTCGCTTATAATATACCTGCGAGCGATTTCACCATCCCAGGATTCCAAGGTGGCCCTAAATATGAAAAGTTTTATGCAAAATCTAATAAGGAGATCACTGGCGGTTTTTCTGGTGAAATAAAAATCTCTTCACCAGCGGATTTACAAAAGGCACGTTCAAGTTTAGAAGAGGTGATAAAACAGAAATTAACCAAGAACGCCTTCGCACAGGTACCCAAAAATTTTATACTTTATGAAGATTTAACCTTTCTAAATTTTAAGGATAATACTATCGACAACTCTTCTCTGGTTGAAAATGCAGGTGAAGCCGGATCTCTAAAAGTAACTGGCACTCTAAACGTCATAATAATCGATAGTAACAATCTTAGAAATTTCATAGTTAATAAAAAAATTCCTGATTTAAATAAAGATGCAAAAATTATTATTTCTGGCCTGGATAAACTTACTCTAAAAATCCTAAATAAAGAAAAGGTCAACATAAATGTGCTTGATACCATAATTGTCAGAGGTACTGGTAAGTTACCAGCCGTCTGGGATTTTGATGAAAATATCCTTAAAACTAAACTACTGGGAATTAAAAAATCTAAGTATCAGGATGTCTTTAAGGAGTTTCCAGTTATTGAAAAAGCATCGGCAGATTTTAGTCCATGGTGGGCAATATATTTCCCAACTGATCCAACTAGAATAGAAATAAACAAGGGATTTTAATTATAATGGCTATTAATAGCTTAACCACTTTCTCGGGGTTGACTTTAAATGGATTAATCTGCTATTATATCCGAACAATTTGAATATGGAAAATGTTCCTGAAAAAGGTCGTTTAGATGCGGAAATAGATGGGGTAGTTGTTGAGGCCCTACCCAATATGATGTTTCGAGTAGATATTGGTTCTGGTAAGATTCTTCTAGCCTACCTTGCTGGTAAGATGAGGATGAATAGAATCAAGGTTTTAATAGGAGACAGAGTGCGTCTTAAGCTCGACATATATGGGGAAAGAGGTCGAGTAATTAGAAGATATTGAGATTGGTGAATGAAAGTACGATCATCATTAAAAAAACTATGTGCGAAGTGTAAGATGGTCCGGAGGCGAGGCTGTCTTTATGTAGTATGTGAGAAGCCTAAGCATAAGCAAAGACAAGGATAATGAGAATTTCAGGAATAACAATACCAGACAATAAGAGACTAGAAATAGCATTGACTGCTATTTTTGGAATAGGTAGAAAATTAGCTCAAAAAATTCTAGATGAACAATCTATATCCTATGGAACCAAGGCCTCTTCACTTACTTCAGACCAAGAAAATGTTTTAAGAAAAAGAATTGAATTAGAGAAGGTTGAGGGTGAATTAAAAAGAATTGTAGCTGGCAACATAAAACGCCTAAAGGATATCAAGGCTTATCGAGGCTTACGACACGCCAAGAATCTTCCTTCTAGGGGCCAGAGGACCAAGACGAATTCTAGAACCAGAAGAGGAAATGTCAGAAAGACAATGGGTTCCGGAAGAAAGAAGGTTGAGAAGAAGTAATAAATCAATAAATCAGGGGTATAAGGGGAGAGTATAAGCAAAGACAATATAAAAATGGGTAAAACAAAAATAGTAAATCAAGATGAGGTGGGTGGAGTGGCTAAAGAAGTCAGTAGGCCGGTAGCGAAAAGTTCGAAACAGAGAATTTCTGTCGGAACTTTATATGTGCAAGCGACTTATAATAATACTAAACTACTTTTTACTGACAGCAATGGCAATGCAATTGCCGCCTCATCAAGTGGAGCACTTGGATTTAGTGGTGCGAAAAAGGGGACACCATTTGCCGCGTCAAAGGTAGGCGAGTTAATTGGTGAAAAGGCGCAACAACTGGGAGTTAAAGATGCCAATGTGGTTGTAAAGGGAGTTGGTGCTGGTCGAGAATCTTCAATCAGGGCTTTTTCTTCTAAGGGCATAAACATCTCTTCTATTCGGGATGAAACTCCCATTCCCCACAATGGACCCAAACCGAAGAAACCCAGAAGAGTATAATCTTTTTTAATTAAGACCCATGATAATAAAAAGAAAGTATAAAATTTGTAAAAGGTTAGGTGACACTATTTTTAATAAGTGTCAGACGCAAGGTTTTTCTAAGTCTTTGGTTGTAAAGAAGGGTTCGATCAAGAAGAGACCCCCACGAGCTCGTTCAGAATATGGTAATCAGCTCATTGAAAAGCAGAAGGCTAGATATACATATTTAATAAAAGAAAGGCAGTTTTCTAATTATGTTAGAAAGGCTGAAGACACAAGAGAGGTAAATTCAGCAGAATATCTCTATAAATTACTAGAAAAAAGATTGGATAATGTCATCTATAGAGCCGGATTTGCACCATCTAGGGCCGCCGCCAGACAACTGGTGTCTCATGGGCATATTACAACAGAGGGGACTAGGGTGACAATACCTTCTTATCAATTGAGTGTGGGCGATAAGATAACGATTAGAGAGGTTAGTAAGGGCAAGACAGTTTTTAGGGGACTAGCTGATAAATTAAAGAATCATAAAATACCGAAATGGCTCTCGCTTACACCCGCGACACTTGAAATTGAAATTCTAGGAGAACCAACTACGGGGGATGGCGATTCGACCTTAAATTTAAATTCAGTTATGGAGTTTTATAGTAGAACTTAGGGTATTAGCGCAAAAGGCTTGCAAATGTCCTAGAGATAGTTTATAATGTGCAACTAAATATTTAATATTTTTTTATAAAAATATGTCCAATCATACTATTGTTCTTCCATCAAAACCCAGAGTCGTATCTGAGATTGACTTTAAAGGTGTTTATGAGATAGATGGTCTTTATCCTGGTTACGGCCATACCATCGGAAACTCCCTGAGGAGGATAATCTTGTCCTCTCTGCCTGGAGCAGCCATAACTTCTTTGAAAATTTCTGGTGTCCCGCATGAGTTTTCAATTATCGATGGGGTTAAAGAAGATGTTATTACCATTCTTTTGTGCTTAAAGAAAATTAGATTTAAAATTCTGGGAGATGATCCCCAGAAAGTCTATCTAAATGTAACAGGAATTAAAAAGGTTACTGCTAATGATATTGAGATACCAGCCGATGTCTCTGTTTTAATTAAAGATTTACATATCGCAACATTGACAGACAAAAGTTCTAAACTTGAGATAGAGATGATTATTGAAAAAGGCTTGGGTTTTGTATCCAAGGAGGTTATTCATAAAGAGAAGGTTGATATAGGTACAATCTCTGTCGACGCCATTTTTACACCGATAAGAAGGGTAAACTACGAAGTTGAAAATATGCGTGTCTGAGATAGAACGGACTACAACAGACTAAGGCTCTTTATTGAAACAGATGGCACCTTGACAGCCAGAGAAGCACTTGAAACCTCAATTCATACTATGATTAGCCAACTTAAGGCAGTAGTTGGTTTTATTGAAGAAGAGCCGGTGAAAATTTTAAAAGAGTCTGAAGAAATAGACGAATCTCTTGGTTCTAAAAATGCGGAAGATAAAGAAGCTCTGAGACAGGAAGATGTATTGAAAATTAGAATTGAGGATGTCAGCTTTTCTTCTAGGACCATGCGAGCCTTATCAGAGGCAAGCATCAGAACAATCGGTGGCCTAGCAAGGAAAAAAGAAGAGGACCTAAGAGATATTGATGGTTTGGGCGATAGAGGTATTGCAGAGATTAAAAGAGCCTTAGGTAACTATGGTATAAATCTTAAATGAGACATCATAACGTTATAAGAAAATTTGGAAGGAAAGCCGGTCAAAGGAGAGCCCTGCTACGCTCTCTGGCATCGAGCCTTATAACTAAGGGTAAAATTGTCACAACGGAAGCTAAGGCCAAGGAACTTCGTCCCTATGTAGAGAAAATCATAACAAAAGGAAAGAGAGACACCCTGGCTTCTAGAAGGTTACTTATATCTAGACTTGGAAGCGCCTCGGTTGTTAAGGAGATGATAGATCAATTTTCTAAAAAATATAAGGAGCGAAAGGGGGGTTACACTAGAATAATTAAACTCGGTCAAAGGAAGGGCGACGCCAGCTCGATGGCCTTAATTGAATTTATATGACGATTGAATATACAATAGATGCGAAGGACAGAGCTATTGGTAGAATAGCATCCGAGGCAGCATTTATAATTATGGGTAAGAATAGCTCTCTTTTTGTTAGAAACATTGCTCCTGATTTAAGGGTCAACATTATTAATGCGGCTAAAACGAAAATTCCGGTTAAAAAATTATCAGGGAAAGAGTACCACAGATTCACTGGATATCCAAGTGGCCGAAAAAGTGAAACCTTGGGAGAAGTTATTAAAAAATTTGGCTTCAATGAAGTTTTTAAGAAAGCTGTATACGGCATGTTGCCAAAAAACAAACTACGGAAAACGATGTTGAAGAATCTGAATGTTACAGATTAATACCCACACTAATATATAAATGATGATTAAAGAGAACCAAATAAAACCAAAATATTTTGAGGCGGTTGGAAGAAGAAAGACTTCTACGGCTAGAGTTAGATTGCATGTGAGCGAGAACGCCAAGAATAGCTTTATGGTTAATGGCAGAGACATAAAAGAATATTTTTTGACAGCTGAAATGAGGCACTTAATCAATACCCCGTTTATAATTTCAGAACCTAAATCAAAATTTGATATCACAGTGATCGTAAGTGGGGGCGGGTCACATTCCCAGGCTGAAGCCGTAAGACATGGTATATCAAGAGCACTAATAATTTCTGATACAGAACTTAGGAAAACTCTAAAGAAGGCTAAAATGCTTAAAAGGGATCCAAGGGCCAAAGAAAGAAGAAAGTTTGGTCTAAAAAAAGCTAGGAAATCCCCACAGTGGTCTAAGCGTTAGTCAATTTATACTATTTGTGTTGAGTGCGGTTTTTGTATCTATCCTTAAGTAAGTGATAGGCGGGAGGTACAAGTGACAGTATGATTATGGAAAAAATAACAATGGTAAAATTATTTTTAACGATTTCGATATTCCCGAACATATAACCTCCAAGAAGAAATATTAGAGTCCACAATAAGCCTCCCGATATATTATAAAAAACAAATTTGCTATAATTCATCTTACCAACCCCAGCAATAAATGGCACAAAGGTTCGGATTATGGGAAAAAACCGACCAAGCACTATTGCCTTATCACCATATTTGGTATAGAAATCCTCTGTTTTATCTAAGTATTCTTTTTTAAATATTTTAGATTTTTCATTACTAAATAGTTTTAGCCCCGAGTAGCTTCCAATGGAATAGTTCACAGAATCGCCTGTTATTGCCGCGATAGATATTACAAAAAATAAGATCCAGATATTTAGCATTCCGGAAGATGCTGATACTGCCCCCACAGCAAAAAGTAGAGAATCACCAGGCAAAAATGGAGTAGCGACGATACCAGTTTCCATAAAAATAACTAAAAAAAGTAAAAGGTATATATAATTACCGTAATCTAAGATTATGGTCATAATATACTTATCAATATGCAAAAAGATATTTATGAACTCGATCATAAGGCAATATTAGCATACAACCCCGCCCTAGGCTAAAGTAAAAGCCCCGCATATCCTGCGAGGCAACCAGTCTATCTCCTTCTTCGTTTTATCAGTCTTGGAAAGAGGCCCCTACTTCGAAGGAATCCTCTATGTTCCCAGAAGTCTATATATGCCCGAATTGCAATAAATGTATGGATGCCAGCATTTCGTAACTCTTTCTTTTGAAACCAACATCTTTCATTCAGTCGTCCACCCTTGACCTCTATCGCTTGGACGGGAATATCACACCAAAAAACTTCAATTGGTTTCTCAAGCCAGAAATCAACTTCCCGATGGTTCGGATTTCCGTTCTCGTCGGTGGTCTCAAACTCCTTGGAATACTCAAATGAAATGTTATTCTTTTTTAGAATTCTAGCCATTCGGTATTCAAGATAGTTACAGTACTTTGTACCTCTATCGTAAAAATCCCTTTTCTCTCTTGTACGAGGACGATAGACAGGCTTCTTGTGCAGAAAGACACCTCCTTTATAAATTCTCTAAATTAGTAAATGAACAGATTTCTCTACTTAGACCATACCAGATTAGTATCTCTTTGACAATGCCATTATTCATACTATATACTCACTTATGAGTAATTGGACTAACTCTGCTTTAGCGGATCGCCCGAACATTTTGTATAGCAAAATGTTTTATGGCCCTATCGTCTATCGGTTAGGACGGAGCCTTCTCAAGGCTCAAAGCGCGGTTCGATTCCGCGTAGGGTCACAAAGGTGTTAAAAAAAACGCCAATACTTATGTAGAATGACCCTTGGGAACGGAGCTCCCAAGGTAGAGTTTTCTCGGGTTAGACTCGGGGATCTATAGCTTCCGCTAAGTTCTATTGGATGGTAAAATAGAAGAGATATGATTTTCTATTTTTATATTTTAGTATTTATAATCTCTCTTATTGTTTTGGGTATATCTAGCGGGATTGTTGCTAGATCCTTCATAAAACTCTCCAGAGTCCTTGGAATGAACGAATATATTATTTCATTCGTAGTTATGGGAGCGATAACTTCTATACCAGAAATATTTATCGCCATTGCTTCTATTATCACAAATACCCCATTAATTTCTATTGGAAATATTCTTGGCGCGAACTTCGCGAATATTACTTTGGTTTTGGGTATTGTGGCGTTGGTTTCTGGTGGAATAGAGATCTCTGGCCAAATATCAAAAAGAATTTTTTGGTTGTCGCTATTTCTCTCTCTATTACCGTCCGTACTAATTTTCAATGGAGGAATTAATAGATCTGGTGGCATATTTCTGTGTCTAATATTTCTTATCTATCTAATACTATTTTCGTCCGATGGTAAATTCTTTGAAAGATCGCTCTCTCATATACCCTATAGACCTGAATATTTTGGTGAGGCTTATCTAAGTCTGACTAATCTTATATTTGGAATCCCTATACTTATACTCTCATCTATCTTTATTACAATTTTTGGACTAAGTCTGGCCAATTCCTTATCGGTTGACCTATTGTTCACGGGGGTAGTTTTTCTGGGATTGTTGACAAGCTTGCCAGAATTATTTTTTGGCTTACGGGGTGCGATCCTACGTCATCCATCCCTATCGTTGGGAAATATCCTTGCCGCGATAGTTTTCAACGGGACATTTATAATAGGTATGGTAGCTATCGTATCACAGACGACAATAAGGGCGTCAGGTGATCTATTTAAATTAAACGTGATATTTATGCTTGTCGCCTTTTTATTTTTATCAATATTTTCTTACATTAGTTCTAGAATCAGCCGGCTTGAGGGGATACTATTAATTCTTATCTATCTTCTTTTTATCACATCGGCATTATTTTTATGATGAATATACTAATTTACATTATTGTCGGGCTTATTGTGGGAATATTTACTGGGGCCATTATCTTTAGAGTCTTATTGAAAAAGAAAGATGCTTCAAAAGAAGACAGTCCACTTTTATTAATTCAGAACCAACTAAACAATCTTTCTAAGACCCTTGACTATCGTCTGGCAGAGTCTGAGCGGCACCTTAATGAGTCTGTTTCGAACGTTCATCAATCAATGAGAACTCAGATAGGGGAGTCGTACAGGGTTGTTACTGATTTGACCGAAAAGTTGACCCGACTTGATGAGACCAATAAACAGGTGATTGGATTCGCTGACCAGCTACAATCCCTTCAAGATATTTTAAAAAATCCTAAACAGAGAGGTATTCTTGGTGAATATTACCTAGAGACTGTCCTAAAAAATGTTATGCCACCGGGAAGCTACGAGATGCAGTATAAATTGGGTAAGGATGACCTAGGAAAAGATCTGATTCCGGATGCAGTCGTTTTTGTTAAAGATAAAATTATTCCGATCGATTCGAAGTTTTCTTTGGAAAATTATAATAGAATTATCGCAGAGAAAGATCCTATAGAAAAAGAGCGCTTAGAAAGATTGTTTGTCGGAGATTTAAAGAATAGAATTACTGAAACGGCTAAATATATACAGCCGAGAGCTGGCACCATGGAGTTCGCCTTCATGTTTATCCCTCATGAGGCCATCTATTATGATCTTTTAATCAATAAAATCGGTGCTCTGAAGGAAGATACTGAAAGTCTAATACAAAGAGCTGCTTCAAAATACAAGGTTATAATCGTCTCTCCAACATCATTTCTAGCTTATCTTCAAACTGTCTTGCAGGGCCTTAAGGCTATGCAGATCGAAGAACAAGCTAAAGATATTGTGAAGAGAGTGGGGGAGTTGACACTGCACTTGAAAATGTATATGGAAAAGCATGAAAGGCTAGGTAAGTCTCTTGGAACAGTTGTAAATCAGTACGTAGATTCTTCTAGGGAGTTTAAAAAGATAGATAAAGATTTAATGAAAATAACTGAGACCGATCAGGCTCTTGGCTACGAGCCCCTTACCCTAGATAAGCCAGAAGTTTAACTTATAAAATAGGACTTGCCCCGCAGTAGAATTTGTTGTTAATTGGCCAATTACACTTAAAAAGTACACAAAGTAGGATCGCTTAAGCATTTCCTTATTTTCTACTAATCTTTATATAAACTAAGGCAATGGCCAATTTCACCACGGGGCTTGCAATTTAAGGTTGATTTTTGTATTATGAACCATAATGGAATTTGCAGTAATACAAACTGGCGGCAAGCAATATGTAGTCAAACCAGGTGACGTTATTAAGATTGAGAAACTTCCTGGTTATGATGATAAAAGACCCGAAAAGGCACTAAAATTCTTTTTAATGAGGTCCTTCTAGTCGATGATGGTGACAGTACCACTGTCGGTACGCCTTTCATATCTGGGGCAACTGTAGAGGCGACACTTGTTGAGGAGGGGCGCTTGAGGAAAGTTATAACACAAAAGTATAAGTCCAAAACCAGGTATCGTAAGCGAATTGGCCATCGCCAGCATTATTCGGAAGTAAAAATAGAATCAATAAAATAAAACTCGCGGACAGGGCGAGTTTTTATGATGAGGGCGCTACTGTCTATTCTTCAGGGCATTTTTAATTGTATCACTATCCGAATATTCGAGTTCGGTACCAGTCGAAAGGCCGCGTCCGAGCACCGAAATCTTTATTATGTTCGAAGACTCACTTCGAACATCTTTATAGATTGGAATTAGGGTATTCCTGACATAATCTGCGGTGTTATCACCCTCAGGGTTTGCACTCAAAGCGATGATAACTTCCCTTAGATCTTTTTTGGCCATAACCTTAACCAGAGAGGTTAGTTCTTGGATCCTTATTTTTTGCTCCGGATTCTTTTCTAAAATTGGCAGTAAGCCTCCTAGAATAAAATACCTGCCATGAAATTCGCCGGATCTGTTTATGTTCTCCAGGTCAACATCCTTGGCAACAACCAATAAAACGGTGTCATCTCGACTACTGTCACGACAGAGTTCACAATATTGACTTACTTGACTTAAAGAAAGTTTAAAGCAGGTTCGACAGTGACTGACCTCCTTTTTTAATCTACTAACTAGATCGGTTAACTCTCTGGTATAAGTTAAATTTTCTGACAATAAAAAATAGACAAACCTCTTCGCTTGCCTTGGTCCGATCCCTGGAAACTTACTAAACATGTGGGTTAATTTTTCTATCGGGTCCATTTTTTATATTTGGATGGTTGATTCTAAGGGCATGTGAAAATTTGATCCTTTTAAAAATCTCCAAAGCCACTGGTCCCATAATCACTTTTATCTAAACTATTGAAGCTGACCCTTTTGTCATCAAAGTAAAGCTCGGCTTCACCTGTCGGACCATTTCTGTGTTTAGCTATTATTATCTTAGCCACGTTAGGCTTCGTTGAATTTTTATCATATTTGTCTTCTCTGTGAATAAACATCACGACGTCCGCATCCTGTTCAATAGATCCAGAATCTCGAAGATCAGACAATCTTGGTTCACCGCCTCTTTGCTCTACAGCTCTATTTAACTGTGAGAGCGCTAAGACTGGAACATCAAGATCACGAGCCAGTCCTTTTAGTGATCTAGAAACCTCAGTAATTTGATGGACCATCGAATCATAATTTCTGTTTGGGGCCATTAGCTGGAGGTAGTCTACGATTATCAGACCAAGTCCACCTTCGCTCTTAAGCCTCCTAGCTACCGCCTTCATCCTAATTATGTTATTACTCGATTCATCATCTATATATATTGGTGCTTTCGATAGCTTCTCTAGGGTATCACGTATCAAAGAAAACTCTTCGTCGGTTTTAATCTGCCCCCTTCTTAATTTCCAAGCATCTACCCGAGACTCAGCCGCTAACATTCTATCAACCAACTGCTGGGAACTCATCTCTAAGGAGAAGATACCCACGGGCACATTATTGATAAGGGCGGCGTTTCGTGCAATATCCATAGCAAGAGTTGTCTTGCCCATAGATGGCCTGGCTGCTAATATTATCAGATCAGAGTTTTGTAAGCCAGCCAATTTATTATCTAACTCCCTAAAGCCTGTTTTAACTCCGCGTATTTCATCCTTGGACCTATGCAGACGATCAAGCCTCTCCCAGGCCTGCTCTAGGGTCGCTCCAATATTTACAAATTTGTTTCGAAGGGTGGTGTTACTTATACCAAAAATCTTTTTCTCAGCCCGATCTAAAATCTCATCAACTTCGTGCTCCTCATTGAAACCTAAATTAGATATGTGGTCAGCCGCTTCAATTAGGTTTCTTAACACAAAACTTTTTTGTATTAACTTGGCATAATGTTCAATATTATTAGTTGATGGAACAGTCGTGACCAACTCTGCTAGGTAACTCGCTCCACCGACATTATCCAAAAGTTTTTTCTCTTTTAATTTAGCTCTGAGCGTGACCACATCTATCGGTTCACTGGCGGTAAGTAACTCTAGCATGGAACTATAGATGATTTTGTGTTTTTCAGAGTAGAAAGCATCCCTACTCAATTGATCTGAGATCTCATGGATTGACTGCGGCCGCATCATAATCGCCCCCAATAAAGCCTTCTCAGCGTCAATATTTTGAGGTGGTATTCGCAAGCCCGATGATTTGAATTCAGTGGAAGATGTCACTCTATCACTTTATCAGAGCTTAAATATATGGAAAGAGGGTCTTGTGAATAAAACCCCGCAGTATGGGGATAAGCTGTGGGTTACTTTCTAGCAACTATCTCGCCAAGAATCATTTGCACAAAATCTTCCAGTTTTATATCTTTTATCTGCCCTTTATCCCTACCTTCAGCAGTTATGGTACCCGCCTCCACCTCCTTTTGGCCAACAACCACTATGTAGGGAATTTTCATTATCTTGTTATTTCTTATGCGCTTACCGAGAGTTTCATTGTCATCGTCAATCTTTACTCTTATATTCTCGCTCTTAAGTTGATCGAAAATATTGATAGCATAATCTTTAAACTTTTCGCTAATCGGAATAACTGTAACCTGAACAGGAGCGAGCCATGTCGGGAAGGCCCCGGCATAGTGCTCAATTAGAAAGCCAGTGAATCTTTCGTGTGTACCAAGTGGAGCACGGTGAATGACAAGAGGGGTCTCATCTTTCCCCGCTTTATTTTTGAAAGTTAGGCCGAAGCGTTGAGGAACAGCGAAATCAACCTGATTGGTCGCTAATGTAAACTCTCTACCAATCGCGCTCCAGACCTCAACATCAATCTTCGGTCCGTAGAAAGCAGCCTCATCTGAGACCTCCCTGAAAGGTATTTTTGACTCAATTAAAACATTTCTAACCATTTCCTCGGTCTCTTTCCAAAGTTCCGGCTCGTCCACATATTTTTCACCCAATCTTTTAGGGTCATGAGTTGAGAAACGCATAATATATTTATCAATACCAAAAATCTTAAAATAATGCAGATACATCTGGTTAACCTTCCCAAACTCTTCTTTAAATTGATCTTTACTACAATAGATATGGGCATCGTTCATATGAAGTGACCGTACTCGCATCAGACCAAAAAGTTCACCCGATTTCTCATGCCTATAAACTGTTCCATATTCGGCTAATCTCATGGGTAGATCCTTGTGGCTTCGTGGACGTGCTGCAAAAATCTTGTGGTGGTGGGGGCAATTCATGGCCTTGAGATAGTATTTAGTTCCCTCATACTCCATGGGGGGGTACATACTCTCTTTATAGTAAGGCAAATGCCCGCTCTTTAAATATATAGATTCCTTAGCAATATGTGGAGTTCTAACTCTTAAATAATCCTCTCTGCCTTCTGTCTCTTTGGCCAACTTCTCTAACTCTTCAATAATTATGGTGCCATTAGGAAGCCAGAGTGGTAACCCCGGACCGACATCATCATCGAAAGTAAAAATGTCAAGCTCTTTACCGATTTTCCGATGATCTCTTTTGACGGCCTCCTCCTGCATAACGATATAATCTTCGAGTTCCTTTTTTGATTCGAAAGACAGACCATATATACGCGTAAGCTGGGCATTTTTGTCATCACCCCGCCAATAAGCACCAGCCACCCTTTCTAATTTAAAAGATTCTGGATCTACTTCCCGCGTATTTTTTACATGTCCGCCGCGGCACAGGTCGGTAAATGTGCCCGTGGTGTAGGTCGTCAACTTGAGGCTATCTTTAGAAAATTCTTCTATGAGCTCAGTTTTAAACGGTTGATTTTTAAAATAGTTCAGAGCATCTTCTTTACTTATCTCTTTGCCGACAAAATCAAGCTTCTGCGAGATCAGTTTCCGCATCTCCTTCTGAAGATTTGGCAAGTCAGCCTCCTTCAGGGGATTTGACAAAAGAAAGTCATAATAAAAGCCATTATCTATAACGGGACCAATGGCGAGTTTGGCCTTGGGATCGTGTTTCAAAACCGCTATCGCAAGAAGATGAGCCAAGGAATGCCTAATCTCATCTAATTTATTTTCTGTTTGCATTTATCTAGTATAAAACTTCTAAGATACTAAGCAAGTCCTGGCCTCCATTTACTTTTTGGTGTATAGTTTTTCGTACAAATGATTGAGTTTAATATACTGAAGAAGTCTGCTAAAAGCTCTGCCAGAGTGGGAATTTTAAAAACCCCCCATGGATCCATTGAGACACCGGCATTTGTTCCAGTTGCGACTAAGGCTGTTATAAAGACTCTGACCTCTGAAGAGGTGAAGC
>CAZXEK010000037.1:0-11419 GCA_964639675.1 uncultured Candidatus Saccharibacteria bacterium
ACATTCGGATTTCTCTTCAACTCGAGAACCTCCTCGTTTGAAAATGTTGTTCTTTGCATATTCTTTTGTTAATTGGTTAATTCTAACAAAAGAAATCAATAGATTTTGAAATCTGTGTCCACTTTATGGGGTACAGATCACATGCTCCCCGGGTAGGATTCGAACCTACGACCAACTCGTTAACAGCGAGCTGCTCTACCACTGAGCTACCGAGGAATATATTTACTTCAATAATTTTTTCAAAGAATTACCTCCCTTATAACTCTTCAGCTTCTTCTCTCTCTTCATTGCCCCAGATCTATCAGAGAAAGTTTCAACATATATTATTTCCCACGGGCCACGATTTTTCGTAGAAAAAACTTTATTATAATTATGAAGCTCTAACCTAAGACGGACATCTTCCGTTTGTCCAATATACCTTTCTCCTTTCGAATTTTCAATTATATATACAGTGTAGCCCATTGTTCAAAACACCAACTCATTAATCCCGCTAAGCGGGACTCTACCACTGAGCTACCGAGGAATATAAAATCAAGAACTATGACCAAGATAGTATCAAAAATTCTCCGAAAAGGCAAAACTTCAAAAATAAGTTTGTACGTGCAATGCATTGACAAGAGAGAGGCCTTACCTATAATTATTAATAGTTCTTTGATAGCAAGATCCATCACATAAATCAAGGAGGGGTGCGATGACAGATGAAAACAATGCTTTTCCAACAACTTTTACTACAATAAAAACTACAGCAGAATATATAAAAAAACCGCATATACTAATCTGGTTAATGGACCACAAAGAGCCCATACCAATTAGTGCCAAAGACCTCTCAAGGGTAATTAATGAGATTCCAGGATTTACTGAAGCCCTTGCCAATAATTTAATCGTTGCTTTGAGTTTCTGTGACATGATCACAGGGAAAATCGATATCGGAGGAGATATGGTGGATTTCGAATTTAACCAAGAGGTCAATCACTCTCCCATACTCTTCTTGCCTAATAGTGGAACTATCCACAATATCAACGAACTGACTTCAAAAAAAGATCCCGGCAGTCAGTCCTTAAAAGATTTCTTAGAAAAACATAACCTCAAGAACTATTTTATTGGAAGATTCGGAGACACAGTTATATTTGCAGATTTGGCCCGAGGTGATCGGTTCATGACTGAAGCGGAGGCCAAGACTATTGGGTATAAAGAACCAGGACCACCGATTAATTCTCCAATCACCACTGACGAATCTAAGCAGAATGAAAAATCACTAAAGGAATCTAACTACATCGAAGAGTCCAAAAAAATAGTGAATTAAAAAAAACGTAAAATAAATTAAAATTCACACCCCAAGCTACAACTTGGGGATTTTTTAAAAAAGATGACCCAAAAAATAAGAAGTAAAATATTAGTAATACTAGGACCAACAGCTACAGGTAAAAGTGATCTAGCTGTTTTAATGGCCAGGAAGTTTAATGGTGAGATTATTTCAGCTGATTCAAGGCAGGTTTATACTGACATGAATATTGGCACTGGTAAGGTTACAAAGAAAGAGATGCGGGGTGTCACTCACTATCTACTAGATGTAGTCTCCCCCAAAAAAGTATTCACAGTTGCTGATTATAAAAAACTAGCTACCGAAGCTATAGAAAAAATAATAGGCAAAAATAAGCTGCCAATAATTTGTGGCGGTACGGGTCTATATATCCAATCTATAGTTGATAATTTAATAGTTCCTGATATCCCACCAAATTCAAAATTAAGAAAAGAATTAGAAAAAAAATCGCTGAAGGAACTCTTTGAAGAATTAAATAAACTTGACCATAGACGCGCGAAAAACATAGACCATAAAAATAAGGTTAGATTGGTGCGAGCCATTGAGATCGCTAGGGCCATAGGGACTGTCCCAAAAATTAAATTAAGGGGAGGTAAGGACTATGAATTTCTACAGGTTGGGTTAACGCTTGATAAAAAAATATTGCAAGAGAGGATAAAAACCAGACTTTTAAAAAGATTGCTAGGTGGAATGATAACTGAAGTTAGAAAATTAAAAAGATCTGGCTTGCCTTGGAAGAGATTAAACGATCTTGGTCTAGAATACAGGTTCGTAGCTAACTATCTCAGGGGAAAGATGACTAAAAATGAGATGAGTGAAAAACTTTCAACTGCCATCAATCAATATGCTAAAAGGCAGATGACCTGGTTTAAAAGAGATAAAAGAATTAATTGGTTTGATCCTAAAGATAACGAAAAAATAAAAACGTTAACCTCAAACTTTATACAAAATAACTATTGAAGTCTGACTTAAATAGTTAGATACCTGTTGGTTCATTTTTCCTTATTCTAATTCTGCCTTAATCTCGTTAAATTCATTCGAAACCTCCTTTAATCTATCGCGGAGCTGTTTAATTAGAAGGACACCTTCCTTAACCTTATCTATTCCCCTTTCCACATCTACTGCCTCCTCCTTTTCAAACCAATTGGCTATCCCTTCCAATTTTTTTAACGCTTCATTTATATCTAGTTTCTTCATAAATTTATTCTCTCTACAACTGATTCAATAGAGCTGTTAGCTAATAAAGTTTTTAATATCTCTCCCCTCCTAACATCCTTAGCGTCTCGGACAATCTTACCATTGGCTCCAGTGGTTAGACTATACCCCAATCTCAAACTCCTCTCTGGATTAGCAATATTTATTATCTTCTCAGCCCTGTTGATAAATTCTATCTTTCTATTTATGGAATCTGAAATATTCCTAATTGCATCCTTAACAATCCTCTCTGAGAGCATCGCAAAATTTGTAAATATAGACTTGATGTGAAAAACCATCCCCGATACAAAATTTTGAGCCCTATTTTGAACTTGTCCAATGGTTGCAGTATACCCACCCAAAATCTTATCCTGAAAAACTGGTAGACCAAAAATCAAAGAATCCCAAGAACTATTTATAATATTGGCAGATGCTGTGGGGGTCGAAACGGATAAGTCAGCGACCATACAGGCAAGTGGTACATCGACGTCGTGACCTATACCAGCGATGATCGGAATTTTAGAAGCGAAGATCTCACGACAGACCGCTTCATTATTAAAAGCCTGCATACTCTCTAAACTACCCCCTCCTCTTATTACAACTAAAACGTCCAAATGGGGAAGTCTTTCATTAAACCAACCAATAGCACTGACGAGTTGATGTACTGCATCTTTACCCTCAACCCTCGAGTTTAAAAAACTTATCTTAAGATCAAGTGGTTTTAGATTATTTAAAAAATCATGGATGACTACCCCATCTCTAGATGAGACAACACCGATCTTGGAAATAAAAGAGGGTAGCTCACGTTTCCTGGTAAAAAGTCCCTCTGAGTCCAACTTCTTTAATAAAAGTTGATAAGCCTTCTTTAAGGATCCTTCACCAACCGGCTCAATGCTAGTGACCCAAAAACCAAAACTGCCATAAGATTTGGTGATACGAGCCGTTCCACCAACCTTGACCTCCATCCCATCTTGAACCTCTATGCCGATTCTCTTAAAATCCCAGATACCCATCACGCATTTCAAGATCGCCCTCTCTCCCCTGCCTCGAGCTGTGTCAGGATGGTTATCTTGTAAAGTAAAAGAAACCCATCGACTCGATGATTTAAATTCGCTAACTTCACCCATAACACTCGGACACCCGGTCGAAAGCATGTAATTAACACCGTCCAAAAACTGACCGACAGTTAAGATAATTTCAGGGCTATCTTTATTAAGCATTGGCGAGAGATGAGGGAATCGAACCCCCGACCGCGGTTTTGGAGACCGCTGTTATACCACTTAACTAATCTCCCAGGATAGAATAAATATAGCCCATACAACACAAAAAGCCAACTTATTGAAACACTGTTTTATCCTCACAGCCGTGAGGATAAAACAGTTAGTAAAAAAATAGATTTATTCCTTGGCTTTTTTTGTCTTTGGAATTTTTGGAGTTTTATCAGCTTTCGAAGTTTCCTCAGCTGGAACCTTAGTCTCCTTATCTTTAAGAATTTTCTTCCCTTTTATTTCTGGAGCCTTTTTTACCTTTGGGTCTTGCTTCTTTGGCGCAGGTTTAATCGGAAGTTTAGCCTCTTTGTGCAGGGTGTGCTTCTTACACCATTTACAATATTTACTGAATTCAATCTTTCTTTCAACCTGCTTCTGATTTTTACGAGATATATAGCCCACTCGGCCGCAGTTATTACAACGTAATCCTATTAAATGTTTTTGGGACATAAAATTGTTCAATAAAGTTAAGTATGCTATAACAGTATTACAAATTAGATAATAAATCAAGGGTTTATGCTTATTGCAGACAATTGGAAAGAGTACGAAATCCTAGACTCTGGTGATGGTGCCAAACTAGAAAAATGGGGGAAAGAACCTAACAGTTTTATTTTGTCCAGACCCGACCCACAAGTCCTCTGGCCAAAAGAAAAACCGGGGCTCTGGAGCAAGGCCGATGGAACATACACCAGAACAAAGGCTAGTGGAAAATGGGATTTCATAAAACAACTACCAGGGCGGTCACAAATTAATTGCGACTTACCAGGTCAGGGTAATCTCAAATTCTGGATCAAACCGACTGACTTTAAACATATGGGGTTATTCCCCGAACAAGTAGTCAACTGGACTTGGATGACTGAGCAAATTAAAAATGCAAAAAGTAAAGAGCAAAATTATAGTTCAAAAATAAAAATCTTAAATCTATTCGCATATACAGGAGGGGCTACTATCGCATGTGCCAAAGCAGGCGCCGATGTCACTCATGTTGATGCGTCAAAGGGTATGGTCGACTGGGCAAGCGAGAATGCCAAATTAAATAACGTCGAGGCAAAATGGATTGTAGATGACGTTTCAAAATTCGTTCTTAGAGAAAAAAGGAGGGGTGCTAAATACGATGCTGTAATAATGGACCCCCCATCTTATGGCAAGGGGACAAAAGGAGAAACATGGAAAATAGAGAAGATGCTCTGGCCACTAGTAAAAAACTCTACTGACCTTCTTGAGAATGAGCCATTATTCTTCCTGATCAACTCCTACACTTCTGGGCTTGGTCCAACAGTAATAGGTAATATTCTAAACAGTGCACTTGGTAACTATAATGGTACCATCACAACCAATGAGATCACGCTACCAATTAGTGGAAGTCAAAAATTACTTGGAGCTGGAGTTAGTGGAAGATGGCAAAAAAAATAGTTTCTAATTTTAACGGTATACCTAAAATAAAAATTTCATTAGTCTCCAAAAGAGATATAGCCCCAATAAAGCCAAAATAATGGGGCTCTCCAAGATGAATCTAGCAATAATATAGAAGAATAGCATTGTATAAGCCAGCGGCTTACTATCATTAGTAGAAGCATTCTTCAGCTTAGAAAGTATCCACTCTCTGACGGTTTCGAAGAAGGAAGACAAGCCATCTTTAATAGCAAGAAGTACTGGGTGACGATCTATAAATAAAGAGGTCTGATCTTTTACGCTGGCAATATTTTTATTTATATAGGGAAATGAAACGAGGGCTTGTTGTGAAGTTTTAGGTTTAACATTCTTAAGATTAATATCTTCATTAGACAAATTTTTATCCCTATTTAAATCATTCTTTAAAATAGGCGAGGTATTCCTCTCGAAAGATAGACTGGGCTTGTTCTGTTTATTGCCCTCCACTACAACAGAAGGAGAATTCGAAAGGAAACTGACAACCTTATCGATGAAACTGGAATCAGATTTTTTATCCTCTATAGACGCCGGTCCACTATCGGCCAAACTATTTTTTGGATCAAGAGGAACAGTCGGAGCGGCTTCAACCAATCTTTCGTTAATAGCTAGTTCGCTATTGGCAAGCGATACAGATTGTTCTTCTTCGCCGGGAGCAGAAGTTCTCGGGTTGGTTATTGTGATTGAAACTCGATGTTTACCTGCTGAGACTAACCAGTCGCACCAGACTTCACTCATCTTCTGGGATACCGCAAAAAAATCACTAGTACAAATTAATGCCTTATTATCATAAAAATTAACCCGGCCACGTAAATCCTTACCAGATCCGTTGAATATTACCGAGTATATTCTAATTCTATCATCTACAAAAAATGGGTCTTTAGAATACCATATGTTACTTGGTATCAGACCTGTATTTTTTAAAGTTTCCGCGGCATAAGAAAAGTTCGGTAATAAAAGTGAGATGGTAAAAATAATTTTTATAAACCTCATACTTGTACTAACCTCTTATACTTAGAAACTAAGCATCGATCTCCGCCAGCTTCGCATGACTTTGAATGAAAAGTTTTCTCGGTAAAACTTCCGTTCCCATTAGTACATCAAAGGTCTCATTAGCTAAGACGGCGTCTTTAATTGTCACCTGCTTAAGAATTCTTCTTACTGGGTCCATGGTAGTTTCCCAAAGTTCCTCTGGATTCATTTCACCCAGTCCCTTATATCGCTGAATATTAACTTTAGTATTTTTCTTCGTTTCAATATTCTCGGCAGGCTCCTCTGCGTCACCCGTCTCTTCTGGCTCTTCTGTTTCCAAATCTCCTCCGATCAAATCACTCTTACCGACTATTTTATTCTTCTCTTCATCGCTATAAGCGTAAGAGACTTCCTTACCTTTTTTAATTTTGTAAAGCGGTGGTTGGGCTATATAAATATGGCCAGCTTCTATCAGGGGAATATAGTAACGATAAAAAAGAGTTAGCAGTAAAGTCCTAATATGGGCACCGTCAACATCGGCATCAGTCGCTATAATAATTTTATGATACCTCAATTTACTTATATCAAAAGCATCCCCGATAGCCGTACCCATCGCAATAACTAAAGCCTTAACCTCATTAGAGGTCAATACTTTATCTAAACGAGTCCTCTCGACATTTAGAATTTTACCCTTAAGTGGCAAAACGGCCTGGGTTCTTCTATCACGACCTTGCTTCGACGAACCACCCGCAGAATCTCCCTCAACAATAAACAACTCAGCCTCTTCGGCCTTTCTGGTCTGACAATCAGCAAGCTTACCCGGAAGTGTCATGCCCTCCAGTGCGCCCTTACGCAAAACACTATCTTTCGCGGCCTTGGCTGCCTTTCTAGCCTTAAGAGCCAAAATAACCTTACTAATAATACCTCGAGCGTCCTCTGGCTTCTCTTCTAAGAAATGACTGAAGGCTTCTCCAAAAACTGTCTCCACTGCTCCCCTGGCTTCTACACTGCCAAGCTTGGCCTTAGTCTGACCCTCAAATTGTGGATCCCGAAGCTTAACAGAAACCACTGTCGTTATACCTTCTCTGACATCTTCTCCAATAAAATTATCTTCCCCCTCCTTAAGTAGATTATTTTTACGAGCATAATCATTTAAAAGTCTAGTTAAGGCAGTCCTGAAGCCAGTCAGATGCATACCACCCTCCGGTGTATTGGTATTATTCGCGTAACTTACTTCGCGAGATGAGATATCATCAATATATTGTAAGGCAATCTCTACCATAACTCCATTCGATTCTTTTTCTATATAAAAAATATTTTTATGTAAAGGAGTCTGCTTAAGATTATAAAACTTAACTAATGACAGAAGCCCCCCTTCAAAATAAAAGGTTTCAGATGGTACCTCAATATTTAATTCCTCAAAATAAAAAACTGAGGACGTGTCGATCTTTGAATCGATAGTCCTAGCATCAACCACCCTTATACGTAGTTTCTTTACAAGGTAGGCTTGCTGGCGAAGGTGGGTCACAATCCTATCCCAATCATATTTTATATCTGGGAAAATTGTACTATCGGCCTTAAAGGTAGTTACTGTTCCATGTAAGCTCGGATCATTATTTTTTATTTTTTTGACATCATGAATCTTCTTACCCGCCTTATATTCTTGATAATATTTAGCACCTTCCCTATAGACTTCAACCCTAAGCCAGCTAGAGAGAGCGTTGACCACGGAAGCACCGACGCCATGCAGTCCACCAGAAATTTTATAAGCTGTACCTTCAAATTTACCGCCAGCATGAAGTTTGGTCATAACAATTTCTAGGGCTGAAACCTTAGTGCCCTTAAGAACATCGACTGGGATCCCTCTGCCATTGTCTACAACCCTGATCATATCATCTGGTAAAAGTACAACCTCAACCTCATCACAAAAGCCACCCATCGCTTCATCTCTAGAGTTATCAAAGATCTCGACAACCAGATGATGCAAACCATCCGGCCCAGTAGATCCTATGTACATTCCTGGTCTTTTTCTTACGCGCTCTAAACCCTCGAGAACAACAATATCCTCTGCCCCATAAGCCTCACTTTGAGAGTTTTTATCTGACATAATTTGTAATATTATAGCACAATCAATAGCCGAGATCTAGCGGACTTTCCACCCAACCTTACTATTCAATAGACTGGTTATTCTCTGGATTATTATATTGATCTCTTCGCCAGTTAATGTCCTATCGTTAGACTGAAAAACTAACCTAAAGGCATAAGATATCTTCTGACTTCCATCTGGAAACTTCTTAATAAACTGATCAAAGGGTCTAATCTTAATTAAAAGATTTGTACCACTCCCCTTTATCAAATCAAGGACACCTTCACTTCCAAAATCTACTGGCACAAATACAGCAATATCGCGAGTGACAAATGGAAACGGTGAGATTGGTTTGTATACAACATCTGGCGAGATGTAAAGATTATCCTGATACTTGTCTAAACTGGGTAGACTCACAATCGATCTGTTTATATCAAACTCTATGACACCATCTTCACCCAATTCTACATTTGGTTTAAGTGGTGAGAGTAAACTCAAAACTCTCTCGAGCGATGCCTTAGCACTATCTTTTTTCCCCAAAGACTCGACTGCGATAGAACAATGCACCTCTTCACCATCCATATTGTTCGATGGAAAAACGTGACCTATCTCAAAAATCTTAACCTGATCTATACCCAACAAATCTTTATTTTTAATATTGTATGCCAACTTTTGAGACAATCCGTCTCGCAAATTCGTCCTTAAATATTTTTTATCTTCAGTCAGAGGGTTTGCCAACTCAATGGCCTGCCCTGCCACGCCTGCTCCGACAAGTGAATAGTTATAAACTTCTGAAAATCCTTCGCCAACCAAAATGTCACGAATAGAATCAGAATAGTAGCGCTCTTTATTCACCAATCCAGGAGCTGTAACAGTAAGTGGAACAAATGGAATTTTCTCATAACCATTAACTCTGGCCAATTCTTCTATTATATCTTCTTTTAACCCGCCACTATATGGACCATAAATACAGACGAGATCCAGACGTTCGTTTGGAACCATTACCACATAATCCTCGCCCACCTTCTCCCAATCAAACCCCGCATGACGCTTGAACCTAGACAGTAACTCCTCGATCATCTGCTTATCCATAGATATCCCCAAAAATCTCTCTATGTCATTCTGGTTAAAACTAATTTGCTGTATTCCACGAGACTCTGGAAACATGTCTACTACCCCACCAACTAAAGTCCTGTCTGTCGAAGCCAACTCTAAAATGATTCGGGTCAACTCTTTCATTCCCAACTCCGCTAATTCTGGAGCAAGTTCATGCTCAAAACGAAATGAGGCATCTGTCCGAATGCTAGTTTTCTGTGAAGTCCTCCTAATTGGTGCCGCAGCAAAGTTGGCCGACTCGAGAATAATGCTAGTAGTTTCTTCTGTTGTCGCCGCCTTGATTCCACCCTTAATCCCCGCTAAGGCCAGGGGACCACCCAGATCGGCGATAATCAACATTGACGGATCGAGCACAAGATCCTTACCGTCAAGTGTCACCATCTGTTCACCAGCCTTAGCGGACCTGACTCTAATAGACATCGAGGTTGAATTTCTAAGCGAGACAACCTTATCTGCGTCGAAAGCATGGAGGGGCTGACCAGTCTGAAACATCACATAATTAGCAGCATCAACAATATTGTTGATAGACCTCTGGCCAATAGCAGAAAGTCGACGCTTAAGCCAAAGTGGAGATTCGCCTACCTTTATATTTTTTATCAACCTACCCATATAGCGCGGGCAGAGCTTTAAATCATCAAGTGTCACATTAAGTGACGGCAAATTGTGGGAAACGGCAAAAATATCACGCCTAGTATGTTTTAGTGGTAAATCGAAAAGTATGGCGATCTCACGAGCAATACCTAAATGGGAATTACAATCGTGTGCTCGATTCGGTAAAATTTTGATATCGAATAGATAATCTTTTTCCCCCAGTGCGTCAACCTCTTCTACTGACTCCACCTCGAAAGCGTGCATAATCAAAGACTCCCTTATCACTTCGGGTGCGGGTAATCTATCTTCGAAATTATCTTGTAGCCAGTTGTAAGAAGCTCGCATAATTTAAAATTGATTAACGAAACGTAAATCGCCAGAATAAAGGTGCCTAATATCTTCAACCCCGTACTTAATCATAACCATACGATCAAAACCCAGACCAAAAGCGAATCCCTTATACTGATTGGGGTCAATACCACCAGCACTAAGGACTGCCGGGTGTACCATACCAGCACCCCCCATCTCAATCCAACCCGTCGTCTTGCAAGTAGTACAAGCTCCTCTGACTGTAGTACCAGAGCTCTTACCACTACCCCAACATTTAAAACAGGTCAGATCTATTTCAAAACCCGGCTCAACAAAAGGGAAGAAGCTGGGCCGAATACGCAACTTAGTTCGCTCACCTGTAAGCTTCTGAAAAACGGCCTCTAGCATCCCCTTCATATTAGCAACGGTTGAGGTTTTATCTACCACCAAACATTCAAGCTGGTAAAACTGCGCCTCGTGTGTAGCATCAGTCGCCTCAGAACGAAATACTCTGCCAAAATAGACGATGCGAGTTGGTGCACTAAACTTCTCTAGATGCCTGACCTGAGTATTTGAGACGTGAGTACGGAGAACATAGCCCGGCCTGTCTTTAATCCAAAATGTGTCTTGCATATCGCGAGCAGGATGATCTGTGGGAAAATTAAGAGTATCGAAATTATACTTCTCTGATTCAAGCTCCGGTGCCTCCACAAAAGTAAAACCGAGATCAATAAAAATCTTGATCATCTGGCGGGACAAAATTGTAATCGGGTGCAGATGCCCCTTTGGAGAATTTTCTTCTGACATGCCTTAAAAGTATATAGAAAATATACCAAAAAATAAAGAGCTTCTACTTTTTAAGAAATTCACGAATTAGATATTTTACGTCTGAGGGGCCAGAGATAGGAATAGTATCAACACCAGTTTTTATAACAGCAAAATCATTTCCTCCTTCAAAGAGAGCATCGCCGGTATAAACCATCTCATCAATAGAAGCAGATAGTAGTTTTGCAATCTCTCTTATGCCATGAGCCTTATCAATCCCCTTTTTGGTTATATCTATTGAAGTAAGACCTCCGAGTCTAACTTCAAAGGTTGGTAGATATTCTTCTAGAGAAGCCCTAAGTTTGGGTC
>CAZXEK010000038.1:0-12435 GCA_964639675.1 uncultured Candidatus Saccharibacteria bacterium
TACCGCCCGGTTTTTAATACATATTATCTAACCACCACAAACCTTGCCTTACCGGAACGATCGTTCCGGTAAGGCAAGGTTTGTGGTGGTTAGATAATATGTATTAAAAACCGGGCGGTATGTACAAAAAATAAAACCCCAGGCTTTTTAGCCTGGGGATGAGAATCAAGATAAATTACTTTTTGCTAAGAAGTTATCTATTATGATAGAAACCTCTTCGGTGACACGCTCTGGTGTTTTTACTGCTCCGACATAAACTACCCTACTATTATGAAACCTCATGAAAGAGAGGTAGGCCTTCCTGGCTCGGACATAAAAGTCAAAACTCTTTGTGTCAAAACGATTCTTCTCGTCTGGTCGCTGATTGGCTCTCTGTAGAGATATCTCCGGCTCCTGGTCTAAGAAAATATATAAATCTGGAGTGATTATTCCAAGTAGCGATTTGAGTTCAAAAAACATCTCCACATGCTCTTCATTTTGTCTGGCATACAACTGATATGCGTACAGAGTAGCTTCATATCTATCAGACAAAACATTTTTACCGAGAGAGAGCGCTGGTAGAACTACCCTCTCTAAATGCTCGACCCTATCAGCAAGATAGAGAAGCATATCTGCTTTAAAAGAAATCTCGTCTTGCCTTGTTCTAAGAAGGACTTCGCGAATCTCAACACCCACTTCTGTCCCACCCGGCTCACGAGTAAATACGAAATCTTTATAGGCCGGATCTCCCTTAAGAAGCTCTATGACTGTTCCCTTACCGGAACCATCTCCGCCCTCTATGACTATAAACTTAGCGCTCTTTTTATTTTTCATGACTTTGTGCCTTAACTTTTCTATCATAAACTACAAAATCATAATCAAAAAGATTATGGCCATCTCGAGAAAAAAGATCTCTGCTTCTGGCTTGCCAAGCTTGATACGGAATCTCTGGGAAGAAAGCATCCGCTCCTGAAACTTCAGTCATAACTTCTGTAACGTATAGCTTATCTGCCAAAGCTATACCCTCCTTAAATATCTCCCCGCCGCCGATGATAAATATCTCTTCGTTGCCATCAGATGTCAAAGCCAGCGAGATTGCCTTTTCCAAGTTCCCAACCCTAGAGATAGTAGTACCAGGCCAATTTATCTGTCTTTGAGTGAGCCAATCGGGATTTCTAGTGACAACAATGTTCGTCCTTCGGGGTAAGGCCTGACCAATGGACTCAAAAGTTTTTCTGCCCATTATAATTGGGTGTCCCAAGGTCATCTTTTTAAAATAGGCTAGATCGGCTGGAAGATACCATGGAAGTTTACCATTCTTCCCTATTGCCCTATTCTTATCCATCGCCACAAAAAGTGATATCATACTGCCACCTCCGCTTTAATCGCTGGATACGGATCGTACCCACCTAAAACAAAATCCCCATATCTGAAATCAAAAATGTTTTTAATTTCTGAATTTATCTCCATTTTAGGCAAGACTCTGGGCGAGCGAGACAGCTGCTCCTTAACCTGCTCTAGGTGATTCACATAGATATGTGTGTCACCCAAGGTATGAATGAACTCGCCCGGCTTAAGATCCGTAACCTGGGCGACCATCATTGTAAGCAGAGCATAAGAAGCAATATTAAACGGAACCCCCAAGAACATGTCCGCACTTCTCTGATACAGCTGGCAAGACAATTTTCCATTCGCCACATAAAACTGAAAGAAGGTATGGCAAGGTGCTAACCTCATCTTGTCTATGAGAGCAACGTTCCAAGCACTGACAATAAGACGTCGGTCATTCGGTTTAGACTTGATCCTCTGAATTACATCCTCTATCTGATCGATCTTCCGGCCATCTGGTGCTGGCCACGAACGCCACTGGAAGCCATAGACCGGACCTAGTTCACCATCTTTATCTGCCCATTCATCCCAAATCCTGATCCCATTATCTTTTAGATACTTAATGTTCGTACTCCCCGAAAGAAACCAGAGGAGTTCGTGGATTATAGATTTCAGGTGGACCTTCTTGGTCGTAATCAGAGGAAAGCCCTCTTGGAGATCGAAGCGCATCTGTCGCCCAAACACCGAGATGGTGTCTATACCAGTACGATTCGGCTTCTCAACTCCATTATCCAAAATGTCTTGTAGTAAATTTAGATATTGTCTCATCTTTACCTCCAATCATAAACCTAAATATTATTTTTTCAAAGTTCAATAACCTATCTAGGCTACCACAGCTCAATAAATCTACCTACCTACTCTTACGTATCTGCTCACAACTCTGAATAATGTCCTAAATCCCAAACACTAAAGCCTACTCAGCTTTGTGAGCAGATGCGCTCTTACCATCTCCCCAACTATCAAAATCGAACTTTGATAGTTTTATTTGTTAAATAAAAATCCCCCGATACATGTCGGGGGAATATCTATTTTATCTGTCGAGGATACCTTTCGGCCTCCAGAAGAAGCTCTTCATTACTAAACTTCGTCCTGACAATTGGTACCCATTCGTTTCTAGACAAAGACAGAGCAACCGGGCAAACAGATCTCATCCATTTATAATAGTTAAACTCAATACCAGAATGAGGATCAACTCTAGTGTATTCTAGAACCTGGCAGTTGTGAATCCGATTAAAGGGATCTTTGGATTCAATCAACTCATGATATCTATCCATTGTGATCCTCTCAAGCCTAATTCGACAACCCCAAATCAGCTCCCCATGAGAAACAATACAAACTCTATCGTAAGAACATTCGCGATGGAGGGTATCGAAGAGCATTCGTACACGCATGCACATGGTGGCAATAGATTCACCACCACCAGGTATAGGCATCAGAAATCTATCTTTCTTGGCAATCTTAATCTCCTCACCGTAAAAACTCTCCCTCTGTTCCGGCGATAAAAGATCCATAAAACCATAGTCACGCTCCCGAAGATCAAACTCCTTTCGCCATTTTGCATCTTTAAACCCTAAAAGTGCTGCGGTCTCCAAGGCTCTTGTATACTCAGAAACATAATAGCGGTCAAAACAAGTAGAACTATTCGCCCTGATCCATTCCCCGGTTATAACCGCCTGATCCCGACCCTTATCTGTCAAACGAAATTTGGAACTATGGCGATCAAGAAATTCCGGAGTAAAAGCACTACTGTCACCTCGAGAATTCTTTCTCTTAACGAAATTACCCTCTGACTCACCGTGCCGTACAAAAACCAATACCTTAGG
This sequence comes from uncultured Candidatus Saccharibacteria bacterium, assembly GCA_964639675.1. Lineage (GTDB taxonomy): Bacteria > Patescibacteriota > Minisyncoccia > Phycocordibacterales > UBA12445 > JACQCV01. The sequence goes on from CAZXEK010000038.1 coordinate 3,192, forward strand.
CATCATGTCGATGAACCTCCTTCCGACTATGTTTTAACAGACTGCAGATCTAAAGTCAAAATGTTGTGAGGTTATGCAAATGTTTGTAATATCATGTTTGTAATATCATGTTTGTAATATCCCAATATTGGACTATATATAACCACAGTAATCTGTTCATCTTACACATCAGACGATCGTCTGATGTGTAAGGGATGAGTACGATATTCAATATATTAATATGCGCAACTGTTTTTTTTAAAAACTTTGCTATATACTTAAAAAATGGCCCTGTCAGATAAAAAAATAGTAGAGCATATAAAACAGGGCAATATTATTATTGACCCGTTCAAGCCAGCCAACCTGGCTACATCAAGCTATGATGTTTCACTTGGTGAATTTTATTTTCGAGAAAAAAAGATTGGCAAGAAGATGCGAATCTACAATATTTATAGTCAGAAACACACAGAGAGAGTCTGGGGTACAAAACCAGATAAAGCTAAACGGGCCAAAGACCTCCTTAAAGCAGACGAGCTAGAAGGTATAAATGAAAACGATGAGGTTATACTACTAGGACCAGGAGAGACAATCCTAGCCCATACCAAAGAGTTTATCGGCGGACAAAATATCATCACCACCATGATGAAGGCTAGATCATCGATGGGTAGAAGTTTCATCGAGGTTTGCAAGTGTGCTGGCTGGGGAGATGTCGGCTACACTAATCGCTGGACAATGGAGATCACCAACAATTCAAAACACCACACGATCCCTCTGGTGGTCGGAAGAAGAATCGCCCAGATAATATTTTTCGAAGTCGGGCCAATCATAAAAGATAGTTACAATAAAGAGGGCAAGTATCAAGAACATACTGATCAGAAAAAGCTCCAGAGAACATGGGACCCAACCATGATGCTCCCGAGATTATATAAGGATAGAGATATTAAAAAATAGCTCCGCGATAGGAGTTATTTTTTAATATATAAAACTTATTATTTTATCCAACTATTTCAATCCCCATTGAGCGGGCGGTACCAGCAACTGTCTTCATAGCAGCTTCAACTGAGGCGGCCGTAAGATCCTTCATCTTCTTTTCAGCAATCTCCCTAAGTTGAACTTTCGTAACCCTACCAGCCTTCTTTTTAGTATTTGTACCTGAGCCCTTCTCCACACCAGCAGCCTTAACTAAAAGATTTGAAGCTGGTGGTGTCTTTAGTATAAAATCAAAACTTCTATTGTCGTAAACCGAGATCTCGACAGGAATTATATCTCCCATCATCGAAGCTGTAGCTGCATTAAACTTAGTGATAAATTCACCAATATTAACTCCGGCTTGTCCCAAAGCTGGACCAACTGGTGGTGTAGGAGTAGCCTTACCAGCCGGAATTTGAAGTTTTATCTTTTTAGTTACTTTTTTTTCTGCCATCTTATTTAATATTATTTTTCTAAACTTTTGCAACTTGCAAGAAGTCGAGTTCCACTGGGGTCTCGCGACCAAACATAGACACTAGAACCTTAACCTTACCTCTCTCTTGATCTAACTCTGAAACCTTACCCTCAAAATCTTTAAACGGGCCATCGTGAACCTTAATGAGATCGCCAGCCAAGAGGTCAATCTTGTGCTTAGGAGTCTCAGCCCCCATCCTCTTAAACAGACCCTCTATCTCTGCCTTATCAAGTGGCACAGGACGGACACCAGCCCCAACGAAACCTGTCACCCTCGGAGTATTTCGAACGACATACCAAGAATCATCAGTCACCACCATATCAACCAAAACATAACCCGGGTATATCTTCTCCTCAACAGTCACTCTCTTGCCACCCTTTATCTTAACCTTTTTCTCTACAGGCAGGACAACGTTAAAAATCTTATCTTCCATACCTAAAGATTCAATACGCTGTTTTAGATTTCGGAGGACAGCATTCTCGTAACCGGCATAGGTATGGATGGCATACCAGTTTCTCTCTGATTGTACATCTTGCTTTGGCATATTTATTAGCTCTTTAAAACAAATTTTTCTAATATATAAACAAAAAGGCCATCAAAGACTGACAGAAATATGGCAGTAATAATAGATACCCCGATAACTATCAAAGTGTAATTAATAGTCTGACTTTTTGAAGGCCAACTAACATGCTTCAACTCCCCCTTTGTTTCATTCATATAATCTCCAAAAGACATGTTTTTTATTATATATTATCTTTTTTCTAAAATCTACCTTATTAAAAACCGCCCCTTCGGGCTTAATAAATATATACTACTTATGGGCGCGAGATTGTCAAATTTTTGTATTCCTATAAAAAACAGCCTTTGTTATTTAAGTGTCTTAAAAGTTTAACCCGATTCGTGAATTAAGCTGGCAATAACACAGTATCTACCCACAACTCTGAGTAGGCGGAAGCCTAAAATTACTTTTGTTGCGAATTTCCCTCATGACTCTCCGCAGGAAAAGTGATTTTAGGCTGGAGTGTTTAGAATTCGCGGAAGCCTAAAATTACTTTTATCGCGAATTTCCCTCATGGCAGTGAGCAGGAAAAGTGATTTTAGGCTGGAGTGTTTAGAATTCAAGGTGCATCAATTTCAGAAAGTCATCTTGCTCCCAAGAGAAGCCGGCGGCAGCCTTGTGCCCACCTCCACCATACTTCTCGGCAATCTTCGCCACGTCGACTGTTCCATCCGAACGAAGACTTACGACAATCTTCTTGCCTCGGCGAGACCAGATTATCGACATCGGTGGCTTTTGTTTATATAAAAGACTACCGATATGTGAAGTGTAAACAGGCGAATTAGCCATTAGACATTGATAACCTTCAAACAAAACCTCTTCGGCATAAACCGAAATTTTCGAAACGAGATCATCCCTTTTTTTTAACAAAATTCTACCCTCTGCAACATATTTTTTTAAACCCTCTTTGGTTTCAACCTCTCTAACTATTTTATCCCAGTCCCCATAAACCTGAGGATAAAGAGTGGTTATCTCTGCTAGCTCATTAGTATATGGAACCTTAAATTTCCAAATATCTATATCTTCTATATTTCTAAAAAGCCGTGGGACTTTTTTCTCAGGATGAAAATATCTCCAAGCTAAAACGCTACCAGAATGGTTCAGATTCATCACACCGCCAGCTAGTTTAACTGCTTCGATATTACTGACGTGGTGATCAATTATTGTTAGAGATCTAACTCGCGTCAGAATCTCCTTAACTACCTCCAACTTATAACTGTAATCCAGTGTGTACACATCTTTGCCATATATCTCTTCCGGTGGCTTGGTATTGTGATAAACTGGGACATATGTGGCCTTGCTACCGAACTTCTTCCAGGCAGCGAAACTTGCTGCAAACCCATCGGGACATTCAGCATGATACAAAATCATAGTGTCAACTTTTTTCATCTGAAGAATAATAGCACAAAATCTGACATATAAAAACCCGTCGTTTGGACACGACGGGGTGGTTTCTATTTAGAATATAAAAGATCTATATAAATCGCTCGAGTTACTGGATGAGCATCTTTAAGCATTATCTCTTTCCTCTCAAAAACTGCCCCAGTCAATGTCCACCTAAGAACCTTTCTCGTCGGACGATCCTTGGGCGGGGCTGGGGAACCATCTGGTCTCCATCTATCATACCATGGCGCCTTAGAGGGATACTTAGTTTCAAAAGTTTCTAAGTGGACCGGCTTATTATAACCCCAAACATGGTAAAGCCTTGACAAAACTTCAGGAATGTCCGGTACGTCCAAGTCTCCACGACCATCAGCTCGATAGACTAACAGGAGTTCTCTATTATTGTTGAAATTGGCATCAACTAGTTCGATCTTAGGCCCTCCAAGATTCAAACGAGACGAGATAATGGCCTCCCTAATCTTCTCAAAGTTCTTCGATTTAGCCACATAAACATCCTGTGTAGTCCAACTATTCTGATCAAACTCTTCGGCGATACCAATAGTGAAGAACCCCTTCTTCTGACAAAACTCTTCTGTAAAAAACTCCCGAATGAAGGAAACATCATTGTACGTCCCACGCACCTCAAACATTTTATCTTGACCACGACCTAGTTCTACCTTATCACCATAACGATTCACCCAATCTATCCAAGATTCGGGAATAATATAGGAAGATCTCTTAATTAAATTATCGTCAAATCCATTCCTAAACTTCCGCAATTTAAGAAGATAATCTATCTTAGAAATAACCTCTTCTTCTGTCCAATCCAAATCAGGATCAAACTTATTACTTTTACAAACTTCGTAACGAAACTTAAATCGAAGCGGATCATCACAGGTTAAATCAGCTTTCTCCATAATAGCAGCAATCTCTTGTTCAGCTAAAGATACTTTGGTCAATTTCCGCTGAAAATCTTCCAATGTGGCCTCGACACTATCGAGAGCTAGCCATTCTACAACCCAACCATTCTTACAGAAAAATGCGGGGAGGATTGCGCCACGACCACTCATTGTTTCTTCTATCAAGGTACAAAACTCGGACCAATCACGCTTAAAAGATTCATTACTAAGTAGATTTTTTGTTCCATATCTTTCAGCCAAAACCTTAAAAACGATAAACTCGTCCCACCGATCAATAATATCGATCTGTTTACACTCATCATAAATCGTACCGTGTCTCCCAGTGTCGAAACGCCATTTAATATCTTGCCACAAATCCCTACCTAAAAGATAAGGGTTGATGCCCTGGCCAGGTCTTAAGACACTAGAATAATGTCTAGCGAAACAACTCATCTCCGAAGCATCTCCAGCAAGCTCATCAACCATAATTAGAGCTTCGCTGGTCGAGGCCCAACCTTCGTTCATAATTTGTGTCTGAGCACCAACAGAAAGATCGTGAGACTCCTGACCAATAATCCTAACGATCTCTCTCTGCCAAGGTTCGAGCGAAGAATATTTGTAAAGAAATCCCATAATGTCTCTAACTGGAGACTCTGGAATCAGAAGCCCTCGCAAAATATCGGACTCTCGCTTCTCTTCCAAATCAATTACTTTTTGCTTCTTCTCAAGCAACTCCGGCGGATTCAGTATTTTATCAAGATAAGGTGCGAAATCCCCCCTAGTTTTTATCCGAAAGGGTTCTTTCGGCAACTTTCCATCATGACTATTCCCACCATCCCGAAACGGCAACCGCCGTAAGGAGGCATCAAGAATATCTATCATGTTGTCCAAAGACAGACATCTTTCGATAAAGTTATCGACTGCGGGTCTACCAACTTGAGCACGAAATTCATCAATTTTATTAGCATTATCGGCAAAAATTCTATGCAAATTATCTGGAACACCATTAACAAACCAAAAATTATTATCAAAGAAGTCTTTGTGGCCAACAACATGGGCCATAACAGACTTCTGGGAAAGAAGCAAGTTGGTATCCAAAAGATATGCATAACATGGATGTGTTGGGACCACCATCTCATAAATCGTCCCCAAACCAAATCTAGTCAACTGCGTCTTAAGCTGATAACTCTCCTGACCAAATGTCCAATGATGGTAACGCTCTGGATAACCATGAAAGGCCGCGAGCTCGCTCATATGTTCAGAATCAACCATCTCGTAAACAATCGGCCGAAACTTATACCCCAAACGTCTGCCAATTCTTTCAATCTCATACTTATGACACTTCAGATCAGTCGGAAACTTCATGTTTTTAGACATACTATCTCCCCTTTCCAAAGAACACTTTTATTGCAGCAGGGACCTCTTCCATACTGCGAAAGTTGGCGACCTCCACCTTTTCAGATCCCATAAAATTGTCTGCCAGCATATGACCGAAGCTACCTGCCGGAGAAAAATTCCCAGTTTTACCCTTCGCTACATCTGACATCCAAGGTCTCTCAGCGGCAATTTCTGCATAAGAATATTGATTGACCGCCGGCAAAATCTTCTCATTAAGAAGCCTCAAGCAAACCGCATCGTCTCCACCCCAATTAAATCCATCCGAAAAATAGAATGGATAGATGTTCCACTGTGCTGGATCAAACTCATCTTCATAGATCTTGACCATCAATTCATGAGCTGAAGATATTGTCGTCCCACCAGAACGAGAAGATGGTGTAATAAATTCCTCTCGAGTAACCCTATCAGCTTTATCATCATGAAGAATCCAAACCTCTTCGACACCATCATAGTTAGCCCTAAGCCAAAAAGAGATGAGAGCGCAGGTGAATCGAACAATCCTTCTATCTTCATCGCTCATTGAGCCAGAAACATCCATCATGTAGAAAATCACTGCATTGTTCTGTGGTCTAGTAATGATCTCCGAGGCACGATATCGCCTATCCTTACGGACAGGGACAATCTTCGGATCATCTGGCCTGTATGTCCCTTCAATAATGGCACGCTTAAGTGCTTCCTTGATTGTTCGTCTCTTGTGAAGCAACGAATCTGGACCAGTCGTTCTAATCTCCGTATATTTCTTCTCTTCAATTTTAATATTCTTAGAACCCTTAGGCAGAATTCTAGGCAGTTCAAGAATCTCCATCAAAAGTTGAACAGACTCTTCTTCAGAAAGCTCTATGGGGATTCTACCATTACCGTTGCCACGGCCAGCCCGCCTATCGCCATCACCCTCCCCATCTTCACTGGGAACTTCACCCAAGACATCACCCGGTTTAACTGCTGGATTTTGTCCCACCCCGATAGCAGGACCAGCACCCTGATCGCCATCATTATCTCCATCATCAGAATCCTCTGGAGGAGGAACAATTCGAAAGCGAGGAATATGAATCTCGGGCATTGGAATTTTGAATCCACCGCCCTTCTTATCCGGAACAATAAGCTCCCCTCTTCGGATAAAACCCAAAAGGTCATCACGATTCTTAATCCTACGCTTAATGATATCCATAAACTCTTGCTCATCCTGCTTGATTCTTCTTCCCATTAGACAGACCTCCCACCTTTCTTAATTTTCCTAAATAAAATAGGGTGGTGGAGGAAAACCAACACCACCCCAAACATAAACTCTCATCAACTACTTATTACCACCACTACTAAAAACAGAGGAAGAAACAGAAAGCACGACATCAGCACAATAACTGCAATAACCAAAATCAGTTATCAGCCGTTGCTTTATAACATTCAGCTTACCCTGATCTTCCTTAGACATAACGCCTGTATTCAACTTAGAAAGATTAATCCAATCTTTTCTGTCGTTGAAAAGCTTACGCCTCAAGGCATTACGCAACTCTTGATCAGACTGCCAATCAAACTTCCTATTCCTAGCGGCGAAAGCTCCGATGTTCCTCATAATCTTAGAACGAAACTCATCTTTCTGCTTGTCATCAATCTTAATCTGACCTTCAATCTCTCTCATTAGACGTTCATTTGGAGGCTGCTGCTCATGAGTATGCTCATTATAAACTTTCTCTTTCTCGACATAGGCAATGAGGTTTTTCAGGTAATTCTCCCAAAGTTCAGTGAGAGCATCCTTATCGCCACCGATGACCTCTTGGAGCTCCTCACGAATCATGTCGTCAAGCTCTTGCCTAATCTTAGAAAGAAGAGTTTTATAAGCTTCAATCCTACTATTACCCTTAACCAAACTATTATTACTAAGTCCCTTCTCCAGTGCCTCCAAAACCATATACGGAGTAACGCAGGGGGAATCGAAAGTGACTCTGGCAGAACCGATCATATCCTGAACATAGCGAGGAGAAACCGCAACCTTCATACCTTCCGAAAGAGAAGACTCAGCCAGCTCCCTAATCTTCTGTTCAGTGATGCCTGAAATACGGTGCCCATCGTAAGCCTTCACTTTTTGCATCAAAGAGATGGCAACATTTTCCGGATCCTCAACTCGAGTGGCCACAGCAAACATCGAAGCCACGTGATTAGTATGAGGAGCAAGAATATGTTTTCCCTTATTGTAGAGTTTATTGCGACTGTTATAGATCCTATCGTAAATCTTTTCCTCGTCAGAAACTCTAATAATATATGGGATGTCAATTCGAGTGGTTCTGTCGCGGAAAGCTTCCATCGTGTCATCATTAAGCAACTTCTCAAATTCAGGATTGTTCGTGCTACCAATATGAACTGCATCAATGGTCATAACTCGAAAACGTTTCGGCTTGATCTCATGCTCTTGAGTTAGACCCAAGAAGTCATAGAGAAAGGCCTTATCAAGTTTACAAACCTCTTCAATATAGAATAGGCCCCTATTCGATACCTGTGATTCACCGTCGAAGTTAAAAGCCCTCGGGTCAGACTCTGATCCGATCTGAGCAATCTTTCGATAGTTAATATCTCCAGAAATCTCAGTGGAGTCCTGGTTTTTCTCGTCTTTCGGTCTAAATGAACCAATACCAATCCGATCCTCTTCAGAGAATATAAGTCGCTTAATCTTAAGATGTCTCTCTAAGACACGTCTCCAGTCGCCATGTTCTCTCGCTAGAAATGCGCTATAAGCCTGGCGACAGAATGGGCAAGGAGTCCCCTTGATCTCAATATATTTATCCTCTGGAAAATCAGTACCCTTGCCGTATTTCGAAAGCACTTGAGCATTCAAGAAATCCTGGATCTCTCTCCTGGCATCAATTGGCAGAAGCATGAAGGGATCTTCGTGAACTGGACATGCAGCTTCGTGACCAGAGATAGCATCCATCAATCCAAGAATCAGATGTCCCTCAGTATCGCCCGAATCAACAACCCAAGAGTGAGTATAAAGCTGCCCTTCATCAATAGAAGTAAACCAGCAAAGATTCTTCTTCAAGAGACGAGTAATCGTACTTTTAGAAGAACCAACCGGCCCATGAAGCAGAAGAAAGCGGTCTTCTTGACCACGACGTTCGGCTGCAGCCCGAAGCTTCGCAACAAGCTTAGCTAGATGCAGATCAAGTCCAAAGATTGCATCCTTGCCGTCCTCAATTGGATCGTCAAAAAGATTATAATGTTGATGATCAATACCCAGCCATGAATTTGGTTTGGAACCATGAACCATAACCGATCGGTATAGTCTTTGATGGGCCGACTCAGAGGCCAGTGGATTTTCTGCTACGATCTTCAAATATTGATCAAATGTCCCTGTCCAAAAAAGTTTTTCAGAAATAATCTTCGAAGCCAAGCGACTCAGCGATAGAAACTTACTTACGTCACTCTTAGCCTCACTCATACTGATCTTCCCTCCTTCGTTAGTTTTCTTTATCCGACAAATTTTCAAAGACCTATGTATAGAATAATCTACTTATAGAGTATATTTATGAGCCGAAAAGTCAAGCATACTGTGGTAACATGCACAGACATCTGGCGGTTTCTCCTGGAATG